>CAZCXJ010000059.1:0-15573 GCA_964502585.1 uncultured Candidatus Halobonum sp.
CGCCGGTCCACTGCGAGTGCCTCCGACCGCAGGACGGCTCCGATCCTGACCGGCCCCGAATCCATCGTCTATCCATCATCGGTCTGATAGGCGACTTCGGTATCCGGAGAAGAACCAACCCTCTCATACCAGGCGTCCCTGTCATCGTCCGCGATGCTTCGCGGGCGACCTTGTTCCGACGGCTGGTTGGTGACTCGGACACGTAATCACGACCGCTCTCCGTGCGCTCGATACCGCACACCACGGAGGTGGGGGTGAATGGCGACCGATCCCGACCGTGCGGAGAAACTCGCCCAACTGGCCGCCCACCGCGATCTGCTTGAACGCCTCGCGGCGCTCGACGTCCCGGCCAGCGAGGACGCCCAGCGCGCGCTCGAACTCGTCCGCGCGGGCCGGGCGGCCGCCGCGGCGGCCACTGACGAGCAGGAGTCCGCCGACGAGCAGTGAGCGACGGGCAGCGGCGCCGGTCCCCCACGATCCGATCACGGCGGCGCCCGGCCGGGTGTCGCGGCCCTACCCCTCGTCGCGGAGCGCCTCCAGCTCGGCCCTGACGCCCGGGTCCGCCAGCAACTCGAGGACGTCGCTCATCTCGGTCGCCGTCTCCGGCGGGAGTTCGGCCAGCGTCTGCCGGACCCGCTCCTCGGCGTCGTCACGGGCGGTGACCGCGCTGGGTGACAGCGCCTGGCCACACCACTGGCAGGTGTCCTTGTCCCGGGGCGTGTCCCGGTCACAGCGGGGACACGAGACGGGCGCGACGGGCGTGTCGTCACTCGTATCGACTGCCATCCCGACGGCCTTCGCCGCCGCCCGGTCGGAGTCCGCGCCGGCGACGGCGATGTACCGGGCGGCCTCGTCGCTGCCCCGGACCCACCCGTAGCGGTTCTCGAGATCGACCTGCGTCACCTCCGGCTTCGCCGCGAAATACGACGCCGACGACTTCCGGAACCGGGTGGGCGTCGGCTTCGCTGGCGGCGTCATGTCGGCACGGTCGGCCGCCTGGCGGAACACCTTCCGGATCATCGCCGCCGAGATGGGCGTCGGGCGATCGAGGCGTGACCACAGCGGCGCGTCGGGATCGTCGCCAGCCGGATGGACGTCCAGCCAGCGCCGGACGCGGTCGTGGGCTAGGACGAGCGCCGGGCTGCGCGTCCCGCGCTTGTCCTCCAGCGTCACCCGGAGGCCGATCTCGGCATCCGTGAGGTCGCCCAGCGTGATGTCCTGGAGTGACCCGCTCCGGGGGCCGATGTCGAAGGCCAGCCCGATCAGCGCCTCGTCACGGTAGTTCTTGCAGGCGTCCAACATCGGCACGACGTGGTCCTCCCAGTCGAACATCTTCGACGGGTCGGGCGTCCGGTCGTAGTTGCGGGGATAGCCGGTTGGCACCCAACTAATCGTGTCCGGGATCTCGTCCCCCTCGGTGGCGTGTTTGCCGAACGACCGGAAGGCGTCCCGGTAGGTCTTGTTCGTCTCGGGGTTGTCGTACTGGGCGTTGATCCAGCCGGCGATCTCCTTGGCGGCGGTCTTGTCCTCGAGGGCGTCAGCGAGGCCGCCGACCTCCTCGGCGATGCGGACGAGCCGCATGAGACACTTGTCGTGCTGTTGGTCGCCGATGCGGCTCTGGCCGATCGAGTCGAGTTCGTGGGTGTACCGCCGGAGGGCGGCGGCGTCTGCGGCACTGATGGCGTCGGACTCGTCGATCCGGGTGCGGAGCCGGCGAATGGAGGCGCGGGGATCGCGCGTCATCAGTTACCCGTCTTTTTACCTGGGCATGAAAACGTTCGGTCCGGTGCCCGCTTTGGGCATTTACCCGACGTCGCCACCGAGGTTGAGAGCCCGCACTACCCTGGGTCCGGTTGTATCAACGAACCTGAACGGCATGAGAGACACCGGGCGCCTCCGCTCCGCCCGGGAGCCGCGTTGACGGGCCCTCGGGACGAGCAGAACCGCCTCGTCGTTCCGGGGACGCGTCGAGCGGAAACCCACCCTTTCAGGGATGGGCGGATGTCACGATCGGGCAAGCGGACTTGACCCATACCCCACACCTTGTCGGCCGCCACAGGTCGACTGTCGGTCACGAACTACGGGCATGTGTCCGTGGCGGGACCAAACCCTGACTTCTTCACCTAACGGCCCGAGATTTGTCTATGGAACCGACGAGCGGACACAGAGCCCCCAGCGACAAAGACGCGATCACGAGCGGCCCCTGTCGAGAGGGGCAGAACATCCTCGCGACCGTCAACCGATACGACGACGACGATTTGGGCTGGTACGGCGCACTTATCGAGGAAACAGCAGCCTTTCGGGCCGACCTCGAGGTTTTTCACGACCTGCACACCCTCCTGTGGGATGCGGACCTAGGGCAGACACTGGATGTTCGGAACGACGCACGGTCGAGCGATGTCACCTACACCTCTAGCCGGGTTCCAGAGGTCACGCTCACCAACCGGTTCACGTTCGCCGACGGCAGCGAGGCGACGCTCAACCAATCGTTCGTGACGGGCGTGGACACCTGTGGGCTCCTGATCGAGAACCAGGCGTCGTTCACCAAGTCATGCGACCGGACGCTGTACACGCTACTCAGTCTTGGGATCAAGGGCCATGACCACACGGATCCGGAGGCGACACAGGACGCCTATTACCTGGAGTACGAGGGGGCGGAGCTGCTCGTCGCACACTGGGGAGACCGGTACGTCGTTGTCGCACAGGAGCGAGCCGAATCGGGGGGCCGTCGGTTCGACGGCCATCGGGTCGGTGTGAAAGGAGTGTCAAGCGGCCCGACCCGGAGTGCGTGGGCCGATATCTACGAGGAGAACGACGGATGGATCGACACGAACCGCCGGGCCGTGGGAAACCTCGACGCCGGGGTGGGGCTGCACGTCGGCGACGATCCGGATCCGGCGTGGCTCACCGCTGTCGGCTTCGGCACACGCGAGCAGGGCGCAATCGACAACGCGCTCTCGCTTCTTGACGACGGGTACGAGACGGTACGGACGCGGTTCGCCGACGAGTGGCGCGCCTGGCACGATGGGGTCGCTGACGGCCCGACTGACGACGATCGAGCGAACGAGCTGTACGAACTCTCATTGACCAGTATCAAATGTGCCCAGGACCCGTCAGGTGGCGTGATTGCTGGGGCGTTCAAGCCGGAGTTGATGAGCTACCGGTTCATCTGGCCCCGGGACCTCGTCATCGTGACGCAGGCCCTCCTGGCTGCGGGCGCGACCGATGACGCTAGACGGGCGCTCGACTGGTTCCGGGACAACCAGATCATCGCCGAGACGACTGACGAACGTGGCATCGAGCGACGGGGAACCTGGTGGCAGAACTACTACGCGACCGGCGACCCTCACTGGCGTGCATTACAGCTAGACCAGGTGGGCGGACCGATTTACGCCCACTGGCTCGCGTGGCAGGAGTTGGGTGACGACCTGCTCGGCGAGTACTACGACATGAGTAGACGCGCCGCGGAGTTCCTGCTTGAGTGGGACAACGGCTACGGCTTCCCGGAGAAACATCAGGATCCATGGGAGGAGGTCTGGGGCCACTCCACAGAGGGGACCGCGGCAGCGATTGCCGGTCTCCGCTGTATGGCGGCGATGGCACGGGCGACCGGCGAAGAGTCGTTCGCCGACGCGTGCCGGGCGAAGGCCGACACTTGGGCCGGGAATGTCGACCAGTACTGTCTCAAAGACACAATGATTGGACGTGCATACGTCACTGCCGACAGCCCCGAGTGGGGCGCCGATCCGATGCCGGATAATCGCCCCGACGCTGCGGCGTTCATGGCCGTGTGGCCCTGGAACATCGTGGATGCCGACCACGACCCGATGCGAGAAATGAGTGGGCTCGTCGACCACCCCGCGTGGCGTGCCGAGGAGTCGCTCGTCGTCGGGCGCTATCCTGGAGACCGATACACCCCGTCGGGGACCCCGGAAGACGGTGGGTGGCCGCTCTGTGAGGCATACGCCGACATGGTCGCGTGGCAAAACGGCGTGCGTGAGGACGCCGTGTCGTTGTATCTCTTCGATCACGTCGACAAGTGGACGACAGCGGCCGGACTCCTGCCCGAGCGTGTGGACGATATCGGCGAAGTCCGGTGGAACTCGAATCTCCAATGGAGTCAGGCGATGTACGTCTTACTCGCCGAAAGCCACGTCCGTGACGAACCGTACGGGCTCGCGCCGCGCTGACCGGCACTGACCCGGAGGCAATCACGGCGTCTCTGGCCGCCCAACCCGTACCGTGCCCTTCAGCACTGTCCTCGATCGTGAGGGGTTAGCCGTCGACTGTTTCCGCTAGTCTACCTTGCCAGCACCTCTGTACTGAACGACGGGAACAGCCATGCTGCGTCGAGCAGGGTTGCGAACGGGCGATGGACACGCCACCGGAAGCGGACCGGCGGATGCTTCAGTTTCTCGTCGAGAACGACGACGGAACCTCACCCCACCGAGATCGTGATCGACCCGCCGGTGAGACTGCCGCGTACGAGCAACTCGCCTCCAAGTTGGCCCCGGGCAAGCAGATAGGCGCCATCGCGTCCCAAGATGCCCCAAGCGACCCGCTGTACCCGATCACGAGCAGGCCGGGGGACCCGTGACCAGCATCCGCTGGAAGGCCGACGAGTGTCCTAAGTCGATTTGCTGGTTGTTATCAACTCTGACGGGCCCCCCGACGCCGAACGCGAAGCCCGCATCATCGAGGAGTGCCAAGCCCGGAGCCGGGAGGACCACCGACGGGCCGGCGGTGCGCCGAGCAACGGTTAGACAGCAGGCACGACCACCGAAAGCTGGACGTGGAAGCTGGCGGCGCAGCACCGCTATGACGACCGCGGAGCGGCTCACCGCGGCTGTCGAAGGCTCGCCTTTGAACATCCGGAAGTCGTATCGTCCGTCGGAGAATCATCTGGGCCAGATACCCCGTCCCGCCACCAGAAAGGAACTCGAACCAAGCAGCCGCCTCGATCGGCTTGGCTGGCCCGTCCAGCGTGTCCCGAATTTGGGTCGACGCCGCCCGTATTGAGAACATCACTCCTGTGTCCCTGTGTCGACCCGGCGGCCAGGTGGCCCAGTCAGGTATCGGGGGCGATAGATCCCGCGCTGGGAACCGTCACCTCGGGCAATTGGGATTCGATTTGTGCTCGCCGGTTCTCGAACCGCCCGGGAAGCACGAGTCGTTCGCCGAGTTCCTCGAGCGGTTCGTCACTAGTGTACCCAGGACCGCTCGTCGCGAGTTCGAACAGAACACCGCCGAATTCGCGGTAGTAAACGGACCGGAACCAGTGCCGGTCAATCTGTTCTGTCGGACTCAGCCCCTCCGCTTGGACGGCTTCTCGCATCGCCCGTTGGTCCTCGTCCGTGGGCGTCTGGAACGCGACGTGGTGAACGGTCCCGTGTCCCTGTCGCCCGTTCTCCGTGGTCTGAACTACGTCGACGTACCTCCCCACAGGACCGGTCGCCGCGAACCGGGTTCGCTCTGTGCCCGGTTCCTCATCCGATACCTCCCGTGTCTTTGTTTCTTCCAGTCCCATCGTCCGGAGCAGCCCCATCGTGGGAGAGGGATCAGCCAACCAGAGCGTTACCGAGTGGAACCCACGGATTGCGGAGTCTTCGGGAACGAACTCTGTCCACGCAACCGTCGGGTCGTCCGCTGGAATGGGTACCTCGACGAGTTCGACCGGTAGCCCGTCCGGATCCCGGAACGGAAGCACCGTCTCCCCGAACCGCTCGACACGCTCGTCGTACTCGACGTCGTACTGGTCGAACCGGTCTTCCCAGAAATCCAGGCTCCCTTCGGGCACGCGAAATGCGGTCCGGGAGACCTGGCCGGCGCCGACCTTCCCCTCGGGAAGGTCTTCCCATGGGAAGAACGTCATGCTCGTTCCTGGCGTTCCCTCCGCGTCAGCGAAAAAGAAGTGGTAGGTACCGGGATCGTCCTGGTTGATCGAACGCTTCACGAGCCGAAGGCCGAGGGTCTCGACCCAGAAGTCGACGTTTTGCTGAGGATCGCCGGCCACACACGTGACGTGGTGGAGACCCGGAGTTGGAGTCGTCATGGCCGAACGTTGTGGCTCGAACTACTTGACTCCGCGCTAACACGGATGTCACCGGACGGTCAACCCGCTGTCTCTCCCCCGGCGGTCGGTAATGGAGAACTCCGCGCCGGAGAGCCGTCGACCGAGTCCCGCCAACCGTCTGGACTCCCGCTTGGACTAGACCGGCCGGCCGCCCTCGCTCGTTCCGACGAGGTAGGTTCCCGCGGTCAACAGCAGCGTCCCGGCGAGCAGCGTGATCACGCTGAGCCCGCCACTGGTCGGCTGGATTCCGGGCACAAACAGGACGATACCGACGAGCATCAGTGCTGCCCCCAAGAGCGATTTCCGGTCCATACCGGTGGTTCGCCGGGGGAAACTAAACGGCGTTTCGTTTCTCGCCACCTTCGCCGTGTCATCTCATGCCACGGAAACCTTCTCTGGACTGGACTACTATTCGGTCCGAATCCCCGGGGCTACCTGGCGGTTGGCTCGCCGGTCATCTACACGAGGCTGGCGACTCGCTCGGCGACCTCGTCTGGCGTATCACCGACGAACACGCCGGCATCGTTCAGGGCCGAAATCTTCGATGCGGCGGTCCCGGTTCCGGACCCCGATACGATCGCTCCGGCGTGGCCCATCCGTTTGCCCGGTGGAGCGGTGCGTCCGGCGATGAACCCGACCACCGGCGTTTCCATGTTTGCCGCGATGAATTCAGCTGCCCGCTCCTCGTCCTCACCCCCGATCTCTCCGCACATGACGACCGCCTCGGTATCGGGGTCCGCTTCGAACAGGTCAAGCGCGTCGAGGAACGTCGTCCCGATGATCGGGTCGCCGCCAATCCCGATTGCGGTCGACTGGCCCAGTCCTCGTTTGGTGAGGTTGTCCACGACTTGGTAGGTGAGCGTCCCCGATCGGGAGACGAGCCCGACGTTCCCGGAACTGAAGATATCGCCGGGAAGAATCCCAAGTTTGGCCTCCCCAGGGGTAATTACTCCCGGACAGTTCGGACCGACGAGCCGGGTATCCACCTCGGTGAGCCGTTTCTTCACTTTCGCCATATCCTGGGTCGGGATTCCTTCAGTGATGGCGACCGCCAACTCGAGCGCCGAGTCGAGTGCCTCGAACAAGGCGTCCGCGGCGAACGCGGGAGGAACGAACACGACGGACGCGTCCACGTCGTGCTCCCGGACGGCTGCGGTTACCGTGTCGTAGACGGGAATCCCCTCGACTTCCTGGCCGCCTTTCCCTGGGACTGCCCCAGCAACGACGTTCGTTCCGTAGTCGATCATCTGTCCGGCATGGAACCGGCCCTCTCCCCCGGTGATTCCCTGAACAACGACGCGAGTGTCCTCGTCGACGAGGACGCTCATGCGGTCACCTCCTGCGCGTTTTCGACGGCCTGCTTGACCGCGGCCTCCAACGTTGCTTCGACCTCTACGAGGTCAGTGTTCAGGATCGACATCCCTTCCTCGGCGTTCGTCCCGGCAAGCCGGACCACGACCGGTTTCGGTATCTCGTCGAACCGTCCGAGCGCCTCATTGATGCCCCGAGCGACCTCGTCACCACGGGTGATCCCGCCGAAGATATTGAACACAACCGCGTCGACGTTCGGATCGGAAAACACCATGTCCAGTGCGTTCGTGACCCGTTCGGCCTTTGCGCCCCCTCCGATGTCGAGGAAGTTCGCCGGTTCTCCGCCGTAATGGTCGACGAGATCGAGGGTCGTCATCACGAGTCCGGCCCCGTTGCCGATGATCCCCACGTTGCCAGAGAGCCGGACGTAATCAAAGCCGTACTCGTTCGCTTTGGCCTCCAACTCGTCCTCGGCCGCCTCCTCTTCCATGTCCGCGAGTTCCGGCTGCCGAAACAGGGCGTCGTCGTCGATGTTCATTACCGCGTCCGCCGCGATGATTTCCCGGTCGGCGGTGACCATCACGGGGTTGATCTCGATTTCTGACGCATCGCGGGACTCGTACAAGTCATACAGGGTTCGCACGACCCCGGCCACGTCGCCGGAGACATCCCGTGGAATGCCCGCTTCGCTCACGACGCGACGCGACTGATACGGATGAAGGCCGAACGCGGGATCGACGTGCTCTCGCGCGATGGCTTCCGGGTCTTCGGCGGCCACTTCCTCGATGTTCACGCCGCCGCGACTGGAAACCATCGCGACCGGTCGACCGACGCTCCGGTCCATCGTTACCCCGACGTACAGCTCGTTCACGAAGTCGACGGCATCCTCGACGAGAACCCGATCGACGATGTACCCCTTGAGATCCATCCCAAGGATTCGGTCGGCGGCAGCTCTCGCTTCGTCCTCGTCCTCGACGAGTTCGATGCCGCCGGCTTTGCCGCGCCCACCGACCTGAACTTGGGCTTTGATGGCGACTGGATACCCGATCTCATCGCCGGCTGCCACCGCCTCGTCGACGGTAGCCGCAAGCCGGGAGGTGGGGACCGGCAACCCAGCGTCGGCGAACACCTCCTTGGCCTGGTATTCGTGGAGCTTCATCTCGTCCAGTAGAGCGGCCGACGAGCGGATAAATCCCGCTGGTTCCCCGGTGGGACCGAGACGACCTGGGCTCGACCAGAGTATGACCGTCCCATGGTCCCGACTTCCGGAGTCGACAACTGGTCCGCTACCTGGCCCGTTCCCGACCCGCCACCTCACCAGCATATCCGACCACGGCCCCAGTGATCCCGAGGAGTGCTCCGATGACCGCAGCCACGAACGACGGACGCAACGTCTTGACGTTACACCCGTCGGTGTACATGACTGTGGGGGGCCAGACCTCGAGTTCTCGAACTGCGTATTCAACCAGTTGGGGTGGCCCGGGACAGACCACCTCGGTCGAACTCGCCACTGGATCGAGGACGAACAGCACCGCGGCGATCAGAAGGCTGGCTGCAAACGTCGTGAACCCGGCCCTGCGGAGCGGCGATGCTGACGACACGCGTTGCGGATGTCCTGGCGCGGTCTTCACTCCGTCGGTGCAGGTCCAAGCATGGTTCCTAACACCGGTCGTGAGAACTGCCTGACAGGCGACGAAGGGACCACCTGTCCGGAGGTGGCCCGCCCGCGGGGCGACCGGTTTATCACTTGCGCCGCCGTCCACAAACACATGACCGCCACGTTCGATTTCGACGGCGAAGTTGCACTAGTCACGGGAGCCTGTGGGGCGCTCGGGAGCGCGACGGCGGAGGCGTTTGCCGACGCGGGAGCGACCGTCGCCGCGGCCGACATCGTGGACATCGACGACGAGGACTCCCTGCTGGACCCGCAAGCAGACATCACCTTCTACCAGGGAGACTTCACGGACGAGACGATTGTTGCTGACACTGTCGAATCGATCGTCGACACTCACGGACGGCTGGATTACCTCCTGAATATCGCCGGCACCTGGCGAGGTGGGGATCCGCTCCACGAAACCGATGTCGATCTGTTCGATTTCCTGTTCGATGTCAACCTCAAGACGATGTTCCTGGCTTCGAAACACGCCCTCCCTTATCTTCGGACGACCAACGGCGCGATCGTCTCCGTTTCAGCCCGGTCATCGCTGGAGGGGGGCGAAGGTGACGGGGTCTACCGGGCGACGAAGGCCGGGGTGCGGTTGCTGACCGAGACCATCGCCGAGGAGAACCTCGGAACCGTGCGCGCGAACGCGGTCATGCCGTCGGTTTTGGACACCCCGATGAACCGTGAGATGATGTCGTACAACGACGAGTGGGTCAAACCAGAGGAAGTCGCTCGCGTGATGCAGTTCCTCTGTTCCGACGCCGCAACCCCGACCAGTGGCGCAGCGGTTCCGGTCTACGGCGAGGCCTGATCCCGCCCAGATCGACCCTGGGATCGAGTCTTGGATTTCATCGCGATTGAGAACGAGGAAGGAAGGATTAACACCTCCCGGCCGAAACCCACCTCAGGTGCATGGGGGGAAAGTCAGAGGAGGCACCGACCGCCGACCCCGAGCGGGTGATCAGTGTCGTTGACGAGCCCGAGGGTCCTCCCTCGGCGGAACCCGAAGACGTACGAGAGTACCTCCGGGACCTGTTCCAGGAAGAAGAGGAGCGGATGATTCCGATCGATATCGCCGGGTTCGGGCTCGCGGCCCTTTTGACAGTGATCGTCTGGTTCGTCGCGTTCGCACCTGCCGAGGAGATCCCGGTCGCCGAGGTCGCCTTCAACGGGGCGTATCTCGCTCTCACGCTGGCACTGTTCCTCGTTTCACGGGGGTTTGAGGTCCAAACCTTGACCGCTGGCTGGCAAGTGTTCGCCCTAGGTCGGCTGGTCGACCTTCTGAGTGGACTGACGGTCGACGCGCCGCCGCTGACCGACCCGATCCTGGTCTGGGCACTGACGGTCGTCGGGCTCACTGCGATCACCCTCGGGTTTAGGCGGGCGGTGATCAAACGACAGGGGGAAGTTTCCGCGCTCCGTCGGCAGACGGAACGGTTGGAGAAATTCGCGAGCGTCATCGCTCACGATCTGAAAAGCCCGCTGAGCGTCGCACAGGGACGGCTGGACCTTGCGGGCGCGGCCGACGAGGACGCCCCGGAAAACCTCTCCGAGGCCGCACTCGCACTGGACCGGATGGAGCTCCTGCTCGACGACCTTACCACGCTGGCTCGTGAAGGGACTACCGTCCGCGAGACGAGTGCCGTCGAACTGGAACCCGTCGCTCAGGAGGTGTGGGAGTTGACGCTGACGTTCGACGCTCAACTCTCGTTCGTCGATCCGCCCCGGATTGCGGCCGATCAGACTCGGCTCGAACAACTCCTCCTCAACCTGTTCCAGAACGCCATCGACCATGCCGGGACGGACGTCCACGTGGAGGTTGGCTCACTCCCCGAGGACGACGGTTTCTACATCGCCGACGATGGCCCCGGCATACCGGCCGAGGATCGGAACCGCGTGTTCGACAGCGGGTACACGACGGCCGAGAACGGAAGCGGCTTCGGCCTCGAAACGGTCCGCCGGGTCGCCGAGGCCCACGGCTGGTCGGTCATCGCCACCGAAAGCGACGAGGGCGGCGCCCGGATCGAGATCAGGGATGTCGAACTCCTTCCCCGACCGATGGACAATCCGTAACCGACCGTCTACAACTGAGGCATGGACCGACCGACGGATCCCAGGTCTCGCACCGGTTGAACGGCCGCTGACGGGTGCTCGGGAGAATTCAGTCCTCCGGTGGAGCCAGATAGACGGCGTCAATATCGAATCGGTCGTCGAAGTCCACCGCGACACACTCCGGTCCCATGCCGCGGCGAGCGGCGATAGCCAGCACGACGTCTTCCGGTATGCCATCTTCGATGGAGACCCATTGGCCGTGCCAGGGCCGGTCTTGATCGGACATCCGTTCGTGAGCAGAAAAGGCCGCCATGGCCCAAAACCCACGGGATCGGCTCCGCTCTCGAAGACCCCCTATACGGACTGCTGGGCGTTGTGATAGGCCGCGTTCACGACACCGCCGGTCTGTCCAGTCCCGACGACTACCAGTCCAGCAACGAGCAGCACGTTTCTTGCCCCGGGGACCAGTGGGGCGACGAAGTACACGACTCCCCCGGCCATCGTGACCCCGGCGAAGAGGCGATACCGACCGGGGGTTCGCTCTACGAGCGTCGCAGTCTGAGCCAGCCCGAGCGCTGGGATCACCATCCATCCGTACAACGTCACAGCCAGCACCTCGTTGGTTCCCGGCGTAGCCAGGAGATCAACGATCCCAATGACCGTAATGATGAACCCGGCCGCGAGGACCCGTTTCCATGGGCGAAGTGCCCCCTCCGAGAGCTCGTCTCGGGCACCCAAAAGGAACACCACAAGGACGATACTCATCACAGTGAGGGCGATGAGAAGAACTTGGTCAGTCACCACCGTCGTGACGTGAGCGAGTATCGTGAGAACCCAGGCTGCCGGCACCAGCAGCGCCGGACCGTAATCGGCGATAGGACGCCCCGAGGGCATACGGACCGGTGACCGGGAGGGGATATCAAACCGGTCCCCGCTGACCGGGGAGAATCGTGGGTCTGTCACCGCGTGTGTTCGCGGAGGTACACCTCATTGCTTGACACGTAGGTAGAACAATCATCGTCAGGAATCCTTTTCCGGTAGCCAATCCGGATTCGGGCCATGTCGAAGGCTGACGTGTTCGCGGCTGTGGACGACGAGTCGGAGCGACTCTGCGATCTCGCAGCGGCCATCTGGGCCGATCCGGAAGTTGCACTCCAGGAGACGGAGTCGAGCCGGCGCCTACAGGAAGCCCTCGCAGTCGAGGGATTCGACGTCGAGGCGGGCGTCGCGGGAATGGAGACTGCGTTCGTCGCTCGATACGGAGACGAAGCCCCGGTCGTGGGGACGATGGGGGAGTTCGATGCTCTGCCAGGCATGAGCCAGGCGGCCGTCGCGGAGCGCCGCCCGATTGAGGAGGGTACACCTGGCCATGGATGTGGACACAACCTGTTCGGGGTCGGAAGCTTGGCTGGGGCCATAGCGACTAAACGCGCCATCGAGCGTGGCGGTCTCACCGGGAGCATCGTCTATTACGGGACCCCGGCCGAGGAAGTCGGGATCGGCAAGGTGGCGATGGTCCGGAACGGTGTTTTCGACTCGACGGACGCTTTGGTGTCCTGGCACCCAGGGTGGTTCAACGCGCCGGCTCGGGGCTCGTGTCTCGCCATCGACTCGTTCGAGTTCACGTTCGAGGGCGAATCGTCACACGCGGCGGCCGCTCCGGATGCTGGCCGGTCGGCACTCGATGCGGTTCAATTGCTTAACACCGGTGTGGAGTACATGCGCGAACATATCCCCGACGCCGCACGGATTCATTACGTGATCAGTGAGGGTGGGGGTGCTGCCAACGTCGTGCCACCGACGGCGACTGTCGAATACATCATCCGGGCCCCCGAGCGGCCGGCGGTCGAACGGTTGGCGGACTGGGTTCAGGACTGTGCTGAGGGGGCCGCACTGATGACCCAGACGGAGCTGACTGCGCGGAAGACGGGGGGTGCATACGGTGTCCTTCCAAACGACACGATTGCCGACCGAATCCGGGCCAATATGGATGCTGCGGAGTTCCGTCTGACTGACGAGCAGGCGTCCTTCGCCGCAGACCTGCGGGCGACGCTCGACGAGGATGCCATCGGAAACGCGCTGGACGAGCTTCCGGAATCGGCTCAGAACGAGGCTCGTGGAACGCCGATGTTCACCAGGCCTATCGATGCCCCCGACAGCGGCGAGGTGGGGTCGTACTCGACGGACTCCGGCGACGTCTCCTGGACCGTCCCGCTCGGACGGTTCCGCGCGGCAACCTGGCCCGTCGGGACCCCGCCTCACTCCTGGCAGGCCGTCGCAGCTGGCAAGGAGCTGGGTACCGCCGGCATGCTGTTTGCTGGAAAGGTGATCGGGGCTACACTGTACGATCTACTTGAAGACCAGGCTCGACTCGCCACCGCGACGGAGGAGTTTGCTGAGCGAACCGCGGGACACGAGTACGTCTCGCCACTACCGGCTGATGCGGATCCACAAGCGCTCGTTACTCGGTAAGCGGTCACACATCCCTTCCCAATCCCCCGACCGAGCCCCCGGACCGCACCCGAACCTCTGCGGGTACACCCCCTTCGGCGCACACCTGGTGCCGGTGAGTCCTATCTCTCGAGTCGGCACAGCTAGGCCCTGCTCTCCAGGCCGAAGCACGCCTGCCCTGTCCGATCGTCGTCGGGTATCTCCTAATCCACGTCCCTTATCAGACTCCCCCACGCCGAAAGTGGCATGGAGGTTACGGAAGGCTCCGTCACGATCGAAGTCCCGGAGAGGCGTGACGGGTCCAGCGACGGCACTGGTGACGGAGTCTTTTACAACCCTGAAATGGAACTCAACAGGGACGTCACGATCGCAGTCCTCCGGGCACACCGCGACCGTGACCAGCGGTCAACGAAGTACCTTGACCCCATGACTGCATCCGGAATCCGGGGTGTCCGAGCGGCCGCCAGCGGATTCGACGTGACGTGTGCGGACATCGACCCGGGGGCTGCTACACTGGCCCGCAAAAACCTCGAGCGGAATGGGCTCGAGGGAACCGTCGTCGAAGGGAACGCGAACTGGGTCATGCACGATCGGGACCGGACCTTCGACATCGTCGATCTCGACCCGTTCGGCTCGCCGATGCCGTTCGCCGATGCCGCGCTCGCAACGACCAGAACCATGGTGTGTGTCACGGCGACTGACACCGCCCCGCTTTGCGGCGCCCATTTTGCGGCGGGGGTCCGGCGATATGATGCTGTTCCTCGGAACACGGAATACCATCCCGAGATGGGGCTCCGAGTGCTCGTATCCGCCCTCGTTCGGACGGCCGCCCGTCACGACCGGGCTGCCCGTCCTATCTGCTCGCACGTTTCCCGACACTACGTCCGAACGTACCTGCAGCTCGAGGCCTCGGCTTCGGCCGCGGACGACGCTCTCGATGAGCTGGGATACGTTCTCCACTGCCAGGACTGTCTGGAGCGTACGACCGAGTACGGACGGCATGTGAATCCTCCGGACGACGGTACGTGTCCACACTGCGGGAGCGGTCGATTCGTCGTCGCCGGGCCCCTCTGGCTCGGTCCCGTCGCCGATCCTGACTTCGTCGCGGAGACCCGGACAGCCGTTACCGACGCCATGGGTGAAGCAAGCCGGGCACGGCGCCTGCTCGGAACGGTCGAGACGGAACTCGAGACGCCAACTCACTACGATCAACACCGCCTGTGTGAGCTCTGGGGCCGACCCGCAAGCGCGATGAATGAGTTCCTCGCAGCGCTACGCGACGCCGGGTTCGCGGCTAGTCGAGCCCACTACTCGGGGACGGCGTTCAAGACCGATGCGTCCGTCTCGGAAATCCGAGCCGCGACTGCGGACCTCGTCTGACTGGCCGTGGTCTCGAGGCTGCGAATGTCCCGCCGATGAACCGGCGCGCAGCACCGATTCCCCGACGTTCCTCTCTCCGTACCGGTTTTTCGCGTTCGCCTGTAAACAGCACCTTTATCAGGCGCTCGGGGCGAAACTCATGTAATTCCTATCATGACGCAAACGTCGAGGAGTCAGGCAACGGAGGTGAGACAGTGAGTGGACAGCCCGAAGTGAATATTGGTCTGGTTGGGCACGTCGACCACGGCAAGACGACGCTCGTCCAGGCGCTCTCGGGCTCCTGGACGGACCAGCACAGCGAGGAGATGAAGCGGGGTATCTCGATTCGTCTCGGCTACGCCGACGCGACCCTGCGGCGCTGTCCCGAGTGTGACGCCCCCGAGTGTTACACGGTTGACCCGGAGTGCCCGACACATGGCGGAACCGAGACGGAACCGCTCCGAACCGTCTCGTTCGTAGACGCGCCGGGCCACGAGACGCTTATGGCGACGATGCTATCCGGTGCTGCTATCATGGACGGCGCGGTGTTGGTAATCGCGGCCACCGAGGACGTTCCCCAGGCTCAGACCCAGGAACACCTGATGGCGTTGGACATCATCGGCATCGAGAACATCGTCATCGCCCAGAACAAGATCGACCTGGT
>CAZCXJ010000060.1:0-15567 GCA_964502585.1 uncultured Candidatus Halobonum sp.
CACCCGCGACGGCGTTCCGAGCGTCTACTTCTTTAGCCTGGACGCGGCGGGGCTGGGCAGCGTCGTCGCCGCGCGCCTGCTGCACCACCTGCCGTACTACTACGCCCGGGTCTCGCTGTCCGTGACCGACGGTCGCGTGCGGTTCGCCAGCCGGCGGCGCCATCCCGGGGCCCGCCCCGCCCGGTACGCCGCCAGCTACTGGCCGACCGGCGGGCCGTTCGACGCCCCCACGGACCCGCTCGCGTCGTTCCTCGTCGAGCGGTACCGCTTCTACACGCAGGCGCCCGACGGGACGCTCCGCTGTGCGGACGTCGACCACGAGCCGTGGGTACTGTTCCCCGCGGCCGCGACCGTCGAGACGAACACCCTGTTCCGGGCCAACGGCTTCACGCCGCCCGAGACCGAACCCGTGTCTTACTACAGCCCCGGGCTGGACGTTGTTGCCTCCCGGAGTAAGCACTCGGTCGCGGAGGGTGCCCATGCCGACTGAGACGCCGACCCCGGACGGGCCGGTCGTCCTGTTCGACGGGGTCTGCAACCTCTGTAACGGGGTCGTCCGGTTCCTGCTCCCGCGGGATCCCGAGGGTCGGCTCCGGTTCGCCGCGCTGCAGTCCGACCCGGGCCGGGCGCTACTCGACGACCACGGGCTCCCGACCGAGGACCTCGAGACGATCGTCCTCGTCGAGGGGGACCGCGTCTACACGAAGTCCGCCGCCGTGATCCGGATCGGGGAACTCCTGGGCTGGCCCTACCGGCTGGCGACCGTGAGCCGCGTTGTACCGGCCGCCGTTCGCGACCGGCTGTACGAGGTCGTCGCGGCCAACCGCTACGACTGGTTCGGGCGCAAGGACCGGTGCATGGTCCCCGACGACGACGTCAGCGACCGGTTCCTCGAGTGACTGCCCACGACAGGGCCCGACGGGACGGGTCACGACCGCGACCGCGATCGTCCCTGCCATTGCAGCCGACAGCCCCAGTCGGAACGATTCTGCCACTCCGGCTGGGGGGTGAGATCAAGAGCAGAACCAAGTCTGCCAGCAACAAGACCGCCAGAGGCCCGAGGAAGATCGATGCATCGACCGGTACGGGCGATCCGGATCGACTTGCCGACGGGGACATGTGCGGGGGTACCGGACCGGCGCGTCTATGTTTTCGGATTCCGGGCGCGCATTCACTATGCCCGGAAGCAAAGCTCAGGGAGTGCCGACGGCAGCGTGATCAACGGTCAGGGTGAGCGATGATGTGGTCCCCATCCGCGAACCCGACACGGTGGTAGGTGTCATCCTGTTGGAGATACGCCTCGAGCGTCTGGCCATTACCCGTCCTCTGTTCGATACGACCCCGAAGTTCCTCGAATGCGGGCGGTTCCGCCCCCTGTTCAACCGTGTATTCGCCCTCTTCGAGTGCTGTCTGTACGATCTCCTGTTCGGCCATGGAAAGCGCTCCGAAGACGATCGGATCGACCGCGTCCTGTTCGGATGGTGAAAGTGAGACCGCTTCGAGCCAGAAGCGGATCGGAAGCGTTGCCGTTCCGTCCGAACTCCCACTCCTGTCGAGTGTTGACAGACAGCCAGCGAAGGACGCTGTGATGGCGAGTCCAGCACCCGAGAGGACGCCACGCCGGTTCACGATGTAATCACACGCATTACGACCCCGTTTCAGACACACCGGTAAGTGTCTTGAGCAACGTCAAACCGACGTTTGAGTTACGAACCTAAACCCGTCCCGGAGGGACGGACACACGCGCTGGGTACAGCGTGTGACTGCTTCCACGTCCCAATGAGCCGGCGGTGTCGGGTGGTTCCAGAGTGCATGTTGGCCGTTCGGTGGCTTGAGGTCGGTGTCGCTCCCGAGCCCGTTCGGGCCGGCGTTGGCAGGGACGGGCTGGTCCTCCTATCGTCCCATAAGTCCGGCAGTCCAGGGTCGCTCGAATTCGTACGCTACGCCAGTCAGCTCCTCGCTCACGGTCCAGAGCCGTTTCGCATCGCGTTCGTCATACGACGCCTCACTGGACGATTGTTTCTCGGGGGCCCCGCGCATACTCAGGAATCCACCCGGCCCGTAGTAGTCACCACCCTGGACGTCGGGAGCGGTCGAGGCGTACAACAACGGCAACGCACCGCTCTGAGCCGATTGTGCGACGACCGCGTTGGCGACTTTCATCAGGCCCAGGCGTAGCCTGGACCCGTTCTGTTCCGGGCCGCGGTACTGGAGGTTCGTCGCCGCATACCCCGGATGGCAGGCAACACTGATCGTCCCGGTGACGTCGGCCGCTTCCAGTCGACGCTGGAGCTCGTAGGCGAACAGGAGGTTGGCCAGCTTGCTCTGGCCGTACGCGTCCCACTTCCCGTAGGACTGTTCGCGGTGCAGATCATCGAAGTCTATCGCCCCGGACTCGTGTGCACCACTGGAGTGAGTGACGACCCGGCTCTCGCCCGCACTCCCGATGAGTAGATCCAGCAGGTGCCCGGTCAGGGCGAAGTGCCCGAGGTGGTTCACGCCGAACTGTTTCTCGAACCCGTCTTCAGTTTCTTGCCGCGGGATCGCCATCACGCCGGCGTTGTTGCAGAGAACGTCGAGACCGTCGTAGTCCTGAGCGACGCCGCTGGCGAAGGATTCGACCGACGCGAGGGACGCGAGGTCACACTGTCGAACGTCCAGGGTGGCGCCGGTGGTGCCGACGCTGTCTCGGATGTCGGTGGCCGCCTGGTGACCCCGGTCGGTGCTTCGGCAAGCCATGATCACGGTCGCCCCGTTGGCCGCGAAGGCCTTCGTCGCCTCGAAGCCGAGACCGCTGTTGGCTCCCGTGATGAGGACGGTTTTGTCCGCACAATCCGGCAGCTGGTCCATACCCCACGATGATGCCATCAAGAGTCCCACGAGGTCGAGACTTAGAAACGTCCCGTTCCTGGCAGGAGAGGTGCATCATGAAGCGCCATTGGCTGGCGTATCCCGGCTTCGGGTCCGGCTCTCTCGACCGTGTGGAGACCCTCGTACAGCGAGCGGTACCGGGGAGCCGGCACAACAGATGCAAGACGGTCGTTGGGTCAGCCACAAACGTCATTTAAGTTGATACCAACGGTGGCGTATGCCATTTCGTGACACAGTACGGGCACCCCTGGAGGAGTGGAGGGCGATGGTATTTCTCCTCGCAGGGGGCGGATTCGCGATTCCGACGGGTGCCGCGGGGGTCGAGGCCGTGGCGGGCACGGAGGTCGCGGTGTCACCAACCGTCATCTTCGCGTGCCTGCTGATCGTTTTCGTCGGGCTCCTCGGGATGTACCCGGGACTCGCCGACCGGGACTCGACCCTGGCGCTGACCGGCGTCGGCCTGCTCGCAGTGACGGCGGCGGTGATACTCGCAACCGTCGGCGTCTTCCTCCTCCCCGTCGGCATCACCTTCGGGAAGGCGGCCGCCTTTGGGATCATCATGACCGTGGCGGTCGGGGCCACGGTGACCGTCGCGACGTTCGGCGTTGCCAGCCTTCTGACAGGGGCTCAGTCACGTCCCGTCGGCGGCTCCCTGCTGATGATGGCCACAGGGATGACGGTCATGATCGTCGCCATGGTGGTATACGGGCACTCGACCCCCGCCTGGGTGGGAATCGTCGGCAACGGGCTCGTCGTGACATCCGCAGGGGCGGTCGGCGTCGGGCTTCGAACTGCGGACGGCCCGGCGGAAAAGACGGACCCGACCGGCGGTGCGGCCGCGGGGTAACGATCGATGGATAACGTCCATTCCGCCGAGTCACCGCTCGAGGCGGCCGGCACAACGGTCGGGGCTGACACGGCCGAGGTTTTCAAACTCCTCGCCGACGAGACGCGGCTGGCGATCCTGCTGGCCCTCTGGGAGGAGCACGAACCCCTTCCGGATCACAACGTGCCGTTCTCCCGGCTGCTCGAGCGCGTTGACTACGACAACCGGGGGAACTTCAGCTATCATCTCGAGAAACTGGAGGGCCCGTTCGTCACCCAACACACCGAGCGAGGCGGGTATGAATTACAGACGTCCGGCCTGAAGCTCGTCCGGTCGATCATCGCCGGTACGGGGATCGACGACACTGCGGTCGAGGACGCCGAACTCGACGAGGCGTGCCCGATCTGTGAGGCGCCGACGACGATAAACTACCAGGACGGCGTGGTGTTGTGGACCTGCACCGAGTGTGATGGCGTCGCCCCGGGCGTGTCGGAGTGGGGATCGGTGAAGGACCACATGGAAGGGGTCCTGGATCTGACGCAGTTCGAACCGGCCGGCGTCGTCGGCCGGACACCAGCGGAACTACGAGCCGCGAGCAAGGTTGCCAAGCATCAGAAGGCGCGCAGTATGTTCAACGGGGTCTGTCCGACCTGCTCGGGGGCGGTCGACAGCCGGCTGGAGTACTGCCAAGACCACGACCCCCGCGGTGCGTGCGACGAGTGCGGGTGGCTGTTGGATCTCCTTGCATACTTCCAGTGTCGGACCTGCGAGGACTACACACTGGCTGACCCGAAGATGCTCCCGCTGTTCCATCCGGCGGTGACCGCCTTCTACGAGAACCACGGACTTTCGACGCGCGTACACACCGAGGACCCGGGGAGCGTGAGGCATCTTTTCGAACTCATGACTGACCACGGGGAGGACCTCCTCTCCGAGGACCCGCCTCGTGTTGCTGTCACGGCCGCCGTCGACGATGACGAGATCCGCGTGACGATCGACGAGACGGCGAGCATCATCGATGTCGAGCGATAGGAGGCTCCACTCGTCGGGACGATCGAGCTGATGTCCTCTCGAGGCCTGGTCAGTCCCTGCCCGCCAGGGGTCGACGGAGTGCCGACGATGTCCCGATGCGGGAATACTCCGTGACAACGAGGAAGCCAACGGCCCAAAGGACCGCGCCGGTCCCCCACATGACGCCCGTCGAGCCCGCCTGTGCGGGAAACGAGATCGACAGCAGGCCGTAGTACGCTATCGGTATGGCTGCCAGCCATGCGGCCACTCGCCATCCTCGCAGCCCGATCGCCGCAAGGAGGGCGTAAACGAGCGGAACCAGCGCGAACTGCGCCATCACCCTGTAATGACCGGCGACAGCGTGTGGACCGCCCGAATTAAGCTGGAGGCTCAGTTGATTGACTGCGAACGCGAGCATGGGGATAGCAGCCGCGACGACGAACGCCAGCATCGCGGGACTGTACGACTCTCCTCGGTCCAGTATCTCCAGGCCGGCTGGGTGGAGGATCGTCGCGAGCCCGATGAGAGTCAGAAAGGGGATGATCTGGCCAAGCGACCCTCCGAACCCGACTGCGAGGGCCGCAGCGAGGACGATGCTGATGAACGCCCCCACCATCGAAGCGACCTGTCGTGTCGGTCTGTACACCTGGACGAACACACCCAGAAGTGTCGTGAGGATCGTGAGTGCGATGACCATCACGTGCAGACGGTGGATACCGAGTTCCGTCCCCACGGGGTCCGTCCATCCGACGACGAGCACGCTGAACAATTCCCCGAGAACGGACACTGCGAGCCCGATCGCCGCGAGGACAACCAGCCCGAATCCGACGAGACGGACTTTCCCGAACGTGGAGAGTTCCGAAACCGCCGAAAAGTCCGGTATTACGCCCGCCGTGCCGTCGGTGGGACTCGTCTTATCAGATTTCATGTAATCCGTCAGCACCTGTTCGCCCGTGGCCATTTATAGTTAATTTGTATGACATTAAAATGGGAGATCTGACACTTTCGGGAACGGGCGTCGACCGGACGGGGACCCGGGTCACCGGTGAGTAGTACCAGGGTCGACAGCCGCTGATGTGCACGCCTGATCAACACTCGGTTGTACACGTTCTCCGGGGCGTCTCGAACTACCGGGGCATCCAAGGCTTCCTCAGCCGTTTCGTCGGGTCCGTCGAAAATCGTCGTGGGTTCTGCCTGAGCCTCGAACAGGACGAACGTCGCTCCGGAATCCTCGTTGATTGTGACGGGGTTGATACTGTATCACTCGGTCAAGCTGAACCAACACTGACCGAGATAAAGGAATCCGACGCCGGGGACGTTGACCGCTGGGTTTCACCGCAGTGGGAACATAACCCAGTCACTCGGGCGCGGCAGATGGATATCGCGTGACGCCGACCACCGATAGGTCATCGGCCACCGTCAGAGCGATCGACTCGCCGTCGGCGGTAAAAGTAAAGCGGGCCTCGAACGGGTCGGTCGAGAGGACCGTCTCCTCGAGTGCGGCCATATGGAAGCCGTTCGGGCCGAGCAGGTCGATCTCGTGGTCGGTCATGAAGGCGATGAGATCAGGATGGTCCAGGAGGTGGGTCGAAAACGGGGATGTGATCGTGAGGGTGCAGTTCGTGCAGTTGTACCGTATCGACACCGCGAACCGCTGGCCACACGCATCGCAGCGGTCGCCCTCGGCAACATGGTCCTCACACACGGTCACCGCCTTCTCCACGGGCGCCGAACAACCGGAGCAAACCCCTCGCGCCAATGCCAGCGTCCCGGTCGTGGTCCAGACCGAGGCGGCTTCCAGGAGTTCCTGGGGCGTCCGGTCGACGACGCCGGCGGGCGGCAGTTCGATGTATCCGAGGACGTCAGTGTGATCGACGGCCCGCCCGTCCGCCGTTGTGCTCGTATCGTCCCGCGTGCCGCCACACGCCGCACAGTACAGGCCGACGTGCTCGTCGCGGTAGCTCACCTCGACGGGGGCGCCACATAGGAAGCAGGGCTGGTCGACGCGCGTGCGGGGTAACCGGGTCTCGTCGGCCGGCACCTCGGCAAGCACGGCCTCGACCACGCGGCGCCCCGCTTGCCGGAGGACATACCCGTCGGCCGTCTTGTGGACGAAGTGGTCGGTCAGCTTCTTGAGGTGGTAGTTGAAGTTCGACGGGTCGTCGTAGTCGACGCGGGCGAACAGGTCCGAGAAGACCAGTGGGTCGTCGGCATCCCCGAGCGTTCGCAGGATCGTCAGGCGGGTTTCGTCTCCCAGCACCGAGAAGGCTTCCTCGGGCGAGAGCCGCGCGGCCGTCTCCTCCGGCCCCAGGTCGGATGCCATACACCCACGTACGATGGGCAGTGGTATATAATCCGCACCGGCACGCCCCGACCAGGCCCGGAGACCACCTGGCGACGACCGCCACACCGTGGGTCGGTCGCTGCGCCGCCGGACCGGCGCGCGAATTGACAACTCCGTTATGGTATGCTCGTACCAATTAGGGTTATCATCACGCCTCCTGTGGGAGTACCTGTCATGTCAACAACCGATATGATGCCGTGGGCGTCGCTCGAAGAACGGAGCGCGAGCCTGTTCCTCCTCGGCGGGGTGATGTTCGCCGTCTCGGCAGCACTCACCGTCGTCGCCATGCTGACAGGGGCCGTACAACCGAACATGGTGCTGGGGGAGGCCTTCATCGCCGCCGGCTGGATCGCCCCGCTCCTCGGCCTCCTCGGCCTATACCCGACACTGGCCGACCGCAACCCGTGGCTGGGCCGGGCGGGCGTCGTCTTCGCCATCATCGGCCTGGTGGCGTTCGTCTTCCTGGCCGTCGCCTCGGTCGTCGCGTTCATCCAGGGCCTGGAAATCACCGAGATTCCCATCCCGGTCGCGGTCCTGCTGCCCGGCATCATCGCCGGGAGCCTCCTGGCGTTCGTGTCCTTCAGCGTCGCCAGCCTCCGGAGTGAAGCCCATTCTCGTACCGTCGGCCTCCTCATGCTCGTCCCGTCGGCGATCTTCGTCACGAACTTCCTCATCCTCCCGGCCATCCTGGGCTCGGGTCCCAACCCGCCGGAAGTCGGGTTCGTCATCACCGGACTGCTGACCCTGGCGATGCTGGCCATCGGCTACGCGCTCCGAACTGGGGACGCTCCGACTACCCGCGCGGAACCGGTCTCGGACCCAGTTGGGGAGTGATATCGAGAGGGGAGGTGGGAGGTGCCTGGAGCGACACCCTCGGAAATCGGGCTCGGAACGCGATGACCCCGGTCGGGAACGGTCGCGGCGGTCGCGGACCGCTGGTACAAGGTTTATCCGTCCGGCCACGGCCGGATACGGACGCATGTCAGCAGACGCCTTCCGTGAACCTGAAGAGCCGGCGGACAACTGGGCCGACGTCCGGATGACCGACCCCGAGATCGGCGAGTGGGACCTGGACGCCGTCGTCCTCGAGGGCAAGGTCGAGTACGTCGACCTACGGGTCCAACCGTCACTCCTCGGCGCGTTCATGGAGTGTCTGCTCGAGGACGCCTCTCGGGATCGGACGGCAGCGATCCTCCAGCGGTTGATCACCAGCCAGGACATCAGCCCGGACGAATTCACGAGTGAGGAGTGAACCGCCTCGGGGTCGGGGCCTGAGGCACTCGGCCTGATCCCTTTGTAGATCTGTTTCCGCATCGAGGGTTCAGGTCAGCTGTTCTCGCGTAACTCGGTGCGCGAAATCGAAGAGTGTCCGAATCGGGGTGGGATCCATCCCTCCCTGAAGCGGTGGACAGCCGCCCGCTGCAGGTCATCGGCACCCCTACGAGGGGCCCCGCACTATCGACGCAAACGGTGTGATCGGCTCTGTTGGAATCCGCAGAACACGAAACGGGTTGCGTGCTAAACACGGGAGGCTCGGTTCAGCAGCGGGACGTATCCCGACACCGGTGAGATCGACCCGGGCGTCTCGTGTCGTTCGGGTTCGCCGGGATTCCACGGATTCCCCCCGGCTCCCGAAGACTCGCTCACCCCGGGAAGAACAGCGCGAACAACACCAGTGCCAACACCACGAACACGATGCTAACCAGCACGCCGTACCAGACCGCGCCGACTGCGAGAAGCAGTCGGCCATTGGATGGCAAGCTCATCTCGCGGGTCGCCGGGAGTACGACGGCGACGATCAGCCAGCCGACGACCACCACGAGGAGTGTCGAGCCGAACGCCCACGCCGGCAGCAGCGGACTGCCGGCGGGGAACTGGATACCGACCGCGAGGAAGATCACGACGTGAATGATGACGACGACCCCGACGAGCAGGGGGTAGTTCAGGACGACTCGGCCGGTGGGCCACCTGCCACAGAGGTCTCGCAGACTCTCGGACGCCAGCATCGGTGCCCACCCGACCGCTACCACGGCCCACAGGATCGGAACGAGGACGAACGCGTTCCCTGAGGCCATGAATGCTGAATCAGATGGGGCCGGTAAGTGTTTGTTGTATCCCTCCGATTGTCCCAGCGCCACTGGCTGGCACCGTTTTCCCGTACAGTTCACCGGAGTCTGACCGATACGTGCCCTGGATGCAGCACGGTCGACTTCGATCCCTGCCGATGTCGAGACGAATCATACGCTACGGACGGGGGTTCCTTCATGACGAGAGCGGGTGGCGCTCACCTCGAGGCTGTTGTCTAGTTTGATCTCAGCCACCGATCAATCGGCTGGCGCGAACTGATGATAGGTGACGACGGTCTCGAACCCCATCTGCTCGTAGAGTGGATAGGCCATCTCGGAGGACTGCAACGCCCCGATGTTGCAGCCAGCGTCGCGCCCGGCCCGAAGCACCGCCCGACTCACCGCTTCGCCGATTCCCTGTCGGCGGAACGCTTCCACCACGCCGATGGTGTAGACGCCGGCCACGTCACCGGTCCGAATCAGAAGCCCACACCCAGCCGGGTGGCCGTCCACCCGGGCGAGAAACAGCCGGTCATGGTCCGCCGCCCAGGCGGCTTGATAGACCGCCTCGGCGACGTCCGGCGGCGTTCCGAAGACCGACGCCGCCACCCTGATGAAGTCGGCCAGGTCGTCCCGGGTGGTCACCTCGGCGATCTCGGCGACTGAGGCGGGGGGTGGGACCTCGTCCAGCGAGTCCATTGCCATCCCTGGTTGCTCGGCGGCTTTGATCAGATTGAGCTCGGCAAGCTGGGTTCTGGCTGCCTCGAGAGCGGACCCGGTCACGGTGACCCAGAACGGTACGTCACGCCCGCTCATCCAGTCGACCGCCGCCGCCAGCGCGTCGGATGGCGGGGGGTCGAAGACGAAGACGCGATTGTACAGCGGTGCTGGAAGTCCGGCGGAGGCCGTAGCGAGTGGCCCGAACTGTCGCGTCTCGCCAGCGGGCGTTTCCTCGGCCAGCGTGACGAAGGCCCTGCGCAGGTTGTCGTTCGCGTCGGTGGCGAGGTCACGCGTCACGAGCACGGATTCGATACTTCTCGTGTTAACGTTTGCCAAGGAGTCCGGAGAACGATGCCTGTTCAAGATGGGTATCCTGGGCGCGGCACGGCCGGCGTCGACCGATACCGATGCCGATACTGCCTACTGAACAGGGAGCGTGAGTGCAATCTGTCGCACAGCCGATGTCGCTCACGGAGGCAGTCGTCTCCGTGTGCTGCCGATGGAGACCGGACACTAGAGCCCCGATCGAATATTCAGGATTCGAGCGCTTCGGGTACGATCGTCACTGGGACTGCTGCCTCTTCGGCGACAACGAACCCGGTATGGCCTTCCCGGGCCGTCTTCAGCCGACCCTTTGACTGGTGACCGATCACGATGTGATCGATGTCATCGCTTTCCGTCAGCTCGAGGAGTTGCTTGCCGATCGTCGTCCCCGACCGGAGCCCGCTCCGACTGAGATGCTCGAGCTCGATCTCGACGGGGACGTCCGTTTCCGGGAGGAACGCTCGGATCTCATCACGGAACGCCCGCTCGTCTCCGGATGCGCTCTCCGTTTCCGTGATATGAGTGATGTACAGGCCTTGATCTAACCCGGCAGCCAATCGGACTGCCACGTCAAGAACTGTTTCGAAGCGGTCGTCGTCGCTGACTGCGACCAGGATAGCCATATGGTTGGAATGGAATAGAGTCATGAGTAACTGACGACCCGTCGGAGTGCTCTCCCGGGGACAGTCCGGACGAACGGTGACGTGGAACTTCCAGAGCGAGCGCTACACGCCCTGGATGCAGCACGCCAACTGGCCATTCCCGAGATGCCAGCGGAAGGAGCGTGCTGCAGACAGAGCCTGAGCGTAGCGAGCACAAAAAGACGAAGCGGCTTGGGGCCCTTGCGCATAGCCTCCCGGCCACGCGGCCATTGTCATGTCACAGAACCGTCCGTATGTCGCGTCTGAACTCTTCGAGGCCGGCGTCGTTGGCGATATGGACATCGTGACCGAGGGGCGCTGCAAAGGACGCAAGTCCATAGTTCAACTCACGGAGGTCGCGTCGAAGAAATCCCGGACGGGTTGTCGTGCTTCCATCACGCCGTCGTAATCGCTGAAGGCGGTCGGCGACGGGCGAGTGTATCCAAACGACTGTCATCGGACCGAGCGCCTCGGAGACCGCTCGGCGGGAGGCCACCGTATTGATGCTATCGACGACGACCCCGGCATGGTCTTCGACCGTGTGGCGCCCCAGCAGTCGGTCGAGGGCCAAGCGCGTAAAGTAGTCGCCGCCGTGTTCGGCGTGCATCCGCGTGTTGAACTCGGCGATCGATTCCGCCTCTGACGCGGGGTACTCCTGTCGAACCGCCTCGCCCACAGAGACGGTGAGATAGCCACTCTCCGCAGCGAGACGAGTCGCCGTCGTCTTGCCGACCCCTGACAGGCCGGTGACGACGATCGTAGTCATGCGAATTGTTGTGTCGTCCCATGGATAAACATGGGGTATGGGACGAACTCAGCATACACCAATAAACCGAAGACAGACAGGGATCAGTCCCGCGTTTTGAACACCAGACGGAACGGGTCAGTGGGCGAGGTGTGACGGCCGCGGCCTTATGAACGAATGGTATATCGTGGCGGATAAAGCGAGAAAAGACAGTGGATTCGCCCCCCAGATGCGGCACGGCCGACGTTGGCCGATACCGGTGCGGAGGCGAATCACGTGCTGCACTGTGAGGTCCGGTTCAACACGGCGACAGACGGGTACTGGCTTCCGGTGGAGTTCGGCCGGGTCACGAGTCCGGACGTCCGGACCCTCAGACAACAGTTATGTTAGCACATACCAGAATTCGAAAACATGTCCGAGGACGAGCCCACCGTCATTCCCGTCGAGTTTGCCCCGGACGAATACGAGCGCTTGGTGGCGGTCACTGACTCGCCGGCCGAGATGGTCCACGAAGCCGTCATGCGGATGACCGAACTGGAGGAGGCGATCGATTTCACGCTGGACGGCGGCTTCCGCGGACCGGACGGATTCGCCAAGATCATGGACGATACCTCCCCGGATTGGCCCCTCGAGAGTCTCCTCGGGACGCTCCACGGGTAATTCAAGTCTCGCGCACGCTGGGATGCTGAGTCGGCTCGTCGGGATGCGGTTCGGCGAAGTAGTCGCGCATGACTTCCAGCGACTCGCGCTCCCGCCGGTGTCGCTCCTCCGCATCGATCTCCTCACAGCCCGGCGGGAGGTCCCGACCGCGCCCGGTGAAATATACGTCTGGGGCGACCCAGTCGTGGTAGAAATCGACGTCGGAATCTTCGATCACCGCGACCCCGACTGACGCCCCGTGGCCAGCGATGATGATCGTCTGGTACGGCTGGAGAGCCAGTCGCCCCGCGGCGTACAGGCCCGGCACACCGGTCCGGCCCCGGTCGTCAGTCTCGACGAAGGTCTTTCCCCGTTCGATGGTCTCGACGCCGTCGATCCCCTCCAGGAAGTCGACCGTGTTCTTCGTCGCGGCGATGACGTAGGTCGCGGTGAGCGTCCGGCCATTTTCGGTTTCGGCGACGAACCCGCTGTCGGTCGGGTCGAGCTCCACGACCCTGGCCTCACGGCGCTCACAGCCGGCGCGCTCAGCCTGGTCGCCCATCATGTCCAACAGAAGCCGGCTGTTGACGCCGGCTGGGAAGCCCGGATAGTTCTCCAAGTGGGCGTTGCGCCGGAGGATCGGTTCGCCATCGTTGACGATCAGGGTCTCCAGCCCCGCGCGACCGGTAAAGATCCCCGCTGACAGGCCCGAGGGGCCACCCCCGACGATTAGCACGTCGTGGTCTGTCGCGTCCGTCATGTCCCGGTATTCGGCCGTATTGCCCATAGTGGTATGGGGTTACTCGGGCCGGGGTTGGCGCGGCTACTGACATGTCAGCGACCGGTTGGCTCTATGGAGTTCCAGACGGGCGGAGTTGTCTCGCCCCGATCGCGTTCCGAGAACGCATCGTCTCCGTGACAAGGCCGCCGCGAGGTCACCCCGCGGTTGCCTCGGGTGTCCGCCCCTCGCGGTCGGTCGGCATGTCTTCGGCTCGGAGGCGGTACCCGATGGCCAGCATGGCGAGGGACACGGCGCCGGCGAATCCGAGGGCCAGCTCGGGCTGGGCAAGGCCGCTTTGTGTCGGCTCAGATATCATCGGCAAGACGAACGCGTTCGTGAGGAACAGGGCGGTCGGGACCAGCAGCAGGATGCCGGCGGTGCGTGAATGGACGTCGCTCCGGAGGCTGGCGGCGCTGAACGAGACAAATGCCAGGACGGTCCCGCTCAACATCCCGGGGAGGATGGCTATCTGGGGCACCGGAAATGCTTCCGGACCGCCTCCCGTAACGAAGGCGACCAGAGACGCCACGACCAACACGCCGAAGGCCACAACACCGAGCAGAGCGAAGCCCGCGCCAGCGCGGGCCAGCCACCGGCTCCGGTCGGCAAGGGCGGGATACAACCCGAGCAACCCAACGAGGCTACCCATCCATCCCGCGCCCATGAACGCTTCAGCACCGAGCGCCAGTCGTCCCCACCCGCCCGCTACTATCGCGACCACCACGACTGCCGCGGCGACGGCAAACAGCCCTGCGGCGGCAAAGAAGGGCGTCGGGCTCCACTGTTCGAGCGATTCCCACGCTCGCTTGGTACTGGTTGGCATACATACGTGACCAGGGGGGCGCCCGGGATAGGTATAAGGCGTATGGCGATACTCAAAACACCCTGACAGGTTCCCCTGCCTGCCGACCGCTCCGAGGCGCGTTGGCCAGCACGGGACGGTCATCGGGCAACTGTTGAGGGTCCGATTTTATTCCCCGAGCGCTCGTATGTGGTGGCATGACAACCAGCACGGAGTCGGGGGAGTCAAGGGTGGTGTCACCGAAAGAGGCGTTCGCTGTCTTGGGGGATGAGGCCCGGTTCGAGATCCTTCAGGCGCTCGGCGAGGCCAACGACCCGCTGGCCTATTCGGACCTGTTCGAGCGGATTGACTACGACGATCTCTCGAACCTCAGTTACCATCTGGACAAACTCGTCGGCCACTTCGTCGCCAAGACCGACGCGGGGTACGTGCTCCGGCCGCCGGGCGAGCGCGTGCTGGTGGCCGTTCTCTCGGGTGCCGTGACGACCGACCCCGTGCGTGAACTCGCCCAGACGGACCGGCCGTGTCCGATCTGTTCGGCCGGTATCGAAGTCGGCTACGAGCAGGAACGCGTCGTCATGCACTGCCCGGAGTGTGCGGGCATGCTCAGGCAGGCGGAGGTCCACTCGGTCGAGGCGGCGAATCTCGGCTACAGACTGCTTCCGCCGGCAGCCGTCGACGGGCGGACCGCCGCAGCGATCCACGACGTTGCCAAGACCTGGACCGGGCTCACTGTGCATGCGCTGGGTCGGGGCGTCTGTCCGCGCTGTGCGGGCACGATTGAGCACTCCATGGACGTTTGCGAATCCCACAACGCGAGCGAGGGGATCTGTGACCGGTGTGGCCAGCGGTTCGGCGCCCTGGCTGTGGTCACCTGTACGAACTGTCCGTTCGATGCCCCCGTCGGTGTCGCTGCCTACCTTGTGACCCGCATTGAGGTGATGGCGTTCCTGATCGAGCATGGGGTCGACCCCCTCTCTCCGGAAGACTTCCACCCGTACGCCGCCATCGAGGAGACGATCCGCTCGCACGACCCGTTCGAAGCGCGATACACGTATACCGTCGACGACGATACGCTCACGGTGACTGTGGACGCTGATCTGTCCATCGTCGATACGACACGGGGGGAGGTGCGCGGCGCCGACTGACACACCACCCCGCTCTTCACCAGCCCGTTCCTCTCGACATAACCAGCGTGGGTTTCCCCCAGGACAGGGGGCGACTTCACGGCGTTCCGGTTCGGCGGAAATACGACGACTCACCAGCTCCGTATGATGAACAGAAGGCCGAACAGCGTGAAGCCGACCCCGAGCAGCCGGATGAGTACATAATACGTCGGGTCCATCTCCACCTCATCGGGATCGCGGGTCGTCCCGGCCGCCTTCTGGCGACGGTCCAGAGCAGCCATCCAGTCCGGCTTTCCGATCGCGATGAGGCCACCCACGAACAGGACCACCGGAACGAGATCGACCATACCCGGAATCGGTAGAGCGGTGGGAAAATCCTATCGCGGTTTCTTATCCGCACTCACGGGTTTATTGGAGCTCGCAAAAACGGTCGAAATCGGGGAGAGTAGTGCGTTACTGCGGTGCGACGGCGCGGTCGTCGGCGTCACGCGTGACGTAGTCGGGCAGGAGCATGGCGTCGAGGCTGTCGTCCTCGAGCATGCCGGTCGCGAACACCGTGTAGGAGGTCGCGCCGTCGAAGTTGACCTCCGAGAGACTCAGCACGATGTCCTCAGAGCCCGTCGGCCGGACGTCGATGTCGTAGGCGTCGGCCTCGACCGTCCCGAACGAG
>CAZCXJ010000061.1:0-10660 GCA_964502585.1 uncultured Candidatus Halobonum sp.
CGTATTAAATTCGGCGACGGTGTTCGGGTGTTTCGGGTCGTGGCTGAGACGGTCAATGCTAACAACTCGCCAAAATTGACCGCGCATGCTGCATATGGGCCCTGTATTCAGCACGGCCGCTGGAACCTATCACTGATTGAAGATTTCGACAAAAGGTCATCTCGGTGGATTCGGTGATCCCGGTTCCTGGAGTTCCCAGCCCTCGGGATTCCCAATCGACGACTACAGGTCCTATCCCCGCGCAGCGTCGGGGGAAGTCAGGAACTGCTGGGTGTTGACTTGTTCGGTGAGTTGCTCCCAATCCAGCCCCAGGTCGAGCAGGAATCCCAACGTGTACACCAGCCGGTATCGTGTGATTTGGCCATCCTCGATCGTCACCACCCGGAGTAACGGAAACTCGACCTGGTTTCCGGTGGGGGGCAGATGGAGGAACTCCCCTTCGTGAGTGCCGGTCACGGTGTACCACACGCTGAGTTGGGTCCCATCAGTATGGTCCGTATCCGTCAAGATGGTATCGATGGCCTCGTGCTTTTCGGCGAACGCCTCGTCCCGTTCCCGTTCTTTCCGGAGGATCTCTTGGACGGATTCGTTGTCGAACCGATCGACATAGTCCGCGACGAAGAAGTCCGCGACGGCCTCGTAGTGTCTCGCGTTCAGTTCGGTGGTCAACTCACGAATCAGGTCCGTGGCAGCGTCTTCTGAATCTGACATTGGAACGTGCTCCTGTCCTGCGTCCAGTCCCATCCCCTGTATTCGCCAGGTGGGATGGTTGGACATTGTTCGGAACGACCCTACGACGGCGCATAAACGGGACGCTCCCACAATCAGTCGTGAGATTTCCACGAGAGACCCAAGGGACCCCGGGTCCCGACGGCGGTCGCAACCTGGCGTGACGTACACCACGATCCGGGGGTGTCCACGCCCTCGCAATCGTCACCAGACCCTGTCCGGAACGGCCGCCCGGTCCTGCAGACGTGTCTCCGCGCCCCCAGAGGGTGCGGCTTCGGAGCCTCGTCTCGATCGTCAGCTGGGGTGCGTGAGCGCCGAACCACACGTATCCCGAAGCTCCTATGTCGGGCCTCTTGGAGGTACAAAGCGTGTCCGTGGACGGCTGCAGCCGCCAGGAGCTGGCATACCCGTGCGATTAGCCGGCCGACCGGATCCCGGCGTCCGCTACGTGGTCGCCAGCCTCGTGGCCGGCGTGTTCTTCGGCGGTCTCGGTGGCGGCGTCGCCTTCCCGACCCTGCCGACGCTTGGACCACTCCTGGGGATCTCGCCGTTCGTGGTGGGGCTCATCCTCTCGATCAACCGGTTCACCCGGCTCATTCTGAACACGCCCGCCGGGCAGATCCTCGACCGCGTGGGGACGCGACGGCCGATGATCGCAGGATTCGCGCTACAGGGTGCCGTGCCCTTCGGCTACATCCTCGCGCTGCATGCCGACGCGCTTCCCGTCGGAAGTGCGACCGTCTTCCTCGCCTCGCGGAGTCTCTGGGGCGTCGGCTCCGCGTTCGTTTTCGTCGGCGCGTTCAGCACGATCACCCATGTCACCACGCCCGACAACCGAGGGAAGTGGATCGGCTACATGCGCGGGGGCCAGAGCCTTGGGTTCCCCACGGGTCTCGTTCTCGGAGGGGTCGTGACCGACGCGTACGGGTACGACACTGCGTTCGCGATCGCTGGCAGCGCCGGGTTGTTTGCGGCCGGAGTGGCGCTGGTCGTGCTTCCGGACGTCACTCCCGATGTGGAGGCGAGCAGGCTCCGGGACCTTCCCGGTATCGTGCGTGCCGACCCACGTATCGCCTCCGTCGGCACCGTCAATTTCGTCGTCCGGTTTCTGTTCGCAGGGGTCCTCCTCTCGACGATCGTACTGTACGCCAGTGACGCCGGCATTCGGATCGGGCTGCTCTCCTCGACGGGCGTGAGTGGTGTGGTGATGGCGGTGAGCGTACTCGCGGCCAGTGGAACGACCGTCCTGGTCGGCCGGTTCTCGGACAGCCTGTCGAACCGGGCGCTCATCGCCATTCCCGCGCTGGTTGTCCTGGCGGCCGGCTTCGGCATACTGGTCGTCCTCCCGACACTGACGGGGATCGTGCTCGCGGTCGCGCTCATCGGCGTCGGTGTCGGCGGGGCGAACCCACCGCTCATGGCCTACCTCGGCGACATCAGCCCCGCGGACGACGTGGGGAAGCTCGGCGGGGTATACAACGCCTTCGGGGACTTCGGCTCAACGCTCGGGCCGCTCATCGCCTTGCCACTCGTCGCTCGCCTCGGGTTTGACATCGAGTATCTGGTCTGTGCGTTGCTCGCACTTGGGACCGGAATACTCGTCTCACGCACGTTGCTCGGCGACACGAGGCCGACTGATGCGGTCCCCGCCGACGACTGACCGTCACGGACGTGCAGGACCCGTGACGGCGACCGGGATCGCCCTGGGACGGTCGTGAGGGGGCTCTTGAAATTCCGGGGCGTCAATTCTGTCGGGTCTCCGACCCGATCAATAATCGACCCACCTCACCGGAGCGACGCTTCGGGCAGGGTAAGCAGGACTCTTCACCCCCTCTGTATCGACCCCGCCCGATGTCCGGGCTGTATTTATAAACGGGTCCAGACCCACCGTGGCAACGACACCATGGCAGCCCAGCCACGACCCGGGCCGCTCGACGGGCTTCGGGTCATCGATTGCTCGGGAATGATCAGCGGCGGGTTCGCGACGACACAACTGGCGGATTTCGGGGCCGACGTCATCATGATCGAACACCCGGAGTACGGGGACCCGATCCGGGCGTGGAGTCCCTTCGACGCGGAGGTCGAGGACGTGTCGCTCTGGTGGAAATCCATCGGCCGGAACAAGCGGTGTGTCACGCTCGATCTGAGCGACGACCGCGGGGCGGCACTGCTGGAACGGCTGGTTGCCGACGCCGACCTCCTGTTCGAGAACTTCAGGCCCGGAACGATGGAACGGTGGGGAGTGGGACCGGAACCCCTTCGTGACACGAACCAGGAACTCATCTACGTGCGGTTGTCCGGGTACGGGCAGACGGGCCCTCGCTCACACAAGCCCGGGTTCGGCACGATCGCGGAGGGGATCTCCGGCTGGGCGTCCGTGAACGGCTTCCCGGACCGTGAACCGCTGTTGCCGCCGATCAGTCTGGCCGATCTCACCGCGGCCCAGTTCGCGGTTCAAGCGGCCCTGTTCGCCATCTTCGAGCGGGACATCGGCCGGGGCGGCAGTGGCGAGGGCCAGGTCATCGACGTGAGCCTCTATGAGCCGCTCTTCCGGTTGTTCCTCGGCGACCTCGAGGGCTACACCCGGAACGGGCGCGTTCGAGACCGGACCGGGAACCGCCATCCCAGCGCGGCCCCCCGGAACATCTATGAAACTGCGGACGGGTACGTGACGCTGTCCGCGTCCTCACAACGGATCTTCGAGAACGTGATGCACGCGATCGAGCGGCCCGAGTTGATCGAGGACGACAGGTTCGCAACAAATGATGACCGAGTCGAGCACGCCGAAGCGCTGGACGAGATTATCGAAGGATGGACTCGTGACCGATCGACGGCGGAGGTGATCGAGACGATGGAGGCCCACGACGCGATCGTGGGGCCGGTGTACGACATGGCGGATATCGTGACGGACGACCAGTATCAGGCCCGCGAGGATATCGTGGAAGTGGCCGACGAGGAACTGGGGACGCTGGAGACGTTCGCGCCGGTTCCGAAGTTCTCTCGGACCCCCGGGAGCGTTCGGCACGCTGGGCCGGAACATGGCGAGCACAATGCGGAGGTGTTTCTGGATGAACTGGGGCTCGAAGAGGGAGAATACGACCGGCTGCGGCAGGCGGGTGTAATCTGAGTCTAGCGTTTCCGGCTCGTGGTCTTGGACTGGTCTTCCGGCCAGGGCTACTCATCAGCCGGGGCCATCGTACGAGAGGAAGCGACCTCTTCGTCGAGGAGATAGCAGGCGGCTTCGTGTTCCGCCTCCCCCGCGGGATAGAATTCAGGCGGAGCTTCCTCGCAGACCTCGCCGATCTTCTCCTGACAACGGGGGTGAAACGAGCACCCCGACGGTGGGTTTTCCGGGCTCGGTGGGGTCCCTTCCAGGAGGATCCGATCCCGGCTTGTCTCCACGTCGAGCCGGGGGATTGCTGACAGGAGCGCCTGCGTGTACGGATGTTGGGGGTGTTCGAACACGTCTTCTGAATCCCCCCGTTCGACGATCTCGCCGAGATACATCACCGCGATTCGGTCGGATATGTACCGGACCACCGAGAGGTCATGCGAGATGAACAGATAGGTCAGCCCGAACTCGTCTTGGAGATCCTTGAGCAGGTTGAGGATCTGCACCTGGATACTCACATCGAGGGCCGAGACGGGCTCGTCACAAACTACGAAATCCGGATCGACGCTCAACGCCCGGGCGATCCCGATCCGCTGTCGTTGTCCCCCGGAGAACTCGTGGGGGTACCGGTCATATGACGCGGGATCGAGACCGACCTGTTCCAGGAGATGTTTGGCCCGCTCTTCCTTCGATTCGTCCCCGGGTGTCCCGAGCCTGTCCATCGGTTCCTCGATGATTTCGCCGATCGTCATACGCGGGTCCAGGTTCGACTGTGGGTTCTGGAAGATGATTTGCATCCGCTTCCGATACGGACGGAAGTTCCGGCTGCTCGTCGCCGTAATATCGTCCCCGTCGAAGTGGATTCGGCCCGAAGTCGGGTCCGACAATCGGACGAGTGTTTCGCCGAGTGTCGTCTTGCCGCATCCGCTCTCGCCGACGACACCCAGCGTCTCGCCCTCGGGAATGGCAAGATCGACGCCATCAACGGCCTTCACGGTCGACTCGTTTCCGAGCAACCTGTCGAGAAATCCCCCAGTGGTGTAATGCTTTTTCAGGTTCTCGGTTCGGATAAGTTGGCTCGTCATCGGGACTGCCTGAACTTGTCCGGGAGTTCTGTCGACACTTGTGCACGATCACCGGGGGTCGAAATCGGTTCCGGATACAGGTGGCACGCGACCCGACGGTCGTTTGCCTGTATCAAGGGCGGGTCTTGACTGTCACACCCCTCCATTGCGGCTGGACACCGGGGATGATACGGACAGCCTGATGGCTTATCAGCGGCGCTGGGCATCATCCCCTCGAGCGGGGTGACTCGCTCGACCGCCCGGGTTGGGTCCAGCACGGTGCTGAGAAGCCCATGGGTATACGGATGCATCGGGTCCGTATACACCGAACGGATATCCCCCAGTTCGACGATCGACCCCGCGTACATGATCCCCACGCGGTCACACATCTCCGAGACCACGCTCAGGTCATGCGTGATCAGGATCATCGACATCCCGAACTCGTCCTGAAGATCCTCGATCAGTTCCAGGATCGTCGCCTCGGTCGTCACGTCGAGTGCGGTCGTCGGTTCGTCGGCGATGAGCAGGTCGGGATCATTGGCCAGCGCCATCGCGATGATCACGCGCTGTTGCATTCCCCCAGAGAACTGGTGGGGGAACTCCTCCGCTCGCTCGGTCGGATTCGGGATGCCCACGCGGTCCAGCATTTCTACCGCCCGGTCCCAGGCGGCATCTTCGTCCACGTGGTCGTTGTGGATGCGGATCGATTCGGCGATCTGTCTGCCCACCTTATGAACCGGGTTGAGCGAGGTTTCGGGGTCCTGAAACACCATCCCGATCCCGTCCCCCCGAATCGTGTTCAGCTCCTCACGCGGGATCGAGAGGAGATCTGTCCCGCGGAACCGCACCTCACCGCTGACGATCTCGCCGGGGGGCGTCTGAACGAGCCCCATGATCGACAGGGCTGTGACGCTCTTGCCCGCGCCCGACTCCCCGACCAACGCGAAGGAGTCGCCTTCCTCGACGGTGAACGAGACGCCATCCACAGCCTCGACGGTCCCCTCCTCGGAATTGAAATGGACGGTCAGATCCTGAACCTCGAGAAGCGGGGCGGTTCCTCTCATCTGACCCGCCCCTGTTCCTGTGGATCGAGCGCATCACGGAGGCCATCGCCGAACACGTTGGCCCCGATCACCGTAATGGCGATCACCACTCCGGGGAAGGTCGAGATCCACGGCGCTTGGATCAGGAACTCCCGGCCGTTGGCCAGCATGTACCCCCAAGACGGTGTCGGCGGCTGGACCCCGAGGCCGAGGAAATTCAACCCACTGGCGATGATGATCGCGCTGGCGATGTTGACCGACGCCTGAACAACGATCTCCGAGACGCCGTTCGGGATGATGTGTTTCATCAGGATATACGGTTTCGACCCGCCGGATGCATACGCCGCCTTGATGAACTCCTCTTCCTTGAGCGCGAGGGTGTTGCCCCGTATCACGCGTGCAAACTGCGGGGTGAACACGACCGCGATGGCGAAGGCGGCGTTGTACATGTTCGGCCCGAAGGTCGCGACGAGGATGATCGCCAGAATCAGCGACGGGAACGCGAACAGCATGTCCATCACGCGCATGATCGATTCGTCGATCCACCGGCCATAGAAGCCCGCAATGGCTCCAAAGAAGGTTCCCATGACGCTCGAGATGGCGACCGCGATCATCGCGAGGATCAGCGAGATCCGAGCTCCGAAGATGATCCGCGAGAGGAGGTCCCGTCCGAACATGTCCGTACCGAGCGGATGCTCCACCGAGGGGCCACTCAGCGGCTGTCCCACGAACTGTTCGGTGGGCGAGTACGGCGCGACGACGGGCGCGAACACTGCCGTGAACGACACCGTCGCAAGTATCAGCCCGCCGGCGATCGCCCCTCTGTGACGGAGGAGCTGGAAGAAGATCCTCTCCCGGCGCCCGGACAGCACCCGGCGCAGGTACGACTCGACTCTCACGGGGTGGAACACCTCTCAGTCATATCTGATCTTGGGGTTGATCGCCGCGTACAGGATGTCCACGGCGAGGTTCACGAGCACGAACACGGTCGCAATCACGAGCGTAATGGCCTGGACCGTGGGATAGTCGAACTTGCGGACTGCACGGACGAGCAGCCGGCCCATGCCACCGATACCGAACACCGTCTCCGTGAGGACGCTCCCGGCCATCAGGAGCCCGATCTGGAGCCCCACCACGGTCAGGATCGGAATGAATGCGTTCTGCAGCGCGTGATGGACGATGATATCACGCTCCGGAACCCCCTTCGCCCGGGCGGTTCGGATGTAGTTCTCGTCGAGGACTTCCAGCATCGATGATCGGGTGAGCCGGACGGTCAGTGCTGTGATACTGGTCCCCAACGTTAGCCCCGGAAGCAGGAGATGCCGGAACCGCTCGATCGGCCCTTCCCCGAGTGCCAATCCCGAACTCGGCAGGACCCCGAGGATGAACGCGAAAATATAGATAGCCATGATCCCCTGCCAGAACGCCGGCATCGAGACCCCGAGGAGCGCTCCGACGGTCGCGGCGTAGTCGATCCTCGTGTGCTTCTTGACGGCGCTGATGATCCCGGCCGGGATCCCCACGCCCATCGAGACGAACCAGCCGGCGAGGGCCAACTGCAGCGTGATCTTATACCGGGCCAGGATCATTCCGTTGATCGGGCGTCGGAACACGAACGAGCGACCGAGATCGCCGTGCGCCGCATCCCACAGCCAGAGGCCGTACTGTTTCCATAACGGTTCGTTCAGGTTGAACTGCTCCCGGATGGCACGGAGCGTTTCCTCGGTCGCGCGCCGCTGGCCGATGATCAGCCGGGCGGGGTCACCTGGCGCCAGGTGGAGGATGATGAAAATGAGGAAGGTTGCCCCTATCAGGACCGGAACAAGGAGCAGGAAACGCTTCAGGATATAGCGGTACAGGCCCATGGAGCGTGTTGAGAGGGTCGGACGGGTTACGTGCTCAGTTCGGTCCGATGCGCGCCCCGACAGCTTGCCAGAACCACGACGGGGTGATCGTCGGGAAGGACAACCGGTTGTTGACCCCGAAGCCCTCGTCCAGGACCACCCCCCAGATGGCCGGTGCCTCCTCGTGGATCATTTCCTGGGCCTCCATGTAGCGTTGCTTTCGATCGGCGGTGTCGGTGGTCTGCCGGGCCTGCTCGAGGATGCTGTCGATCTCTTCGTTCGTGAAGAAGCTCTCGTTGTTGCCTGGCGGGAAGTTCCCCGAGTGGAACTGTGCGAACAGATGGCCGTCCGGATCGGGATAGTCGCTGGCCCACCCGTCGAAATGGAGGTCGAACTCCCCGTTCTCGATCCGGGGGAGCCGCTGTTCGTACGGCATCTTCTCGATCTCCATGTCGATCCCGAGGACGTCCTGCAACTGCTGTTGGACGATGACGGCCGCGCGGTTCCCCGGGCCAGCGCTAGTGATCGCGGTCACGGTCCCGTCGATGCCCCCGCTCTCGCTGTAGAGGCTGTTCGCCTGGTCCGGGTCATGGAGGTACGGCTCGATGTCGTCGTTGTGCCACTTCATGTTGGCCGGCATCGGGCCCTGTTCCCGGACGGCGTGGCCGAAGTAGACGTTCTCGACGATCTCGCTCCAGTCGACCGCGTACGCGATCGCCTTCCGAAGTTCCTTGTCCGTTTGCCAGGGTTCCCGCTGGTTGTTGAGCGAGAACTTGTACTCGAGGTAGGTCGTACCGGTTTCCATCCGGGCGTTGCTCATGTCATCGACCTGGCCCCACTGCTGCGGCGGGACAGAGCCGACCACGTCCAGTTCGCCCGTCTTGAGGCCGGAGACCCGAGTCGACCCCTCCGGGACGATTTCGAACGTGAGGCGGTCCAACTTCGGGATGTCGTCCCGCCGGAACCCTTCGTGTTTTGTCAAAACGATCTCCGTGCCCTGGGTCCAGGATTCGACCTTGAACGGGCCGCTTCCGACGGTCGTCCCCGGTTCGCGGGCGAAGTCGACGCCGTGTTCGTCCATCGCACTCTTCGGAGCGATCCCCATGAACGCGGGCATGTACTGCCAGGTCGCGATCTCCTGTTCGTTGACGATCCGAACCGTCTTTTCGTCGACTACTTCGATCCCGTCGACTCCCCCCTCCAGCGTCGACAGCGCCCAGGCGATCGGCGACCCCACCTCGTCATTGAGGAGCCGTGCGTAGCTTGCCTTCACGTCCTCGGCCGTGATCGGCTCCCCGTTATGGAACGTGGCGTCCTTGATCTCGTACACGTACGTGGTCGGGGATTCCTGCTCGACGGTCTTCGCCAACCCCTTCTGGAGCTTCGGGGTAGGATCGAACGAATAGGTCATGAGTTTATCCCAAATGTTCTCCGTGACCTTGTTCGTCGTGAAATCATACCCCATTGCGAAGTCCAAGGCGACCGTCGACTCGTTGATCGCGAAGGTGGCCTCCGTCATCGAGGAGGACATGTCATCGGATTCGGTGGTAGTGTCGCCACCCCCGGGCTGGTCGGTCGCGGTCTCGCCGGGACTGTCACCGCTACAGCCGGCGAGGCCTGCGAGGCCGGCGCCACCGAGAGCCTGTACGAACCGCCGTCTGTCCAAAGCGTCAGTGGAGTTCTCAGTCATTGGTCGTAGTCTGGTTGTGGAATGCGGCGCCCTCGCGAAGGGGTGTGACGACTCGCTCCCACTGGCTCCTCAAAACCCCTATCCGCTGGATCGGTACCGGGGCGTAACTGCAAACTGCGAGGCCGGGCATTGTTTCCCTCGGTCGGGCTAACCAACTTTCACGAACTGTGTCGTATATATCCGGTCCCAACCATATTGGGGTGGGGATAAAAAACCTAGCTACGAGACGGCTGGTTTATGTCTCGTGTTGATGAAGTGAATGTCCGACCGCTGAACCTCCCGCTCCGGAACCCGTTCGAGATCTCACTTGGGACCATGCATGAGGCCGAGAACCTTCTCGTGTCCGTAACCACCGAGAACGGCGTGACTGGGTGGGGCGAGGGTGCTCCACTGCCACCGGTTACCGGCGAGACGCAGGCCAGCGCTGTCGAGGTTGCAAATCAGGCGGGTGATCATCTCGTCGGTCGGTCGCTGGCCGATTATCGCGAGACCATCACAATCATGCGAGAGGCGTTTCCCGGCATGGTTTCGGCGCTTTTGGCCGTCGAGACGGCCGCTATCGACGCCTACTGCCGTGAGTTGGACATCCCGATGGCGGAGTTCGCCGGCGGGACTCCTACCCCAGTTGAAACCGACTTGACCATCCCGATCGTGTCGCCGGCCGTCGCACGAGAGCGAGCCGAAGCTGCTGTCGAGGAAGGGTTCACCAAGCTGAAAATCAAGACCGGAAACGATGTTGCGGAGGATATCGAACGGGTCCACGCTGTACGGGAAGCCGCACCCGACGCCGCTCTCAAAGTCGATGCCAACCAGGGCTGGACGCCCAAAGAAACGGTCCGGTTCGCACAAGGGATGCAGGATCATGGCATCCGTCTCGACCTCATCGAACAGCCAGTCCCGGCGAGCGATGTCTCGGGACTGGCGGCCACGAGCGAGCGCGTGGATATCCCGGTCTGTGCTGACGAGGCATTGTTCGATCCCGCAGACGCTATCAGACTGGTCCGGGCAGAGGCCGCGGACGTCTTCAACGTAAAACTCGGCAAGTCTGGCCTGCTGGGAGCGCTCACGATCGTCGGGATCGCAGAGGCGGCCAACATCGACCTCATGATCGGCCAGATGATCGAAAGTTCCCTCGCGACACACACGGCTGCCCATCTCGTGGCTGGCACGGGTGCCTT
>CAZCXJ010000061.1:10760-15489 GCA_964502585.1 uncultured Candidatus Halobonum sp.
AAAGTTCCCTCGCGACACACACGGCTGCCCATCTCGTGGCTGGCACGGGTGCCTTTTTGTATGTAGATTTAGACGGGAGCTTGCTCATGTCCGAAGATATCATAGATCGGGACCGTTCGCCGGTCCACCGGATCGACGGGCCCGGCCATGGGATCGTTCCAGCCGGGAAATCCGACGACTGACTGTGGTCATCTCGCAGAACTGGGTCAGAGTCCCCCGGTTGCCGCTCTCACCAGCTGTTCGACTCCAGCCCCACACGGCTCTTCGAGTCTCTGTGACCGTCGGCGGACGTTCGGCTCCAGCAGCCAGAACGGAGGCTTCGAGACCGAGAAAATTGTCGACTTGCCAATCTCAATCATCCTAGATTTTGAGTCGGTCAAGGGGGTTGGGATCGTCTTTGAGATTGTATGGACTCTCGACCCCTCTGTGGGGGTGGGGTCGCATACCGACCACCTTTGTCTCAGGCGTCCACTCTTACCAGTGGAGGTGGCGAGCCTGCCACATGGACGAAACCGCGCCTGTCGACTGGACCCAACTGGAGGAAGTCAGACCGGAACCGACGTGCAGAACGGTATTCGACTCGCATCGGGAGGACCTCGCGGAGTTTGATACCCTTCAACCAGCCGTCAACCACCTGTACGAAGCGTATCACGAGGCGTATGGCCCGGCCCAACGTGTGCCCGACCAAGTGGCTGCCTTTGTCTTCGCCTACCTGGTTGAGCTCGCCGACATCGCGTCACTCTCCGAGACGGACTCGGAGGTGGCTGCCGAGATGCCCGCCATCATGGACCGTCATCCTGGGGAGGACGAACTCGATCGGTTGATCTGGGAAGAGGAGACGGTCCCGTGGTGGCTTGCCGTTCGGTTCGGTGTCCATTACAGCTTGATCATCTACTGGATGTGGGAGGCGGATATTCCCCTGATGCGGCGGAATATCCCCTCAGAGACGCTCGGGCAGATCGACGACTAACTGATCCAGGAGAGGTTTCTCTCAGAGGTACGAGAGGAGGTCGGCCTGGATGTCCGCAGCAACCTGTCCAGTTGCCACCTCCAGCAACTCGTCGGCCAGTTCATCGAACGGACCACGGGCAGTTACCAGGTTCGCAATCGCCCACCGTTCGCTCCTCCGGGAATCAAGAGTCGTGTAGGAATCCTATCGTCGAATGGTCGTTCTTGGGTGGTGGTCGGGAGACGGCCGGGACACCGACGGTCGACCCTGGTCTCAGTCCTGGAGCCAACGGCTTTTCACCCTCGGCCCGTACGGCGCCGTATGGAATTTGTCACGGTGCAAGGAGTGGAAGTGCCGACCCTGGGATTCGGCACCGCGTCACGCGAGCTCGACCACGACGGACACCGGGAGGCGGTCCGAGTGGCCCTCGAGACCGGCTACCGGCATATCGATACCGCCCAAATGTATCAGAACGAGACGGCCGTCGGTGAGGCCATCGCGAACGCCGACGTCCCGCGTGAGGACCTGTTCGTCACGACGAAACTCGACGGCCAGAACCGTGCACACGACGCGGTCCACGAGTCCACCCGGGCGAGCCTGGACCGGCTCGGGCTCTCGTACGTCGACCTCCTGCTAATCCACTACCCCAATGCCGACGTCCCACATGCGGAAACGCTCCGAGCGATGAACGACCTCCGTGACGATGGACTAGTGCGGCACATCGGGGTGTCCAACTTCTCGGTGGCGGAGACCCGGGAGGCGATCGCGGCGTCGACGGCGCCGATCCTGACGAACCAGGTCAAATATCACGTCCGCCACCGACAGGATGACCTGTTGGCCTTCTGTCTCGAGAACGACGTGATGGTAACGGCGTACACCCCGGTGGGGGACGTGATCGACGAGCCGAAACTCGAGGAGATCGGTGCCCGGTACGGCAAGACCGCCTCACAGGTGGCGCTCCGATGGCTAATCCAGCAGCCGAACGTGTCGACGCCCCCGCAGTCGGGAACGGAAGCCCACATTCGGGAGAACTTCGACGTCTTTGATTTCGAACTCACGGCCGAGGAGATGCGCACGCTGTTCCACCTGGAGGCGCCGCTGGATCCGGACCTCGCGGCAGCGCTCGGACTGTGAGGGAGGCTCAGGGAGTGCGCCTCTGCCGATCTGGTTAGCGAGCCCCGAACGCGGCACCCAGGAGGTAGGCATACATCAAGGCGCCCGCGAGGGTCATCGCCTGCCCGAGCTTCGTCATCAGTATCTCACCGCCCGCGAGACCCCCGACTTGCACCAGGAGTCCGGCGCCTAACGCCCCGATCGAGACCAACGCCGCCCGGTCACTCGACCCAGGCCACTGCCCGACAGTCGGTGGATAAAACTGGTACGCGAGTCCGACGATGGTGAGTCCCAAGAACCCGAGCAGGTTTAATCGGAGGTGGGCCCGGATCAAGGCCCCGGAGACTCCCCCGAACGCGAACCAGAGCCCCAGCGCCACGCCCAAGACGCCGGCAGTAGCCCCGGCCAACACCCCGTAGAAACCGACGCGTCGCCGGTCGGATTCCAGATAGAGACTAGCCACGATGAGCGCAAACCCGGTGACAGCAACCGCCTCGACTGCGGCACCGACCCTGAACCAGACGCCGCTCCCGAGATGGACGGCCAACAGGGTCGGGCCAACCGCCCCGGCGGGCAATACCACCGTGACGAGCCATCGCGGTGGCGACGCGACCAGGAATCGGGGCAGAAGTCGGACGCCGAGCGCGAACACTAGCAGAGCGGCTGTGCCCGCCGCCAGTAGATGTGTCACTCGTGGCCCGTACCCGTCCACCAGCGGCGGTAACCCGGTTTGGAGGGCGAGCGTTCCGTACGTCCCGACCAGAAGGTACCCGAGCGCGACAGGGACGAACCCGTTTCCCAGTCTGTCGATCGGTTCCCGATCGGCGTTCGTCGACCCTGTTGCAGTCTCTCGACCGATTAGGTTTCCGCGGATGGTCCAGAGCAGGCTTCCGAGAAACACCGCGACCCCGAGAGCCCACAGGGCCGCACCGGCCGCGCCCAACCACGATGGGGCCAGCCCCATCGCGTCGCCAACGAGCCCGAGTGTGCCGCCCACGATTACCGGGAACTGCACGGCTGGCGCGTACGGGAACGCCAGTTCCCGGTCGAAATACGAGGGGACCAGCGAGTAGGCCTTGCCGAACACCATATGCAGGACGAACCCGTACACCCCCAGAAGGACTTCCGCCCCCCGGGCGATCCCAAACAGCGTCCCAGCCTGCCAGGCGAGGAGGAAAAGCACGCTCGCGAGCACGTACCGGCGCGCCCATCGGGACACGATCGCCCGGCTCATCAGTCCCAGTAGCCGTCGCCCGCGGCTTAGTCGCTCCGAAGCCAGGCAAGAGAACGTGGAGTGGCCAGGCGACACGACCGATCCAGCCGGGGAACGGGTCCGGATCTCGCTTGGAGCTTGGTAATCCATGGCTACTGTTGTCCGGACCTCATTTCTTATCGGGCTGGGGTGGCTTCGTCTGTGGTATGAATCAGACAATCATCGACCTCCTCGAAGCCAACGCCTCACACGCACGCGCCTTCGACTCGCGATTCGACGGGCTCCAGAAGGAACAGCGCCCGGTGGCGGTGACGGTCAGCTGTTCCGACTCGCGGGTCCTGCAGGACCATATGTGGGACAACGACACTCCGGGACGTCTGTTCACATGCAGCAACATCGGGAACCGTGTCGTCCACCATCCGGACACGGACGGGATCGTCTCAGGTGACGTCCTGTATCCGCTGATACACACCGGGACGAAACTCGCAATCGTGGTCGGGCATACTGGGTGCGGGGCCATAACCGCCGCTTACGAGTCATTGGCCGGCGGCCACGCGGACCCCGCAGGGATCGAGCGCGCACTCGAGACGCTCACTGCCGACCTGGAGCACGGGCTGGACGCTCTTCCGGACGCCCTGTCACACGAGTCGGCGGTCAACTATCTTGTAGAGTACAACGTGGACCGACAGATTCAGCATCTGCTGGCGAGCCCGGCGGTACCGAACGACGTGCAGGTCCTTGGTGTTGTATACGACTTTCAGGACGTATACGGGGGCCGGCGGGGTGCCGTCCACGTGACCAACATCGATGGGGAGACCAACACCGGCAGACTCCGGGATCGGTACCCCGAGGTCCAGCGCCGTATCGACCGGCTCTGGGAGGGGGGGCCGGTCGACTAACGGCAGGCAGGGGAAATCTCACTCTCGACACTGAATCCTACCCTGTCCCGTCACCGTACGATCCCCCGTGGAGTCGTCGGTCGTGTGTTTGAGCCGGTCGGCCCCGCTTCAGAAGCATTAGTGTGTGGGAATGCCGCAGCCTGAGGGCCCGCTCGACGAACTACTGGTCCGGTTCGATGCTGACGACGATCCCAGCGTCCCGGACTCGCGCTTATCGGCTCCCCGTCGTCATCAGGTTAGTGAGTGCTGACAGGCCGGCGTTCTCCGGCGTCGTGATCTCGACCAATTTCCCCTGGTAGAGGACGCCGATCCGGTCGGCCACCTGGAGCATGTCCTCGATACTGTGGCTCACGATCACCACGGTGATTCCCTGGGCCTGAAGCTGGTCGATCGTGTCGTGCACGAGTTCGGCAGCGTCGACGGACAGCGCACTCGTCGGCTCGTCGAGGATGATAATGTCAGGCTCGAACGCGAGCGTTCGCCCAACGGCGACCAACTGACGTTGTCCGCCCGAGAGGAACTGCACCTCCGTCCGGATGTCCATCTCCGTCCGTC
>CAZCXJ010000062.1:0-14404 GCA_964502585.1 uncultured Candidatus Halobonum sp.
GCCGGGTCCATGTTTTCGGAGAGAATGTTCGCGACCACACGGCCCCGATAGTTGGCCCGCCCGGCCAAATCGGGGACTGCGCGGAGGACGTCTTCCGCGTCGAACTGTGCGGTGACCGCGCCCGTCCGGTAGTCCACCGTCGAGGCGATGGTTCCGCCGGTCGATACGAGCGCCACGGTCGGCAGGTCGTCGTCGAACGCGATTTCGGAGGCCCCGCCGGTCGTACTTCGGGCTCCTTCGACGTCGTAAGCCTCCCGCTCCAACAACTCGACGGTAGCGTCTTCGCGGTCGATACCGACGTTGTATCCGCCGTCGAGCTTGACCACCAGATGACTCGACGTGGAGGAGGGGAGCAGGATCCCTTCGTTCGTGACCCCCGCCCGTTCCACACGGACGCGGTCGCCGGGGTTCGGTGACATACTCGCCGGTGGGCGGGGGCCGGACTTGAATCCTCCAGTCTCCGGTCGACCCCTGACCGTGGAGACTCACGGTCTGTCCGACGCGGTGCAAAAGAGCCTTGGCCGCGCGGCGCCGAGGCTCTCCCGTGTCACAACGGATGGACCAGCGGACGTCCGGAGACGCCGACGACACGGAGGCTGACGACCCGGACCGGACCTCATCCGCGTCGGGGCTGTCCCGCGTGCGGTCACCGCTCGGGAAGGTGTTCTCCCTTCGGGCATTCCTGCTCCTGCTCGGGCTGTCACTCGTCGGGCTGATCCTCGGTGGGGCAGTCCCGGTCGTCGGGGGGATCGCACGGTACGTCGGGCTCTTTCTGGCGGCGTTCCTCGTAGGGCTGGTCCGGCAGCGCCGTGCCTATCTGGAGACGATCGCCGCAGGCGCGCTCGCCGGCGGGGCCACGTTCGTCCTCGGCACGTTGGGTAACGGGTTCCTGCTCGCGCGGCTGGACGCCTTCGCCGAGTACGGCGTCGGAATCGCAGGGGTTGGGGTCGGAACCGGGCTCCTGGTTGCCCTGGCCGGCCACTACTTCGGCCGGGACCTCAGAGCGGGTCTCAAGCGCGACGTCGAATGACCGGAACGCCCGGGCCCTGCGGCGACGAACGGGCTGTCAGTCTTCGCCTCTGCTTGTGCTTCCGGGCTGCCAGGCCGGCTCACAGCCGTACAGCGGAGTAACCCGACCCGTGTACAGGTTGGCGGAAGCCCGAAGGCGTGATGTGAGTCCACGGCCGTCTCGCGGGCCCAGCCGTGGCGGGTGAGACGGACTGTCCGTCAGTCAGCCGGGGAGTCAGAGGACGGCGACCGAGTCTCCACTCGGACCCGGCCTGCGACGTCCGTGATGAGACCGCCAGGGGCGTGGGGGGTTCGAGCGGGAGCGTGACATTCGGGAGTCCCACCGACAAGCCCACAAGGTTACTCGTGGGGAGCCGACGTCCGAGCGACGCGCCAGCGGTCGCCCTGACGGGCCACCAGTCCGGTGTCTGCCAGCCTGGCGAGCCCTCGTTCCACGGACTCGCGCGTCTCACCCGTTTCCTCGGCGATCGCCTCCGGGCTGCCATCCGTCCGGACCACCGCGGCGAGTATCTTGGCGAAGAACCGGGAGTCGGCGTCGACCCCGAGCCTCTTGTTCATCTCCTCCAGGACGTCGGTCATTCGACCGTGAAGCCATCGCTGGGCCAGGGAGAGTTCGTTTTCCAGTTCCTGGAGGCGTCCGAACTCCGCTGCGAGATCGGTGAGGTCGTCGTAATCGTCGTTCTGAGGTCGGTCTTCGGGAAAGTCGATCGAAAGGTGCGGACACCGGCCGTTCATGTCCAAGGATGGACTCGCCGGGTATGCGCTCTTCGTGCCGAACCCGTACGGGGAGACGCTGACCTCCAGCCGCAGGCTCCGCGTGATATGGAAGTACTTCCGGCGGCGCTCGTCCGTTCGGGATTCGATCAGTCCCGCGTCCTCCAGTTTCTGAAGGTGATCGATCACGGCCTTCGGTGAGACCCCGAGGTACTCGCTGATCTCAGTGACGTAACAGGGTTTCCGCGAAAGCAACCGCAGAATACGCCGCCGGTTCTCGTTCCCGAGCAAGTCCAGCAGCACCGCAGAGTCCATACACGTGAGGTAACCTCCCGACAGTATATAAGCGCGTCCGTCCCGGTCCCGGCCGCTAGACTAGCCAGTCCACCCGTGTCAGGCGCGCGGTGATCGCATCACGAAGAGCCGTCCGACCCGGAGTCCCCCCCTTGGCCGGCTCCGCCATCACCGTCGCCGCGGTCGGTCTCGTTACCCTCCTCGGTTCCGTTCGGCGGTCCCTGTTCCGCCGGCGGGGTCGTCTCGCCGGACTGGCCCGCGTCGTCAGGCGGGCCCCGATCGCCCGGCGGGCCCCTGGCCTGTCGGGCTTGTTCGCCGACTGCCTCGACCTTGGAGACGTTCGCGCCCACCGCGGCTGCGATCGGTTTCGTATCGTTGGCGGCCGCCTCGATCGCCGAGAGTTGCCCTTCGATCGCGGCCAGTCTGGCGACGTAGGCGACCCTTGTTAGCGACCCGTTCTCGTAGGCTGCCCGGAGCTCGGCCCGTCGCTCACGGAGCCGGTCCAATCGGGCCGTGAGTGCCGCCGTCCGCCGTTCGACGGCCGACACCGAGGCGTTCTCGCTCACGCCGGCTTTCCACATCCCCTGCTCGACGGAGCCCTCCGTCTCCGCCGACTCTGACTGGACGAACGACGAGACTGTCGCCCCGAAGCCACTGGCGTTGGTTTCATTGTCCTCCGCGGCACTCGCGAGTGCCCCGACGGACTGACCGATCCCTGCCTGCCCGGAAGGTGTCGTCGAGACGGCTGCCCCCGAGGCGGTCAACGTCGCACAGACCACCACCGTCGCGACGAGCACCGGCCCGTATCGCATAGGCGGTGTTCCTCCCTCCCGCCTCTTAAACGATCGACTCCGTTCGCACAGTTCACGGCGCTAAACGGTGTCCGGTTCCCCTAGCGGACGGAGCCAGCGGGTCGCCACGCCGAGTCCCACGACGGTCGCCAAGAGGCTCCCTGCTGCGAGCAGAATCCCCGGGTCGTACCGGATCGGAGGATGTCCACGGACCGGGACTCCGAAAACAAACCCGTAATCGTACAAGTCGTTGGCGAGCGCCAGCAGGACCGCTGCCACCAGCGCCCCCTGGGTTCGCCGGCCGTAGTACCCGATCAGTGCGGCGAGGGCGAGGAACCCCGCGTGGGTCAGCATGATGATCCAATAGGCGTACAGCGACGCGGGGCCGACCCCGAAATAGAGGTCCGCGGGAAGGTCGCCCCGGATGAGCGGGACGTTCAGCGCGATCACCGTCCAGAGCCCGGTCTTGACCAGCCAGACGACCGCCACCGTATCCAGGTATGCCAGGGGACGGGTCACCGGGCGGTCCCGTACGCGCTGGCCGAGGAACGGCAGGAGGGTCGCAAGCGACAGCGTCGCGAGCGCGATGGCCGTCGGCGAGTCCGCGTACAGTGGATACAATAGCGTGGGGACCGCGGGTAACGTCTCCGCGTAATAGCGGACGCCGAGGAGGAATGCCAAACCCATCGTGACGAACACTAGTGTCAGGCTCGGGCCGTTGCCGAGGTAGTGTTCGGCCAGTCGGCCGACGACTCCATCCTCATCCGCCATCGCCCCTGCTTGGGCGGCCTCAGTCTTAAGCGGTCGCCGTTGACACAGTTCACCCGCGAGATGGTCGCCCGTCGTATCTCCGACACCGATTTACGCGGGGGGACGAACCCCTGACCGATGCGGCCGCGCGACCTCTTCGACGGTGAGGGGCTCCCGGCACGCGAAGCGTTACCACGCTGGCTCGCACCACTGCCCCGCTGGCTCGAAAACCTCGGGCTGAGGCTCGCGGTCCCGGTCGCCATCATCAACCTCGTCGGGACGGCGTTCGGCTTCTGGTATTACGGGTTCCACCCCCTCCCGCCGTCTGATCCGCTGTTCACCTGGCAGTTCGCCGGCGAACCGGTCACTATGTGGCTGTTGGTCCCCGACAGTCCGGTCGCAACGCTGTTCATCGCGGCAGCCCTGTTGGTCTGGCGGGCCGGGCACTCCAGCGAGTATCTCAACACCCTGGCGTTCTTCGGCTGTTGGAAACTTGGGCTGTGGACCCCGTACGTCCTCCTCGCCTTCGCCGACGGCTTCCTCGCGGACACGCCGGTCCCGATGTACGCCTTTCTCGTGGGATCACACCTGTTGATGGTGGTCCAGGGGTTCCTGCTGCATCGGATCTCCGACTTCCCGGTTCGGGCAGTCGGAGTCGCACTCCTGTGGTACGGGCTGAACGACGTTGTCGACTACTTCCTTCCGATCGTCGGGACGCCACACCACACGCTCCTGCCGGGCCAGGCCCTGACCGTGTCCGGCGTCGGGTTCACCCATCCCTCGCCGACTCACGAGATAGCGGCTGCCGGTGCGGTCGTCCTCACCATGACGGCGACGTTCCTGACGCTGGCCACCCGTGTGAAGAAACTCGAAATGCGGGCGAGGACGACGACCGCCGGGGTGCAGGACTCCTCCGAGGTCCGGTCCGCGGGTCCCGGGTCGGACGCCGACGCGGACCGTGACGTCGACCCCGACGCCCGGGATTAAGCCCCCGGCGACACGTGAACGGCCATGGAATACGGACTGGTTGCGGACCTCCCGCTCACGGTCGGGTCGATCGACCTCCGGCGGCGGGCTCGACAGACCTCATCTGGCTTCGAGCGGGTGACGACGACCGTCAGACTCCGGGGTGAGGGAGAACTCGGCCGCGGCGAGGACGTCACCTACGACACCACGGATCACGAACGTTTCGCGACGGAGGCGGTCCAGGCGGCTGACCTCGAGGGAGCGTGGCGGTTCGACGACTTCTCGACCCGTCTGGGGACCCTGGACCTGTTTCCGGCCCCACCCGAACGCGATGCGGCCCGCCACTACCGACGCTGGGCCTTCGAAAGCGCCGCGCTGGATCTCGCGCTCCGCCAGGCGGACACCCACCTCGGCGCTCGACTCGACCGCGAGCGTGATCCGGTCCGATTCGTCGCGAGTACGCGACTCGGGGACCCGCCCACCACCGACCGCCTCGACGAACTCATCGCTCGAGTCCCGGACGTGGCGTTCAAACTCGACCCGACGGACGCGTGGGACGACACGCTCGTAGCGGCAATCCCCGCGGACCGTGTCCGCATCCTCGATCTCAAGGGCCAGTACCAAGGAACGGACGTGGATCAACAGCCCAATCCCGAGTTGTACCGGCGAGTCCGCGACGGCTTCCCGGACGCTCTGCTCGAGGATCCGGCGTTGACTGACCGAACGGCCCCGGTCTTCGAGGGTCACGAGGCACGGATCGCCTGGGATCTCCCGATCACTGGGGTCGATAGCATCGAGAACCTACCGTTCGCCCCGGACTGGCTCAATATCAAACCCTCGCGGTTCGGCACGATCGAGTCGCTGTTCGGGACGCTTTCCTACGCCGCTGCCGAGGGGATCAGCCTCTACGGCGGGGGGCAGTTCGAACTCGGCGTCGGCCGGACACACATCCAGCTGTTGGCCTCGCTGTTCTATCCGGACGCGCCGAACGATGTCGCGCCGTCCGTCTACAACGAACCGGACCTCCCGGCCCGGCTGCCAGGGAGCCCGATCGCCCCGCGGGCGGCTCCCCGCGGCCTGGATTTCTGACCGACCGGATCCTGCCCGTCCGAGGGCTTTAGTTTCGCTCCGTCGACCGGCCCGCATGGCGCTGGAATTCACTGTCGGCGACGCGCTTGAACTGGGCTACGTCTCGGAGCCGTCCTGGAACGCGGACGCCAGCCGGGTCGGCTACCTGGAGTTCCGTGCCGGGCACACGCGGTTCGCGCACGCGGTCCCGGGGGGCGACCGAACGACCGTGACTGGGGTATCGTCCGCCGAGACGGACGAACCGGAGGTGTCGACGTTCGCGTGGCGCCCCGACCATCCGGACCAGGCCGCGCTGATCGTCGACGGAGCGGTCCGATTGTACGATGCTGCTTCCGAGACGGTCCGGGACCTCGCTGAGGCCGATTCGGACCACGCCGATCCGACATGGCTCGACCCGGATCGACTCGTCTATCGTCGGGACGGGGTGCCGTGGCTTCATGACCTCGGGACTGGAGCCGTTCGGGAACTCGACCTGGGTCCGTCACACACCACCCCGTTCGGGGCCGCGCCGCTGGAACCGGCCCCGGACGGTCGCCACCTCCTCACGCATGTCACCGACGGCGAGACGCCCGGTCGACTGGTCGCGTATGATGCCGATGCGGAGACTGTCGCATGGTCGTGGGGTCCCACCCCGGGGGCCGAGCGCGTCATCACCGGGTACGACTGGGTGGGTCCCGACGAACTCGTCTATGCGCTTGACGAAGCCGACGCGAGCGGACGCATCTACCGTGCCGTCAGACCTGACGGCAGTGACTCCGGCGCCGGCATCATCGGTGATGAGGACAGCCGCGTCGGAACTACGCTCCTCTCTGAGACGGACGCCATCGTCTCCGTGCAGCCCGACCCGGTCGGGACCGAGGACGGGTGGGCGGCACTCCTGTCCGCCCGAACGGGCCATGCGCATCTGTACCTCGTCGACGTCGATCGCCGGCGCACGGCCGTCGAGGACGGGGAACTCCCCCACGGAGACGGCGATGGTGTGGACGTCACCGACCGTCCCGGGTTCGAGGGCCCGGGCGTCACGCAGGTCACGGCCGGCGAGTACGAAGCACGCGGCGACGCGTCCGACCTTCCCGCCTGGGGGCCTGAGGGTGACCGTATCGCCTTCGTGACCAATGAGGCCGACCCCGGGGAACGTCGACTCCACGTGGCGGACCGCGACGGCAGAGTCCGGCGGGTCGTCGATGCGCCCGGCAACGTCGTGTCCCCGGAATGGGGTGACGAGACGACGCTCGTCTGTCTCCGGGCCGGACGGACTGCGCCCGCTGACGTGACGGTCGTGGACCTGGATGCCGACCGGACGTCAGGTGGTGCCGGGACCTTCGTTCCGGTTTCGGACGTCTATCCCGCCCAGGAGCGCTTGGTCGGGTTTCCGGACCCCGAACCGGTCTCTTTCGAGGGTACGAACGGCCTCAGGCTCCGGGGCTACCTTTACACACCGCCGGACGGCGAGGACGAGGCCATGCCGGCGGTCGTCTGGTGCCACGGGGGCCCGGTCCGCCAGATGCGGCGGGGCTTCCACCACATGCGCTCGTATGGGCTGTTTCACGCGTTCAACCACGTGCTCGTCTCCCGTGGGTACGCCGTACTCGAACTGAATTACCGTGGCGGGATCGGGTACGGCCAGGCGTTCGAGAACGGGCTTCAGGGCGCAATCGGCGTCGACGATGTCGATGACTGTGTCCGTGCGGCCGACTGGCTCCGGAGTTGTCCGGACGTCGGGACTCGCGTGGGATTGTGGGGCCTCAGCTATGGCGGGTTCCTCGCGAACGCGGTCGCCACGAAAACCGACGCCTTCGACTGTGCGGTCAACTTCGCAGGGATCTGGGATTGGCGGGACTGGGTCCGGTATGCTGCCGATCTCGGGCCGGGGGCCGCCCGCCGACTCCAAGCGCAGTTCGGCGGCCACCCGGACGACGGCGACCCCGAGGTGGCTGCGGCCTACGCGACCGGGTCCCCCTGCGAGTACGTCGAGGACCTCGCCACGCCCCTGTTCGCCCTCCACGGCACCGACGACCCCAACGTGCCTTTCGAGCAGATGGACGACCTCGTCGCCGACTGTGTCGCCGCCGGGCACGACTTCGACCTCGCGTACTACCCGGAGGAGGATCATATGTTCCGCGAGCCGGCAGCCTGGCGGGACGCGCTCGGTCGGGTCCTGCCGTTTCTGGACGACCACCTCCGTGAACAGGGTGACGAGGCCGATGAGGCCGGCGTCGGAGGGATCGACCGGATCGAATGAGCCGTCGGGATCCGCGACGGGCGCCCGAAACGGCCGGGGCTGTCGGTGCCGTCCGCCGTGTCGGGGCCGGGATCACCGATCGCGGTCGTCGTCCCGGTTCGTGTGGGCCCGCACCCATAGTTCCCCGATCCGGGAAAGGCGCGTCCGGTAGGAGTTGCCCCGCTCTTCCTGTTCGATGTACCCCTTCCCGCCAGGCCCGAGCCGGTCCACGTTGTAGATCACCTTCGAGCGGAAGGCGTCGGTGTACTCCTCCCCGAGTTCCCGTGCCAGCGCCTTCGCGAGGTCGCTGACGCTGTCGAACTCGCCTTGCTCACCCAGTTCGAACAGGATGAGTTCCTCGAACGGTTCGACGTTGGAGAAGGAAGCCACCGGGAGTTCGATGACGTGCCGGCCATCGATCTCTTTCGCTCCGATGGTCGTGCCGCGTTCGTCGAACTCCTCGAGAAGGGCGGTGGCCGCCTCGAGCCGGTCGTCCAGATGCTCGTCCGGCGGCCGATCGTCACGTATCGCCCGCAGGCGGTCCCGGCAGGCCCGGAGCTCCTCGGCCAGTTCCGTTTCTAGGTACTTCTCGGGGGCCGTGTAGTAGGTGTGGATCCGGTCCCGGTCGGCCTGCCGCTCGAGAGTCAGCGAATGGGCCGCCGTGGCGAACGCGAACGCCACCGGCCGCGGCATGGCGCTCACGTTCACCCAAACTTCGGCACCGGCGTCGAGTTGGGCGGTTATCAGGTCGAACGCCTGCTCGAAGGCGGCGTCGTAGTCGTACACGTCGGCGATCTGTTGGCGCTCGGTTTCGGCCCCAAGGAGGCTCCGGAAGTCACCCTCGAGTTTCGCTGCCAGGTTCCGGGAGTACTCCACGTTCGCCTCGCTCCCGACGGCTCCCTCGAGCAGGATCACCCGGTCAACATCGATCTGGTCTCGGATCAACGGCGCGATCAGCCGGTCGTAGTCGAACCCCACGGGGACGATGTGGGTCTGCATCCGTCGGTCGGTCGCCCGCTCGATGGATAAACGTACCGTACCCGCCTCGAATGAAGAAGATTATTCTTCATTTACGCACCACGTTTGAGACAAACCAAGCGACTTAAGAATGACAAGGCAAAAAATCATCGTACCGCATGAGCGATGACTCGTCCGTCACACCGGATGGCGGCACGATCGCGGGCGACGGAACTGTCACGGTGTCACAGGTTCTCGACCGCATTCCGGTCGGTCGGTTCCACCGCCGGTTGTTGGCCATCTGTGGGAGCGCCTGGGCGTTCGACGGGATGGAAGTCATCATCATCTCGTTCACGCTCCCGGTCCTCATCGGTGCCTGGGAACTGACCGGCCTGACTGCGGGGCTCCTCGGCTCCGCGAGCCTGATGGGCATGATCGTCGGCAACTGGGGCTGGGGCTGGTACGCCGACCAGTACGGCCGAAAGAACGCTTTCCAGTGGACCGTCCTCGGGTATTCGCTGTTCGCCGGCCTGACGGCGCTGGCGACCGGGTTCTACTCCGGGTTCGCGCTCCGGTTCCTCACCGGCGTCGGACTGGGCGGCGCGCTCGCCATCGATACTGCATACCTTTCGGAGCACCTCCCGACCGACCGCCGTGGCCGGTACCTCGTGTACCTGGACGCCTTCTGGCCGCTCGGGAACGTGCTCGCGGTGGCGCTGGCGTGGGTATTCCTTTCGGCGCTGACCTCGCCGGCGGGGACGGTCGCCGTGCCGGTCGTGGGCGAGGTCGCCGGCTGGCGGCTGCTGTTCGCGGCTGCCGCCTTCCCCGCGCTGTTGGTGTTCGTCATCCGGTCCCAGCTGAGCGAGACGCCCTACTTCCTGGCCCGCCAGGGGCGCATCGACGAGGCGAACGCCCGGATCGAGGCCATCGCCGCGGAGAACGGGACGAAAGCGGAGCCGATCGACGCCGACCGGATCGAAACGGGGCCGACGCCGACCGTCTCCCGGCTGTTCGAACCGGACGTCCGCCAGCAGACGCTGATGATCGGCGCGGCTTGGTTCGCGATCAACTTCGGCTACTACGGGGTGTTCATCTGGCTCCCGCAGACGGTCGGCGCCGCGGGCGTGGTGGGGAACATCTACCTGTACTTCGTGCTGATCGGGTTGGTCCAGATCCCCGGATACCTGAGTGCCGCTTACCTGGTCGACGCGATCGGACGGAAGCGGACGCTCGGGTCGTATCTCGCCCTCTCGGGGCTGTTCACGTTCGTCTTTGCGGCCGCGATGCCCGGTGTCGACCTGTTCGGTCTCGGGCTGTCCGGCTTCTGGCCGTTCCTCGGCGGCCTGCTCGCGGCGTCGTTCTTCACCCTGGGCGCGTGGGGGGCGATCTACGCGTACACGCCGGAACTGTTCCCGACGGAGGCCCGCGGCACCGGTATGGGGTACGCTGGCGGCGTCGGCAAGATCGCGGCCGTCCTCGGCCCGATCCTCGCGGGCGCGTTGGTGTCGACGGGGTATCTCGTCGCACTGACGCCCCTTGCGCTGGCGTTCGTCGCCGGCGGGGCCGTGGTGCTGGCGTTCGGCCGGGAAACCCGCGGCGAGCCGTTGCTCTGAACGGGGCCGTACGGTTTTTGCGCCGGCGCCGCCTGGCCTCGCCAATGACTGAACTCGACACGCCGGTCCTGGACAACCACCTCCACCTCGACCCGGATCGGGGACGGGGGCTGGACGCGGTCCGCGAGTTCGCCCGGCTCGGCGGTACCCATCTGCTCGTCGTGAACAAGCCCTCGTGGCAGGTGACCCGGGTTCCGACGTCCCCGGCGGAGTTCCGGCCCGCCTTCGAGACGACGGTGGACGTGGTCGCGACTGCGACCGAGATGCTGCCCGGCCGGGCCTGGCCGGTGCTCGGGGTACATCCGGGGCTGATCTCGAAACTGGTCGACGACCGGGGGCTCGACCCGGACGACGCGGCCGACCTGATGGAGGCCGGACTCGAGGTGGCCGCCGAGTACGTCGCCGACGGGCGGGCGCTGGCGCTGAAGTCGGGCCGACCGCACTACGAGACCAGCGACCCGGTGTGGACGGCCTCGAACCGGGTCCTGCGCCACGCGCTTGCACTGGGTGCCACTCACGAGTGTGCCGTCCAACTCCACACCGAGTCGACCCGAGACCTCACGACCGTGGCCGAGTGGGCGAGCGAGCGAGGCCTCGACCCGATCCGGGTCGTCAAGCACTACGCCAAGGGTGAGCTCGCCGGCGTGACGCCCAGCGTGATGAGCGACAAGGACCGATTGCGGGCGGCCGCGGAGCGAGCTGCGGCCTCGGGCGAGCCGTTTCTGATGGAGACGGACTTCGTGGATGATCCCGACCGCCCGGGCGCGGTCCTGGGTCCCAAGACCGTCCCGCGGCGAGTCCGGTGGCTTCTGGAAGAAGGGCATGACGCGGCCGTCGAGGCGGCGCACGTTCGAACGCCGGACCGGGTGTACGGGATCGACACCGTGGGCACGCTGGGTTGATCCGCGCACCCACGGCGCCGGGGGGTCGACCACCCCCTTCGTCCGACGGAGTACACGGAAGGCATATGAGGCCGGCACCGGACCTACACCTATGGGCGAGGGTGACCCTGACGACGATCCCCCGGAGACGTTTTACACCGAGGAGCGCTGGGAGAACTGGCTCGACCGGATCACCGAAGAGGAGTTGAATCCGGAAGACGAGGACTCCGCACGGCTCCTCCTGAACCTCCAGGACGATGCCGCCCTCGCCATCGCGAAAGTCGTCACCGCCTTCGAGGAAGGCCGGCTCGACACGGACGCGGCCGTCGAAGAGGTCGGCCGGATCCGGGACATCGTCCTCGCGGAGGTGGAGGTCGGTGACGAGGAGACGGCGATGTTGATCGACGGCGTCCAGACGAGTCTCGTCCCGGCCTTCTACGCCGCCGAGGAGTACGTCGTTGGCGGCCCCGCGGAGGACGGCACCGTCGAAGAGTACGTCGACGCCGCGGCCACGGCCGAAGCTGAGGACGACGTCGACGCCGCCCTTGGATACCTCGTTCAGGCGGGCACGCTGGTCATCGACGGCGACCAACTCGAGTTGGACGCGGTCGAGGAGTTGGAGTACGGACTGGTTTCGGAGTGGGTCAACGGCCTCGACTCGCTGCAGAACGCGATGTCCGACCCGGAGGTCGTCGAGGAAGACGACGGGGACTGACCCGGACGACGGCAGGGCCTGCCACCCCACCCGTCCGGGATTTTTGACGGGAAGCTCGGTCCCGACCACTATCACGTCTGAACACGGGGACGGCACGCTTTTGAACGCCGACCCGGTGGCTCCTGACATGGGTTTCCGGGCGGCCAGCCGGGGGCAGTCGGTTCAGGTCGGCGTCGTCATCCTGTTCGGGTTCGTGGTGATCGCGTTGTCCGTCTACCAGGCGACGGTGATCCCCGCCCAGAACGCCCAGGTGGAGTTCAATCACAATCAGGACGTCCAAGACGACGTCATCGACGTCCGGAACGGGATCCTGGCCGCGGGGACGACCGGCGAGAGTCGGCCCACCGGCGTCCGGCTTGGAACCACTTACCCGAGCCGGACGCTGTTCATCAACCCACCCCCGCCGTCCGGCACGCTCCGGACGACAGCCCCCGAGACCGTCACCGTCCGGAACGCGACCGCACCCGGGGACGCCGGCGACTTCTGGAACCGGACACGGAACTTCTCCACGCGGGCCGTCGTCTACCAGCCGAACTACAACGAACAAGGGGCTGCCCCGAGCACCGTCTACGACAACACGGTGGTGTACAACCGGTTCGAGACGAACGGCGGGACCACTCTGCCCCGGACTGACCAGCGGGTGGTCGACGGGGACCGCATCACGTTGGTTACTGTCAACGGATCGCTGTCGGCCTCCCAGAGCGGGACCGTGACGGTCGATCCGTCGGCGGTGAGCCCGGTCAGGTCACGGGAGACCGTCACCGGGAACATCACGATCGTGATCCCGACCGCGCTCGACAGCACGACCTGGCGGACCCTGCTCGAGGAGGAACTCGCGGACGGCTGGGTCGAGAACGTGACGGATGCTCGCGGTGGGACCGCGGTCGCCATCGAGTTGAACGAGAGTCGGAGCTACCAGCTCGGCGTCGCGCGCGTGAGCGTCGGCTCGGACGCGAACCGCACCCGCGTCCCGGGCTACGTCGCCATCGACGACGCGCCCTCATCGACACCGTCAGGCGAGACCGAAGAGGTGGTTGTCCGGGTCCGCGACCAGTACGGCAACCCGCTACAAGGTGTGACGGTGAACGGCTCGGCCGACCTCGGCGGGTTCGTGGACGGCACCGTGACGACCGACGCCGACGGCCGGGCCGTCTTCCAGTACGAGCCGTCCGGGACCGGAACGGCTACACTGAACTTCACGACCGACGCCGACGTCGACCCTACCGCGGCCGGGTTCGATCCCTCGACGACGGCGAACGCCAGCGTGACCACCGACGTGACGGCCGGTGGCACCGCGTACGACGTGCGGTGGGACACGACGGCGATCGAGGCCGACAACCCGAGCGGGGTGACGTACCATCCCGGCAACGACACGCTCGTGATCGACCGGAGCGAAATCGACCCGGACAGGGTCACGATGACCGCGAACGCCACGGACGATGGCGACGCGGTCACCGGGGTCAACGTCGACTTCGCCAGTAACGACACGACCGTCGCGAGTTTCGTTACGTCGGCTGCGGACACGGACACCAACGGTCAGGCGACGGTCGACATGGACGTCCCGAACGACGGGATCGCGACGGTGTACGCCTCCGCCAACGAGGACGGCGACACGCTGCGGGTAAAGGTCGTCTCCGGCGGCGGCGGTGGCGGCGGAACGATGGCAACCCAGACACAGGTTACCTCGAGCGGGACTTCGAACCCGGGCGGGGGTCCCGCTCAGTCCGTCCTCGTGTTTTCATTGGAGAACACCGGCGGGAGCCAGGTCACCATCACCGGGATCGCGATCAACGGAACGACCAGCTCGGCCGTGGAAATCGACAGGGCTGGCCCCGAGTTCGAACAGGTGAGCGGGGGGAGCGGGAGCCTGGACCAGACGTTGCCCATCCCGAGCAGTCAGACGCCGCTGGACACGGACGCAACGATCGCGGCGGGCGGGACGGCCGACTTCGAACTGGGGATCTTCCGGGATTCCGGCGGGGCCCAGGTCGATCTCCGGGGTGAATCAGTCACTCTCACGCTGTACTTCGCGGACGGCAGTGAGAAGACGATCACGCTCAGTCTTTAGCTCGTCGCCGCAGGCTCCCGACAAACGTCGAACTCCCCATCGACAAAGCCATATGGCGTTCGTCCGAAAGCCCGGTCATGACAGCCGTCGGTATCGACGCCATCGAGATCTGGACGGGGAAACTGCAGTTGGACCTCGCGGAGACGTTCGCCCCGGCCAAGGGCGAAGACCCGGAGAAGTACACGAAGGGGCTTGGCCTGCGGACCTCCTCGTTTCCGGATACGTACGAGGACATCGTCACCATGGGGGCCAACGCGGCCAAGCGCCTGATGGAACGCAAGGGGCTCGAACCGGCCGACATCGGCCGCATCGATGT
>CAZCXJ010000063.1:0-6299 GCA_964502585.1 uncultured Candidatus Halobonum sp.
GAACCGATCACTCCGACTCAGTATCTCCAGATTCTCGGGTGGGGGATCAACACCTCGGGAATCGAATCAACCGACTTGTCGAGCGATGGAATTCGAGTCACCACGCTCAAAGAAGGCCGGTATGTCTATCTCGACGGGTTCACGATCGATGGTTCGGACAAATCAGACCGATCCGGTGGGTCCGCGATCCACTTCATCAATGACAGTGGTACCAATCCGAAGCACTTCGATATCGGGCGACTGGCGTTCCGGAATTGGATCGACCCAGTCGTGCATTTCGAGCAGGGGTCACCGTTCGGATGCCACTGGGGACATCTGGATTTCGGCTTCGGACTGAACAACGGGAGGGAAATCGCTCTGGAACAAAACCAGTCGATCCTCGGCACTCAGATCGGATTTATCAGCGCAGGGAATGCCACCCGACAACCCGTCCTTACCACGAACTTCTCCGGCGCCCGTCTCCACATCGGGTTTCTGAACATCGGCGGCTCGGCCGGCCAAGCCGTTCGAATCAAGTCCACTCAGAACGGACACGTCAGCATCGGTGGTGTGAATTACGAATCGGGTGTCGACATTGATGGTGCCGTGGTAGAGTTGAAGGGTCCAGCGTCTACCCACATTGAATACGTAAAGAACACGAACGCGACAGTCGACTCTGTGGTCAACTTAGCTGAAAGAAACGGCAACAACGTACTCGGCCGGATTCGGGTCGCGAGCAACGCCTCCGTCAGGACTGGAAAGATCGATCTGACCGCAGAGCCGGTCGGACCGTCCTTTTACTTCGGCCCAAGAGAAGACATTATCAATACGGTGGGCGCAAACTCGAGAAGGGTTTGGGCCCTTGGAAGCATGAGCCCGGTCGACGGGGCCCCTACAACTTCACAAACCGTCGGTATCGACGAATTCGCACAGGAGAACCTCGATCGGCTGGGAGAAGGCGAGATGGGAGTCACTCCCGGTGACGCGGACGAGGCCCCCGCACTCGTATATCGTGACCGATCGGGTGAACTCCATTTTTGGACAACTGACTGATGACTGATATTCACCTCCCGTCTCAAGTGGTCCCGACGTGCCGACTTGTCCACCGGTTCTCTCCACCCGGATGATCGTCCATTGCCGATCGTGATTTGACCAGGGACTTACGGGTCACGTCCCCGGGTTATTACTTGACGTGCCCCCGGGAAGTCCACGACATTTGCTTGGTGCCCAGGTGCCTCGGGAGGAGATCAGACACCGTTTGAACCGTGGCAGTTCCGAAACGCAGGCTGTCCCCACTCAATGCGTCGAAAGACCGGACTCACGGCTCAAATACCCGAAGGGTGAAGAGCAGCTGGCTTGGTCTGGCGCCAGATCATAAGATCCGCCTCCTCGTCCGGCCCCGCACCGCTGCAGTCCGTACCCGATCCTCCCGAACACGATTGGTGGCGTATTTGTGTCTGGTCCGTTCCCTACCCATCGATAATTCTCCGGCAACGCGGCTCGTAGTCTCTCCCTAGCTTAGTATGTGGGGAGGATAGCCGCTCTCATCAATGCCTGCGCGAGAAGGAAGGACCGGGCACGAGCCACTCACCTTAGCGGGCGTTGTCGATCTGATCTTGTCCCTCCTCCTCGTGGGTATAGCTGGTGCCTCGTTTTTCCTGCCGCCGCAACTGAGCAGCGTCAGTACAGTCTTGCTGCTGCCGTTTTTCATTTTCGTGCCTGGGTACCTGATAACTTCCGCCCTGTTCCCTCGGGCCAGCGACTCAATCGGCGACCCAGGATCCGAGTCACCCCTGCTAAAGGGGTCCACTGATGCCAGCGGTCCCGACCCCGCGGAACGGATTGCGTATTCGGTCGGATTGACCTTCGCCACCGTAGGTGCTATCGCGGGCCTCTCCGGCTACTTCACCGGCGGGATTGATCTCATAACCGTGATGACCGGTATTGCGCTCCTCAGCATCATTGCCGGCCTGGTTGCGGCAATCCGTCGGAGCAACACAGACAAGCGCTCCCGGTTCTCGGCGGCACCTGCTGAGTTCCTGGGCGAGGGCGGACTTAGGGGACTTGCGGCATCAAGGGGTCAACTATCCCGGTCGACGGATCGGGTGCTGGATGCCTTCGTCGTCATAGCCTTTCTGCTCGCTGTGAGCGGACTGGTATTCGGGCTGTCGGGGGCTGGCGTCGACGACAATTCTACCCGGCTGTTCCTGTTGAACGAAACCCCTGACGGGCAGTTAACGGCAGATGAGTACCCGACTGAGATGGCCGTTGACGAAACCGAAAGGCTGGTGTTGGGAATCGGGAACAAGGAAAACAGTGATCAAACTTATACCGTCCTGGTGAAGTTACAAAGAGTCGATACGTCCGGCACTGAGACTGTCGTCCGGGAACAAGCAGCACTTGATCGGTTCCGGGTCGAGGTCGCCACTAACACGACTGAGCGTCGTCAATACGACTTTTCGCCGACCTTCGTCGGTGAGGAACTCAGGCTCGTATTTCTCCTCTATCGAGGGACCCCACCCGACTCCCCGTCGGTAGAGAACGCCTACAGGGAGGTCCATCTGATTATCAATGTCACGGAACCGACCGCTTCAGTGAAGCCCTCACAGCTTCCTCCGGCCGTACAGGACCGAGCCGGGGAGTCAGTCCACCCATGAGTTGGACACTTCGAAGCGTTTTGAGAACCGGGGCTGATCGGGGCATCTGGCAGCTGCTTCGTCTTGCGACCGAACGTCTTCTCCTGAGAGGCATCTTTTCGTCCAGGATTTCGAGGAGCCTTTACTGGTCGGTCGCACCTCCGATCTACGGCCGGCACTACCCGACGGACGTCGACGCGTGGGAGCCTCGACCGAACCCGTTCAAAACCGAACCGGTCGACCCAAATCGGATCACACGGTTTACACGACGGTGGTACCCACCGTGGCACCAGCGGCCCCGTCTTTTCGGAACGGTACTGACAGGCGACTGGGACCGCCGATCATGCGATGATGTCCCGGTTGTGGACGGTCCGCCGAGGCACCTGTACGATGGAGAAACCGTACAAGAAACGGAACTGTACATGGCGATCGGTCAGCGGCTCATGAATGACGTTCCGTGGACGGATACGGCTTTTATTCGAGAGGTGATAGCCATGACTCGGGAGCGAGACCGTCCCGTTTGGGCTGGGTGCCAATCAACCGCAGACATCCTCCGTCGGTGTCATCGCATGGACGAACTCCGGTATAGCCTGGAAAAACACGGTTACGTGCCATACACGGACCGCACCGATCCTGGGGAACGGACGAGAGGATTCGTGGAATCGCTGGAAAGTGAGATCGTGGTCGATATCGGTCGAGACGGGGAACTGTTGCTCGTGAGTGGCAAGCACCGACTCTACATGGCCCAGATCCTCGGCCTTCAGGAAGTTTCTGTGGTGTTCTTGGTCCGACATCGTCGATGGATGCAGACTCGTCAGCGACATGCAAATGGCGATATAACGATCTCGGACCATCCGGACTTGGCCGGACTCGACTCGGAACAGGACGCGCAAACAACCCCAACGGTACTCTGACATGGCTGGGGTCGTCTCCGGACAGTACGGGTCCAATCTCACTCCGTTTCTCCACGCTAAAATCAACGGGGGGATCCGATTGCTGATGGAAGCTTACTTTTCAGCCGTTACGGCTGACGGCTGTGAGGTGATGGACGAGGAGTGGGACCAGTTGTTGATCCTTGATGGCTGTAGAACGGACACGTTTCGGCAATGTAACTGGATCGAGGGGAATCTCGAGACTCGCGTTTCACAGGGTTCGTCGACTCCAGGTTTCCTGAAGCGGAATTTCGACGGGAGGACGTATCCGGACACGGTCTACGTGACCGCCAATCCGATCCACCGGGTTTCTGACTGGTGTGACGTGGACTTGGACAGCGTGTTTCACCAGGTCATCGATGTCTGGGAAGACGAGTGGGACGACGAACTCGGGACGGTCCCGCCAGACGCGATGGCAGACGCCACCCGGGTGGCGTATGACCGACATTCCGGGTGCAGGCTTATCGCCCATTTCGTTCAGCCACATTACCCGTTCATCGGCCCGACGGGGCAGGATCTCGAACACAGCGGCATCATGGGGAAACAACGAATCGAAAACGGCAGCTCCGACCAGGGGAACCTGACTGTGTGGGATGTCCTCGAGAGTGGAGAAGTGACTGCCCAGCGGGTGTGGCAGGCGTACGAAGAGAACCTTACCCTTGTCCTGCGGAGTATCGAGGGACTGGTAGCAGAACTCGACGGGACAACCGTGATCACTTCCGACCACGGCAATCACTTCGGAGAATACGCTCGCCCGTTTCCTGTGAAGCTGTATGGGCATCCGGAGGACATCCGCACCTCGGAGCTCGTCGAAGTCCCGTGGTTAACGGTTAGAAATGAGCCAGCGTGATTAGCACCACGGCGTGGCTATCGGCTGAGCGGCCCCGGAACCGGCCACATGTTTAGTGGGCGCCGCACCCGCCGGTAGTCCGGTGGTCAATTTGTATCGCAGCCTGCTGGCTCTTATGATAGGTATAACAAATTGATGCGACCGCTTGTCCCCGCCAATGGGCTCCTCCCTGCGGCGCCTCCGGGAGGTATTCGTCCGGGGGCTCTATCGGTCGAAACTCCCCTACCTCGGATACGACCTCATGCAAGCCGTGACGCTACCGATCTCCTCACGATTTAATCTGGGGACGAACGTTTTCGAGCGGGAATGGGACGCACTTCTCGTTCTCGATGCGTGTCGGGTTGACGCTCTTCGAGAGGTCGCCTCGGAGTACGAGTTCATTGAGGAGGTAGGTTCGATCCGGTCCGTCGGGTCGGCAACGGCTGAATGGGTTGCCAACACGTTCATTGAAAAGTACCGGGATCAAATCGCAGGGACCGCCCTGGTCGCGTCCCACGGCGCGGGTCACTGGGTGTTGAGTGACGACTCTCCGGCCATTTACAATGCGGCTGCGAACCGAGTGGTTTCGAAATCCGCCATCGGCCAGGTCACCCACTGGGATGTCGTCGACACGAGCGATTTCCTGCTGGTCGACCCCATTTACGAGTACGCGTTGGACAATCCGCTGAGCGGGCTCACCCGGCCGGAGACGGTCACCGACCGAGCTATCGCCGTAGGCCGGGAGGCGGATTGGGACCGTCTCATCGTCCACTACAAGCCCCCACACGCTCCCTATACCGCGAAAGCCCTGCAAGAGGACCGCAGTCTCTACTACCATGAGGAAAGTCCCTGGAAGGCACTTCGGAACGGGGAGTCCAGAGAGAAGGTCTGGGAATCGTACCTGGACGAACTCAGATGGGGGTTGGACAGCATCGCGCCGCTACTGGAAAACCTCGACGCGGACCGGGTCGTCATTACCGCCGATCACGGCGAGGCGTTCGGCGAGTGGGGGATCTACTCGCACCCAATCGGAGTGCCACATCCGGTATTGACGAGGGTCCCATGGGTGGAAACGTCGGCCGTCGACACCGGGACCGTAGAGCCTGAAGTGGACACGGAGGCGTCGACAGAAGAGAGCGTCCGAAACCAGCTCGAGAAGTTGGGATACGTATGACAACCCAGTCGAGAGTCCCCAATGACTCGATCGATGGCGACGACGGGGTGGTTTCGGTCATAATACCGACCTACTACCGGAACGACACGTTACCTGAAACCATCCGGAGCGTCGTGGAACAGACATACGACCGGGTCGAAATCATCGTCGTCGACGACTCCGGGGAGGGACACGCCACCCCCGTTGTCAACTCGTTCGATTCCGTAGGCTATCTTCGATTTTCCGAAAACAGAGGCCCCAATCCCGCCCGCGAAGCGGGGATCAAAACCGCACGCGGGGAGTACATCCATCTGTTGGACGATGACGACCGGATGCGTCCCCGGAAACTCGAAAAACAAGTAGCAGTGTTCGACACGAATCCCGATGCGGGGGTCGTCTACACCGGGGCTACGGTGGGCGAGAGCCGGACCGCGTATCCCGATTCCGATGGCCGAGGTGAGGTCCTGAAGAAGGCACTCGAATTCGATTTGTGGCCCTGCATGACGTCCACGATGCTCATCCGACGAGATGTCCTGTCGGAGGTTCGCCCGCTTTCCTCCCGCCGCGCGGCGACGGATCTCGAGTTGATGATCAAACTCGCCCGCCTCGCCGCGTTTGACTTCGTGGACGAACCGCTTCTCGATAAACGGCTGGATCAGAAGTCGTTGGGACATTCCCGAGACGCTGTCGTGGGCCGGTTATCGATTCTCAACGATTATCGGAACCTCTACGCCTCCTTTCCCGACAGCGTTGCCCGGACCGCATTGGCA
>CAZCXJ010000063.1:6399-14347 GCA_964502585.1 uncultured Candidatus Halobonum sp.
TTATCGGAACCTCTACGCCTCCTTTCCCGACAGCGTTGCCCGGACCGCATTGGCAGATACATACGAGACGAAGGCGGGGATTCATCTGAAACGCAACCTGTGGTCCGTGGCCGCGATCGGTGCGCTCGCATTATCCCTCCTGTATCGTCCGGACAAGGATGCCGGGTCGGTCGGGAAGCTCGTGGCGTCCTTGCTAGGTCGTCCCGGGTGGCGCCTGACGCGAGTTATCGGGGGGCGCTGATCAGAATGTGGTGTCTCACTCTCTCGAAGGTTGGGTATCTGGCTTTCACGACCACTGATTACTGGGGTGCGTCTCTGTGAGGGAGGATCGCCCTAACATTGTCCTCATCACCGCCGACAGCGTGCGGGCTGACCACTGTGGATACCTCAACGACCGAATGGAAACGACCCCAACGATCGACCAGATCGCCGACCGGGGTATCGCGTTCAACGAGGCCTTTTCCCCGGGTCCCCGGACACCATCGTCCATCCCTGAAATCATGACCGACCGCGAGTTGCCGGACGATCGGATTCAAACCACCGACTGGGAATCGAGACTCGCCAGAGTCAGGGATCACATCTCGAAATCGAACCCGTTAGCAGCGAGACTCCAGGATACGGGGTACACCACCATCGCCTTCACGAGCAATCCCCATACCGACGAGTACACCGGGTTCGATGTCGGATTCGACGAGTTCGTCCAGGTGGGACGGACCGACGGGATCGACCTGAATCTGCTTGAGGGAACCAAACTCGAGCCCGCGACAAAATATATCGATCAATGGTGGAACGGGGCCGGGTTCTTTTCTCGGTGGGAAGACTTCTTCCCCGACATCGTCGAAACGGTCAATCAAGCTCCCGATCCTTACTTCCTCTGGGTGTTCCTGCTTGACAGTCACAACCCCTACCGGGCACCACGCAAGGATCGCGAGGAATCGACTCTCTGGAGCATGTATCTGAGTCAGTTGCGTGCCAACAGTCTGTTCCTCGATAGCGAGGTGACCGCGACTTCATCGTTTGCCGAGGGGGTTCCGGAGACTATCCTGGCGGGGATCAAGCGTGCGTACCGTGATTCGATTCGCTCGGTCGACAGGTGTGTTCGGGAACTCCTTCAGGCACTCCGTGATGACGATCCGCTTGTGGTGTTCCACTCGGACCACGGCGAGGCCTTCGGCGAACACGGGACATTCGGCCACCAACGCCGACTCTATGACGAGAACCTTCATGTCCCGCTGGTCGTCCACAACGCCGGCGAAACCGACGAGATTGATGGGCAAGTCTCACTTCGTCACCTCGACCAGATGATCTACTCGTATGCCTGCGAAAACGTGCCCTTCACTCGATCCCACTGGCAGCCTTCCGAGACCTTGCTCAGAACCGAAGACAACAGTCGGTACGGGATCCGGACAGAGAACTGGAAATACGTGCGGACGGACGAGTCTGAAGAACTGTTTGATCTGACTCAAGACCCCGGCGAACATGCGGACGTAGCGAATAGCAATCCTGACCGGACGGCCCGGTTTCGGCGTCAGCTCGAGGGGTGTATCCAAGACCTGCCACCGCCGGGCGAGTATTCGAGCCGCCTCTCGGAATCGAGGTCCACGGTCGAAGCGAGGCTGTCGGACCTCGGCTACCTCGAGTGAAGCGTGGACAAACGCCCCATGAAAGTCGGGCCACGATTCGGGGCTTCCGGACCGTCCGCTCAGGCGTTGCCCTGCCCCGCCGTGGCTAGTGATCGAACGAGACCGGTCGAACTTCCGCTGGTGTCGGCAATATCACTGGCAGGTCCGTAGTACCAGCTGGTGGCGACCGGCTCTTCGGTAACGTTGATGACGTTGTTGTCCACGGAGACGTTCCCGACCACCTGCACTTGCCCGATTACGTTCCGTCCATTATTAAAGCCGAGTTCCACAACCTGATCGACGCTGTTCAGTCCCGACCCGGCAGTCACGCGGATAGTTTCGAGATTGACGATGCCGGGGCCGTTCAGGCGATTTACCGACGTGACGTCGGTCGTGTCTTTCGGTTCGAAGTTCATGAACCGGACGTTGATCGACCCGTTTCCGGTCATCGTTTGGCAGTTGATCACCCGATTGTTCGCTCCCCCGACGTTGATGACGCCGATATCGAGGTTCGGGGCTTCGTTGTTGACATCGATGACGGGGTGGGCCGTCGCCCCATCGGAAAGAATATTGTCGAACCGGGCGGCGAGCGGGCCCTTTCCATCGAATTTGATCGACGGCCCGGCTGTTGCTCCGAAGTGGAGGTGACGGAAGTGGCACGACCAGGGAGAGGCGTTGTCCCAATGCATCACCCCGGTCGACGTACCGTCCCAGCCTGTGAAATTCAGGCGCCCGATGCCGAACATCCGCGGGTTCCTGTTACCCTGACACAGGATCGCCGGATTGGCTCCCCCGTTCCCATGGAGGGTGAAGCCATCGAGATAAACGAACTTGAACCCATAATCGCCAATCCGGAACCCTTCGTTCGACCCCGTGATCGTCAGTTGACTCACAGGCTGTCCCCCGGTTGAAGCCCCTACTCCACGGATTTGAGCGCCTTGCGCACCGACAGGGACGGTGATCGGCCCGGTGTCCGAGGTTTTCCCGGGCGGGAGGTATACAATGCCACTCGTATCCGCGTTTGCAATTCTATCGAGCGCCTCCTGGACGGGGGTGGCCGTTCCGGCAGGGTCGATAGCCGTCTCGAGGCCGCCGGCGACAGCAACGACATTTCCCGCACTGAGTGCTTTTGGGAGTGGTGTGTCGCTCCCTGAACTGTTAGAGAGCGACCCGACACGGGTCCAGTCCGATCCGTCACCTAGGTAGACCTCGAAGGTGTCGGTAGCGAGGAACTTCGCGCCCTCATTTGGAGTATACTCGCCAAGATTCGATTCGACGTCCCGGATTTCCACGTCCTTGTCGATTCGCCTGAAATTCTCGTTGAGTGGGATGTGCCACTCCAAGTCGCCTTCGTCCGGAGTCTCGTACCCGTGGTATGTGGTCATGGTATCCGTAGTGGAGTCGGCCGAGGGGACAGCTTGCTTCGACACAGCTGACTCCTGTTATGCCGACCTTACCCCACTGGTAATCAGGTATTATAATAAATTTTCTTATATATTCTACTATTTTTGTGAATTTTATCGAAAAAAGAATATACCAGCGGACACCCGTCCAGCCGTCGGACGGACCGCTCATTCGCAAGACTCGTCCGAGGCGCCGATACCCTTCATTACCTGAAGGAGACGGCCACTTACACCGAGTGAAACGTTGAGAGACCTCCCGGACACGTCTGCCGAACTCTGATGAGACCGATCCGGAACAGCAGGTGGGTTTGCTCGAAGTTAATTAAGTACTGTCCCTTCGGTGGATTCGCCAGTGGTCGAGAGGATCAGGGTTTGTCACTTGGTTCACCACCTGGCACTCGGGGGCTTGGAGCATCAACTGCTTCGGCTTATAGAGACCACGCCGGATGATGAGGTTGAGCATGTGGTGTGCTACTTCGGCGAGGATGAGAGTCTCAATGAGAAATTCGCCGCGGCCGGCGCCCCACCCGTGAAACTCGAGACCGGCGGGGATCATCCCATCAACCAATTCGGTCCGAGGAACGTCTGGCTCCTCACACAGCGCCTCCGAGAGTGGGGGATCGACGTCCTCCACTGTCACACCTCCCTGTACCTCCATCTGCTCGGACGCCTGTGTGGGTATGCCGCGGGTCTCCCCGTCATCGGCACGTATCACAACACGGCGGAGACGTTTCACCCAGGGGTTCGTGTACTAGAGCGGCTGTCACGGTCCCTTGCCGAAGTCAGCCTCGGGGTATCCAAGGATGTCGAGCGTAGTTTTGCCCGAACCGCCGAGGTGTATCAACCCGGCTCCGATCTAGTTCGCCGGACGTACACCATCTATAACGGGATCGATGTCGAGGCGTTCGAAACCCGAGTTGCGGACGCCGAGCCGGACGAGTTGAGACAGGAGTGGAACGTCGAGGCAGACGTCATCTTCCTCACCGTCGGGCGGTATTCCGAAAAGAAAAACCAGATCGAACTTGTGCGTGCCATTGCCGAGCTCGCGGACGAGCATTCAGTACACCTATTCGTCGTTGGATGGGGGGAGTTAGAGGAGCGACTTCAAGAGGCCGCAGTCCGGCTCGGGGTCGAGGATGCGGTGACGATAACCGGTCGCGTGCCGTCGGTTGAGAAATACTACGCCGTCGCGGATGTGTTCGTACTTCCTTCCAGGACTGAAGGCCTCAGTGTGGTACTTCTGGAGGCGATGTCCGCAGGACTTCCCGTGATCGGCACGGACGTCGCGGGAACGGCCGAGGCAGTCACAGACGGCGAGACCGGGGTCGTGGTGCCCCCAGGCGACTTGGAAGCGATCATCGGGGCGATGGAACGGATGTTTTCACCGGAGGTCCGCCGGCAGATGGGCGAGGCCGGGTATACCCGCGTGCACGAACGATTCTCCATCCAACGGACGGCCTGCTCCTACCTGTCGCTGTATCGTGAGCTGGCATGATCCCTCTGGAGTCCTCAATAACCCTCACGATACGAGTGGGCGCATTATCCGACGGCGGTTTCTAGTAGCCATTCCACTGTTCCTCGGAGATCCCAGGAAGACCTTGTTGCGAGGAGGGCAACCACGAAGGCATAGACGACGATCCCCGCCCCCACCAGAAACGCAAAAAGCCCGATCGAGGGGTCAATCAGAAGCGTTTCACGCAAGTAGTATACTACACCTCCCATCACTCCGCTTGCGACGAACGGATACATCCATTCGGTCAGAACCTCCCAGTGGGTCGTCTTCAGCTCACGCACTGTCAATAACAGTTTGAGAGGTAGAATAGGGAACAAGACGACACCAGTAATCGTGAGCGCCGCGCCGTTGATACCCAGTGCCGCTGTCGCGGGGACGATGAAGACCGCAATCGCTGCCACTTTGACCGCCGAAACCTTTGTGCCGTAGTCCGGCCGTCCGATGGCTTTCCAGAGAGCGCTCATGGGCTTCGAGAGCGACCGGACGACGCCATGCACTGCCAGAATCTGAAGAGCGGTCGTCATCGGCGTCCACTGATCTCCGAGGACTGTGGGCACGAAGACCGGTGCGACAACGATAATGCCGGCCCCCATCGGAAAGGTCAGGACGGCGGTCAACCGGAGCGATTTCAGGAACGTCTCTCTGAGGCTGTAAGGCTCACCTTGAAGCCGCGAAAAGACCGGGAAGACGACGTCAGCGACGACGTCGGAAACCTCGGTCGCAGGGGCGTTGGAGAGTCGATGAGACATTTGATACCATCCCAACGCGGCCGTACCGATCGCCCACCCGATGAAGGCGTCGTCCCCGCGATCGTACAGGAAATAAAGAATGGAGGATCCCGTAATCCATTTCCCGTACCCAATAAGTTCCCGGGCGTATCCGGGGTCAAAGCTGGGCAAAGGCCGGTAATCATGAATCAGATAAGATATCGCGGTTCTGGCGAAATCGGCCGCTAGATACCCGAAAACGAGTGCCCAGACTGACCCCCAAAGCCAGACGAGGACGAGTGCGGTGATGAACTCGGCTACGGCACCCCCAACCTGGTAGGCGAACTCGCGATGAAACGCCAGCCCTTTCTGGAAATACACTGCAGCGGGGTTTCTCAGGCCGATTACCAGGGCTCCAAGTGCCATGACCCGCAGGATATCGACGCTTGCCGGTGCCGAGAACAGCGAACCCATGGCAGGCGCAAGGAGGTACAGTAGAGCGAAGAGGCTCACACCCCGAATCACCTGTAGTACCCATGCGGTATCCAGAAACGCATCGACGTCGGCCTCCTCCCGCTGGATGAGCGCCTCCCTGATCCCGAGAGTGGAGAACTCGCCGGCCGCCGCAATGGCGATCAATGCGAGTCCGTACGCGCCGAAAGCGTCGGGCGAGATCTGACGAGCAACGAGAAGGATTACCAAAATACGAAGCCCTCGTCCACTCACGTTCATTCCGAAGGCCCAGAACCCGCTTTTGACTGTCCGCTCACCGAGAGTCCCACCCGGAACGATTCGGCGAGCTACGGCACGGAGGTATTCCAGCGGCCGTCTCATCCTTTCCTGAGGAGGTCTTCGTAGGTCCGGAGCGTTTTCGACCAGCTGAACCGGGCGACAGCAAGGTCCCGTCCGGCGGTGGCGATCCGGCGGCCAAGCGACGGATTTTGAAGCAACCGGGTGGTGTTTTCCGCAACTCCAGCAACCTGCTCCGCGATCAGTGCGGTGGCCCCATCGCTGAGGGGTAGTCCCTCAGCACCGACCGGCGTTGTTGCCACCGGAACGCCCGAGGCCAGATACTCCAGGATCTTGAGCTTCGTTCCGGACCCTGAAACGAGGGGAACCGCCGCGGCATCCGCAGCAGCGAGGTGGGCGGGCAGGTTATCAACCACGCCGGGCGTGATGAGCCACGATCGATCGACGTCAGGCGGATCCGCGCCTAGCAGGAGCAGACTTGCGTTCCCGACCGCCTCTCTGATCCTGGGGAACACAGTTTCGAGAAGTCGGTCGACGGCTTCGGAGTTCTGAGCGTTCCCGAGATTCCCGTGATAGCAGACGACGGGGCCTGTCAGCCCGTATCGGGTCTTGATCGGTTCTATCCCGCTAGCGTCCGGTCGGTACCGACCCACATCAACGCCGTTGGGTGCCACTTTGACCGGGGTTCGAGGGAGATGCGACTGGAGGGTTTCGCGGTCCGTCTCGGAAACTGTGACTATATTGTCCGCGAGTTTGCATGCGATTGTCTCTCCGAAATAAAGAATTCGCCAGAGCGGGGCCCCGACGCGTTTGGCGAGTCTGTACTCCACGTTGTGCTCGGTTAGGACGATCCGACATCCGAGTCCACGGCTCGCGAGCCTCGCGAGCGGCATCAGGTACGGGAACTCCACCAAGATCGCGCTTGGATCGAACTGCTTGAGTTCCCGTCGCACCGCCGGATACAGCCACGGATGGGTATGATAGATGCCCCTCAGTGCCGAGTACTCGGGCAAGCGGGGTTCCAGGGTATCGATCGACCGGGACTCGAGACCGATGCGGTCGAACGGTTGTGACTGAGGAACTCGACCGGTAGCAGTTGCCTTTTCTTCCTTCTCACACGGGTAGAGGAGCCGGACCTGATGCCGGGCCCCAAGATACCGGCAGAGTTGGTAGACACGCTCCAGCAGGCCAGTATAGATCGGAATCGGGTCCCGCGGCGACAGGACCGCGATTCTCATGTCATTCCCGGGGGAGCAACTTCCGAGTGAGATGAGGAATGGATCCGCTCTCGTGGCGCGGTTCCGACACGGATCGCGTTCTGGTCTTCGGGTTGCGACTCGGGTCCTTCCCTCTCACCGACGTGAGTGATAACCGTATCCCCGTTACTGTAGACGACACTGGTTCGGTCGGTCCGCCATGTTACGCTCTCGGCGGAAACTGGAACGTTGACAGACACACCCTCCTCGTAGACCGAGCCGGGGGGGTTGACCAGCTCAACCTTGATTTGTGATTCCCGGAACGCCCGTTCTTGGAACACAGTCAAGCCCGGCTCGATGATGATTCGTTCCGAATCCGTGCTCACACGTCCGTATCTATCCGAATCGGGCGAGTCGGTCGGTTCGTCGACCCAGCTCGTGTACGCCAGGTATCCCGGCAGATTCGACGTGGCTCTGATTTCCGATTCCTTTGAATACGTGGTCACAAACGAGGCGGCTGCGATGTCCTCATTCGTCAGGTATCCTTGGACACCCCGGTCCTGACCGACGGCGTTCGCCAAGGACGGATCCGTGAATCCACCTCCAATGGAGGTGATGGCCAACATAACGAGCAAGACTCCGATCATGGTCGCACCGACACCGGTCCACTTTCGGGATGCCAGCGATCTGAGACCGTACGCAGGCAGGATCACCACTAGTGGAAGGGTCATGATTCCCCACCGGTTGAGGGTGGCGA
>CAZCXJ010000064.1:0-6163 GCA_964502585.1 uncultured Candidatus Halobonum sp.
TCACCGCGTACGATGTCCACGTTCCCACAAGCGTGCTCGGGGAACTCACCGACGCCACTGGGAGCGACGACCTGCTGTCAGCAGCCGCCACCCTCGCACTGCAGGCAGCGCACCATCTGACGACACACGATGTCGACGCGCAGCTCGCCGAGCCGCTCGAGTATGGGCTCGATCGTGGGGAATCCGAGTGTCTCTGGCTGGCGAATGAGTTATCGGCGGACCTCGTCATCACGGACGAGTTCAATACGCCCAATTACCTGCTTGTCACCCTCGCACTTGAGGACCGAAATACGCTGTTCACGACACCGCACATCCTCTGTACGCTCGCAACCCACGAGATCCTTCCCAGGGAATACGTTGCGGCCGCACTCACCTACTATGTCGAAACGAAAAACTGGGATGCCCAGTATGTCGCCCAACTTCGGCAGCAACTTCTCCCCGACTGACGGCTGGGTGGTCGGGACCACTCGATGTCGGTCGCTGCGGAAGCGTTCCTGCCAGAGCGATGCGGCCCGACTCACCGCCAGGGGGCCGCCGTGTCCGTCCGAGGAGTTGCTTCCATCCGACCGACCAGTCACTCAAACAGAACTTTCAAGTCGTCCTAACCGGAGTGACTGACGATGAGTGGCAGTCCGCTTGACGCGAGACGGTCTGCTACCCTGGTGCAACGGCTCAGACCGGTCCTGGAGAAGCTGTTCGACTGGCTAACGCTCGAACCTATCTGGCGGGCGTACCGCCGGTTCGGCCTCCGGGGGTCGGCGGTCGTCGTGATCGGGCTGTGGTTCGTGTGGATGTTCATCGTCGTGATCCCGCTGGCAATCGTCGGCGCCATCCTGAGCGTGCTGGGGCTCGTGAGCAACGCGAGTAGCGCCATCACGGGTCCGATGCTCCTGCTCGCGACCGGGATCACCGCGTATGGCACCTACAACGCATACCGCTTCGTCGATGACCGCAAGACGGTCTTCCAATACCAGCAGAATCTCGACATGGAGAAGACGGGCAAGTCGTTCGACTACCTCGACTCCGGGGACGACGTCGTCCGCGGGATCGCCTCGGCCAACATCGCGATCGCGATGGAGGAAACCGAGGCGCCCGGACAGGTGATCAAACAGGCCGGGTTGGACAAGGACGAGGCGGCGTTCGTCCTCATCGATCTGTTCCACGACGATGACGACGATGTCCGCCGGAACGCCAGCGAGGCGGTGGCGTACTTCTCGCGCGAGTTCCCCTTCGCCGTCGCCCAGTACCGGGACGACATCTTCGCTGCGATGACGTATCCCGACTCGATCATTCAGACCAACGCCGCCATTATCGGCGGGAACATGGCGCTGGCCGAGCCACGCCTCTCGGACGAGGTGGTCGACAACGTCGAGCAGATCGTTGACGACAGCGACCCCGAGGTCCGGGAAGGGGCGGCCCTCGCGCTGGGACTGATCCGCACCGACCGGGCCCGGGAACTCCTCGAACGCCTGGAGGGCGACTCGAACCCCGATGTCCGCCAGCGGGCCGCCCAGGCCCGCAAGCAGCAGGAGCAGGGCGAAACGATCGACGTCGACGCCGAATCAACCCGGTGATCGCGATGTACAGGCACGCACAACTCACCCCACGGGACAGTTCAGTTGGACCGTCCGCAGACCACCAGTCACGTCCACGCGTCGTCCACACATGAGTCAGGAACTCCCCGACCTGGACGTACTCGAGACGGACCGGAGACGCGGCATCGCCACCGACTTCCTGATCAACATGATCGTCGAAGCCCGAGACCGGCTGGGCGTACTCGGGCTCGGTGGCGCGCTCGTCGTCGTGTACTTCGTGAGCTACTTCCTGTTCGGTATCGTCTTCGGCACCGCCGGCAGCGTCATCGGGTCCAGCGTGACCTTCCTCGCAGGCCTGACGGCATGGGCCTACACTGGCTGGGTCGGCTTCACCGCCTACGAGGAGTCGTCCGACCGGGAGCGAGCCCGGACCATCCGGTCACGACCGTCGATCGATACCGTCGAGGACGCCTTCGCACTCCTCACCAGTCCGGACCCGGAAGCGCGGGAACACGCCGCTGCCTGCTTGACGGAGGTGGTCGCCCTGGGGCCGCAGAAGGTCGTATCGATGCTCGGGAGCTCCGCCGAGGAAGTGGTCGAGTATCTGGTCCCACGCCTCGAGGCCGACCAGAGCGAGGTTCGCGCCGGCGTCGCACAGGCGGTCTCGTATTTCGCGCGGGACTATCCCGACGCTGTCGCCCCGTACCGGGAGGACCTCCTCGCACAGATCACCGCCGAGGACGTCGATCCCGACGTCCGGGGGGACCTCGCCATGACTGTCGGCTACCTCTCGCTGACGCAGGGGGGCAAGACGGACACGCTCGAGGAGACCGGCCTGGACCTCGCGGACCATTCGAACCCGCGCGTCCGGGTGGGCGCCTGCTACATGCTCGCGGGCGCACAGACCGACCGGGCCCGCCAGAAGCTCCGCGATATCGCCGAGAACGATCCTGACACGGAGGTGCGCAACCATGCCGAAGAACTGTACTGACTGCCCTGTCGGGGGCCTCCCTCACGCGATGGAGGTGACCGGATGAGCGCCGCCTCGGGATTCTCCTCGCCGAACGTCGAGGCCCAGGACTACTACGAGCGGCTGGGCGCGCCGGCGGATGCCAGTGCGGAGGATATCAATAATCACACCAAAAAGTACGTCGCGGAGTTCAAACCCGAGCTGTCGGACCACGAGAACGCCGACGAGCGGTGGAACCGGTTCAACGAAGCCCGCCAGACCCTCAACGACGCCGACAACAAAGAGGAGTACGACACCTTCCGCGACCGGTTCGGCCCGGAGGACGGCGCCGAGGCGTACGAGGCCTGGGAGGCCCGCGACCGGCCGGGTGACCCGGCAACGCTGGACCCGGCTCGCGACCTGAACCGGCCTTCCATCGGGGACGAGGGTGACAGCCAGACACGGCGCGATGCCACCAGCAGCCAGGACCAGCGACAGGGCCGGGACCGCGACCAGCAGCGTCGCCAGCAACGTCAGCGTCAGGCCAGCCAGGAGGAACGCCGGCGACGGGCCCGAGAGCGTGAACGCCGTCGCCGGGAGGCCGACATCGACCTGGACTCCTCGAAGGCGTACTCGACCCGGGCGGAACGCCAGGCCGACGCGACCGACGACTCGGGCGAGACGGGCAGTGAGACGTCCACCGTCCGGGAGGTCCTCTCGCACCTGCGCACGTCCGGCCGGGTTGCCACCTCCGAGTTCGCGACCATCCTCAGCATGCTGGAGTTGCTGGTCATCGGGTATCTCGTGTACGCGATTAGTGTCCAGGTGGCCGCCGCCGGTGTCGCGGATGCGGTCGGGCTCACCGTCGTCCAGGACGTTGTGACCGTGGGTGTCGTTCTCGGCCTGGGGTTCCTGCTCGTGCGCCGATACCTGGACAAGTTCACCGCCGGCCCCGCCGGCTCCGGGGCCACCGGTTCCCTCGGACGGACGCTGATCACCGAAAGCGACCGCCCCACGTGGTTCGTGTTCGGGACGGCCATCGTCGCGGTGCTGTTCGGCGGCCTGCTGGCGCTTGGGGGTGGCGCGACGACGCTGCTGTTCCTCGGGCTCGCCCTGCTGTTCACCTACGGCCGCTACCGGGTGTTCGCCGAGGTGACCGAGACCCCCGACTGGGACGAGTACGTGGAACCTGCCGGTGCGGTCGGCGCTGCGCTCCTGTTCGCCACGGTGTTCACATTCGCGACTCCCGGGACGTCGGTCGGGGGCGCGCTGCAGGAGGCGGGCGCGGCCGCGCTCGGCGGGGTCTTCCTGCTCATCCTCGTGATCGCGGGACTGCCGGCAGCCGCGACACAACTCAGTCCAACCACCACCTCGGAGTGACACCCAACCCATGGCCCACGCTTCTCCTCGACTGTGTCCGGTATCGTCCCTGAGTACGGCAAAACAGTTATTGACGTCACGTCACTGGAGTGTCATAAATGCCTGATCGGCGGTCCTCTGGTTCCAGACGCAAAATCGGCTCGGAGATCATGAACTGGGTTGGGGAAAACGCCGCCCGGAAAGCCTTCGATAACCCCAAGGCGGCGATCTTCCTGGCGCCGACCCTGCTGGTGGCCCTGATCCTGATTCCGATCTTCGTTCCTGCGATCCTGTTGGACATCCTGGCGGCGATCACCGCCGGGAGCCCGATCCTCGGGACGCTCCTCATCCTGCTCGGGACGGGGGCACTCGGGCTCGTTCTCGCGGTCCGGTTCGGCGGCCGGTTCGGCTACAACCTCACCTATCGGGGGGCGCTCATCAGGCTGGTCGCGCCCGTCGTGGCCGCCGCCCAGGCGAGCGGGATTTCCGCGTTCAGCGGCGTCAGCCTCGCGGCGCTCCCGATCATCGGCGAGCAGGCGTCCGGCCCCGACGCCGACCAGTTCAGCGTTCCCCTGTCTGACGTGTACCGCGACGAGATGCGGTCGGGCGGCCCCTCGGGACCGTTCGGCTCGTCGGTATCACTCGAACGGAACCACTCGATGCTCGTCCTGGGTGAACCCGGCGCCGGCAAGACCACCACGATCAACCTCCTCCTGCGCCAGATGGACACCAGTCCGGACGAACCGGTCGTCATCTTCGACTACAAGGGCGAGTTCGACGAGGGGTGGATGTTCCCCAACCGCGATCTGCTCACCGTCTCGGTCGACGGCGGCGACGTCAACTGGAACGTCTTCCGGGAGGTCACCGACGAGGGCGAGTACAAGGAGATCGCGACCAAGCTCATCGACACCGACGACGACAGCGGTCGCAACGAGTTCTTCACCGAGGCCGCCCAGCGGGTCCTCGAGGCCGCCCTGATCCACCTGGACCGGGAGCACGTCCACCCCACGAACCGGGAGCTGGTGGAGTTTTTCGACCAGCGACAGGAGGACATCCGCGAGGCACTGGCCGAGCACGACGACCTCCGGACCGCGGCCGAACAGGTCCGGGACGACCGCACGGGGAAGGGCGTCCTCTCGACGCTCCGGCCGTTCATCGCGGACGTGTTCACCGGCGACTTCGGTGGCGTCGGCGGGTTCAGCGTCCGGGACTATATCGAGGACCCCAGCGGGCGGGTGCTCGTGGTCCAGGCGACCATGTCACAGTTCGAGCGGACGAAGCCGGCGCTGAAGTTCCTCATCGACTGGGCGATCCAGCACGGCCTGGACGCGGGTGACCGCCAGACGTACTTCGTGCTCGATGAGTTCCAGCGCGTTCCCAACCTGCGCAACATCGAGAACCTCACCGGTGCCGGCCGAGCCCAGCAGGCGCAGGCCATCCTCGGCCTCCAGGGCATCACCCAGTTGGAAGCCTCCTACGACGAGGGACTCGCGGACGCCATCGTCGCCGGCGCGACCCAGGAGATCCTGATGCGCCCCGGTGACCACGAGTCATTGGAGCACATCAAGGAGGCCCTCGGCTCGATCATCGTCGAACACGAAGAAGACGCCCCCGGGTTCGGCAAGCGGAACGTGACCCAGGAGGAGCAGGAGTACCTCTCCGATCGTGAGATCCGCCAGTTCCAGACCGGCGAGGCGGTGATCCGCTCACCGGAGGGGTTCGTCCACGGCCGAGTGAAACCCTGGGACCATCTGTCCGACCGTGAGAAAGCACAGCTCACCGGCGACTGACTGCCGCGGTCGGCAGCCACTCGCCCCCTAGCGAAGTATTGACCCGCCGCACCGACACGAACCGCACAACATGACACCCGGTACCGACGACCCGGAACACGAGTCCACTGAGACGGATGGATCGGACACCGAGGAGTCAGCCTCGACTCCCGGCTCCGAATCGGACGAGACCGACCAGGACCCCGAGACGGCGACGTCTGCCTCCCCGGAGAGTCCGGCAGACACCACCGACGACCCGACGGAGTCCACTCCGGGCGACCAGACGGCGGCCGGCGATACGCCGCCGGAGACAGAGGCGGACCCGCCCGACACGACCGACACCGGGCCATCGGATGCGGCGACGGGCACTGCCGACCAGACGGCCGGCGGGGCCGAGACCCACGGCCCCACGGATGCCGAGGATGACTCGAATGACACCGACGATACCGTCGAGGCATCGCCGGATGCGACGGGCGAGCCGTCCGATGCGGATCCCGGCGCGGACTCGACCGACGAGGCCGCGGCGACCGAGGAGTCGGATGCGGACGCGG
>CAZCXJ010000064.1:6263-14322 GCA_964502585.1 uncultured Candidatus Halobonum sp.
GACCGAGGAGTCGGATGCGGACGCGGGTGCGCCACGGACGGACGATGCCGTCGATGACACGGATACGGATGCCGGCCGAGACCCGGCCGACCTGACGCCCGACGAGGTCGAGGTGTCCCGTCCCGACGAGTACGAGTTCAAACACCTCCCCAAGGACCTGCTCCCGCCGGACGTCCAGTACACGCCGGAGTTCGACCCCGACTGGGTGTATCCGTCCGGCACCAAAGACGGCGGGCGACGGGACGACGTCCCCGTCCAGGGGTTGGAGATCGGCGTCCTGGCCAGCGAGGAGACCGTCGAACAGGTGGTCGAGGCAGTCCTCGAGGCGCTCGAACTGTATCACGACGTCGAGGGGGTGTACCCGCGCCACCGGATCGTCAAGTCGGCGGCGACGTTTCGCGAGTTGACCGACTGGGAGGTGGGACTCGCAGCCGTCTTCCAGCCGCGTCCGGACGCGTATGAGGGGCTCACGGAGCACATGACGGACATCCAGCAGGGCGACGCCACGGCCGTCGACGCCAACCGGGACCGGGCCCGCCGACTCGTCCAGTTCCTGCTCGGGTCGCTCGTGTATCACGACATCGCGACGATCGGTCACCATCCGTCGGCGGACCTGGCGAGTGCCACTGGCTGGGACGCCCCCCGCCAGGTCGCCGACAGCGCCATCGTGGAGCGATACGGGCCCCTGGCCGCGACCGAGGTGTACGACCTGACCGACGGCGCGGTCGACATCTCGAGTGACGGCGTCGAATCGGTGGTCGAGACGGACCTCTCGCCAGCGTATCTGGAGGTGGAGGATGTCGCGGACCTGTTCTGAGTCAGCCCCGTCACGGGCGAGCCGTGCACGGCCTCCGAGGCGCACCCGGCGGAGAACCTATCCCCCGACTCGCAGACACCCTATCCATGAGTAACGACGACGACCGGTTCATCACGCTCAGCAATCGGATTCGGGACGGTGACCGCGTCGACGACGGTGAGATCAGAGCTGCGTTCGACGCCGTCCTCGAGGAGTCGGACATGAGCGCGGCCCGAGCACTCCAGACCCTGGCCGAGGCCGATCCCAAGCGGCTGACCGCCTACACCGACGACCTCCAGCAGGCGTTCGAGACCTGTTCGGACGGGACGGTCCGGAGCAACCTCTTCACGATCCTGAAGGAGGTGACAGCCGAACGGCCGACTCTCCCCTTCGAGGTCACGGACACCCTCATCGCAACGATCCGCCAGGGCGACCCGCTCTTGGCGGCCGAGGGGATCGCGGCGCTCACGGCGGCCGTCAGGGCCGGTCAGACGCTCCCCGAGGAGTTCGTTCAGGAGGTGTTCTACCGGGTGGGGCGGTCACCCAACGACTACGTCATGTCGGTCGGCGCCGAGTTCCTCCAGGCGGTCGTCGAGGCCGGCGGCAACAACGCCGTCCCTGCCTTCGAGGCGTTCGGCGTGCTGCTCGAGGAAGACCAACCCGACATGACCATCGTCGTCGGCCAGGTCCTCGTCGACCTCGTCCTGGAGGGGTCGATCCCGGACGGGGCCGACGTTGAGATGGTCCACGAAGCGCTCGCCGGGCGACGTGACGAACTCGGGGTTCCGGAGTCGGACGTGTCAGCGGCACTCGAGTCGCTTCAAGAATGAGCACCTGCAGCTGTGGCGCCGAGGAAAAGCAGGTCGACCGCCAGACAGCGGCGCGACAGTACGCCTCCGAGATCGACTTCCGGGATCCGTCCTGGGACTGGAGTCCCGAAGCCGCCAACCCGTTCGATCCGTCCAACATCTACGAGCAAATCAAGGACCCGAACCTCCGGAGCAGTATCAGCGGCCCGAGCCTGGAGTTCGACCGCGAGACGGACACGTTCTGTGCGAACTTCGCCGAGCACGACGAGGCCTACGACCGTCTGGTCGGCGAAATCAAGGTCACCGAGATCGCGAGCGATCAGGATCTCGAGTTTCAGGTCGAGGACGCGGTCGACGTCGAACGGCTGCGATCGAAAGTCGAGAGCCTCCGTGCGGAAGCGAACTCCCTCTCGGAGGCGCAACTGCGGGAACTCCGCGACGAGTTGACCGCGATGCAGGAGTCGCTGTCGAGCCGGATCCGGACGATGCAGGAGGGCGGCCCACGGCAGAACACCGCGAGTCTCGCACGGCTGGAAAGCCTCGAACAGGAGACCCGACAGGTCGTCCAGAATCACCTCACCGCCGAGTTGGCCGAACGGGCAGACCAGTCCCGGACGCCCCCCGACACCGAGGCCGCCGCCTCAGAGCAGCCGCCGGACCGAGATGCCACACGGAGCCGGAGCGGCACCCGGACCCGGCAGACACAGCCCGCCGACTCGGAGGAGACCCCGGACCCGGACCCCTGTGAGACCTGTGGCCGCCAGCAAGAGCGGGTCACCCGCCAGACGACGGCCCGTCAGTTCCGGTCGGAACTGGAGTTTCGCACCGTCAGTTTCGGAGTGTCGGGCGGGCTCGAGCTGTTCGGGTCGGACGGCACGGTCGATCCGACCCCGTCGGTGAGCGTCGACGCGACTGCGAACTTCCAGCGCACCAAGGAGACGTTCTGCTCGAACTTCTCGGGTGACCGGGCCGCCTACACCGACCTCGTCAACGACATCGATACCGTCGAGAACCTCGCGAGCCGGAACGGCCCGGGGCAGTATATCGAGGAGAGCATCGACGTCGAGCGCGTCCGGTCGAAGATCGAAAGCCTCCGAACCGAGGTGCGTGACCTGTCCGAGGCGAAACTGACGCAACTCCGTGAGGAACTCACCGCGATGCGGGAGTCGCTGACCGACCGCATTCAGGAGCTTCAGGACAACCAGCAACTGTCACAGTTGCGGGAGATGCCGGGCATCGATGACCTGTCGAAACGCGCCCAGCGACTGCAGAACCTGGAGCAACAGGCCCAGCAAGTGCTCGACAACCACATCGAGGAGGAACTGGCGCACCGAGAGCAACACACCGTCGGGACGGACTCGTGGCGGGACCGTCACCCGGACGGCGATCGCCCCTCGGGATCGACCAGCCGGGAACACGCATCGGACGCCGAGCCGGAGCCACAATCGTGTGACCGATGTGACGAAGACATGCGTCGGGTCGACCGCCAGACCTGGCTCCGCCAGCAGACCGAGGAGATGGAACTCAGGGAGTTAGACGTCGGGGTCGGTGTCGACCCCTTCACCGGGGCACCGAGCCCGACAGCCGCCCCCACGTTCGACCGTACCACGGACGAGTTCTGTGCGAACTTCGCCGGTGACGAGACGGCGTATCACGACCTCCTCACCGACATCGACGACGTGGCGACCACGGCCAGCCGGAACGGCATCGGCCAGTATGTCGAGGACAGCGTCGATGTCGAGCGGGTCCGGTCGAAGCTGGAGACGCTGCCGGAATCCGTCGAGCAGCTCTCGACGGGACGGCTCCGACAGGTTCGGGACGGCCTGACGGAGATGCGTGAATCGCTGGAACAGCGAGTGCAGGAACTGCAAAACAACCAGCAGTGGGACCGGCTGCGGAAGGTGCCAGGCATCGACGACCTCTCGAAGCGGGCCCAACGGCTCCAGAACCTCAAACAACAGGCTACCGAGGTCATCCAGCAGCATCTCGACGAGGAACTCCTCCAGCGTCGGCTCGACCAGGGACGACGACCCGGCGCCGATGACCCCGGTGGGGCGCCCGAGAGTGCCGGTGATGGCAGTCGTGACAGCGGGAGTGGCTCCCGATCGGACAGCGGTTCCGACGGTGCAGCCGGCGACGGCACCACAACCGGGTCGGACAGCGGCTCGAGCAGTGGGTCCGGTAGCGGGTCAGGTGGTGGCTCCGACGGCAGTTCCGGACCCGAGTCGGGCGACGACTCGACGCCCCACACGGACGAGGATGCCGGCGCGGCCACCGACGACGAGCCCGAGACCGACCACCGCTCCCGCCGGTCCGAGACCGAGGAGGAAGACGAAGACGAAGAGGAAGAGCAAGCCCAGGACCCGGACCGGGAGGAAGACGAGGAGGAGGACGAAGACCAAGGGCCGGATCACGAGGAGGACGACGACCAGGAGCCCGGCGAAGACGAAGAGGAAGAGGAAGATCCCGACCCGGGACCGATCCTCTGAGTCCACCCCTCGGGTGAGCCTGGTCGGACGGTCCCGGCGCGCTGTTGAGCTGGTCCTCGACGCCCGCCTACCGCGTCCGGATGGGGCCTCGTCGGGACCTCATCCCACCCGACACGGGCGGGCCGGCCGCCTGGAGTTACGCGTCCGGCGGGAGCTGGCCGTCGGACTCGGTGCCTTCGAGCGCGGATTCGATCTCGGTCGAGACCTCCGCCCCGCCAAGCAGGTCCTCGCCTCTCACCTCGAGTGTGCCGTCGTTGTTGACGGTGAACTCGACGGCCAGCGACCCCTGTCCGGGCTGGCGAGGCTCGATATCCTCCATGACCGCCCGTCCGAGGAACTCGTTGTCCGGGGCCTTCTCGGCCTCGCCCTGATACACCTCGATGGCGACGGTCCTCTGGCGTTCGTCTTGGACGCTGTAGCCTTCCTGGCGTTCCGTCGTCGGCAGTTGCGTGTCCTGTTCGACGATCGGGTCGAACCGGTCGCCGGGCTGGACCTTCACTCCGATCGACTGGGGCAAGACGTCGATCAACACGAGCCCGGCGTCCTCGGAGGAGTCACCGCTGGGGAGTGCCGTCTCGTCGGCATCGTCGTCGAGGACCGCCGCCTGGATGGCCGCGCCCATCGCCACGGCGTGGTCCGGGCTGATCTCCTTGGACGGCTCCATCCCGAAGTAGTCGGTAACGAGTTGTTCGATCTGTGGCATCCGCGTCGATCCGCCGATGAGCAGCACCTTGTCGATGTCCTCGATGGCGTAGTCCGTCCGGTCGAAGATGTCGTCCATCGGCCCTCTGGTCCGGTCGAGCAGGTGGCTACTCATCTGCTCGAACTGGTCGCGGGTGATCTCCTCATCGAGGTTGTACGACTGCTCGGGGAGCACGAACGGGACGGTCAGATTGACCGCCTGCTGTTCGGAGAGTTTGTGTTTGGCCTCCTGAGCGGCATCGAAGATACGCCCCCGCTGGTCGGCGTACTCGTCGTCACTGCTGATGTCGACCCCGGTGTCCTCCTCGATGACCTCGTAGGCGAACTGGACGATCTCATCGGTCCAGTTGGACCCGCCGAGTTCGTTGTCGCCGTCGGTCGCGACCGTTTCGATGTAGTTGAACTCGTACTCGGCCTCGACCAGCGTGGCATCGAACGTGCCACCACCCAGGTCGTACACGAACACGACCTCGTTGTTCACCTCACCGAGCTGTTGTTCCCGGAAGCCGTATGCGAGAACGGCCGCGCTGGGTTCGGGCAACAGCTTGTCGACCTCGAGGCCGGCGAGTTCGCCCGCCTCACGGGTGGCCGTCCGTTCCCGGTCCGTGAAGTACGCCGGGACGGTGATCACGCCGTTTGACACCTCGCCGCCGAGCCGATCCTCGGCATCACCGATCAGCTTCTGGAGGATCAGCCCGGATACCTCCTGGGGAGTGAACTCCTCATCGCCCATCATCACGGTCTCGTTGGTGCCCATCAGCTTCTTGACCTCGCGAACCGTCCGCTCCGGCTTCATCATCATGTTGTCAACGGCACCTTCACCGACCAGCGACTCCCCCTCCTCTGTCAGGTGGACGACAGACGGGGTGATGCCCTTTCCGTCGCTGTTGTCGATGATTTCCGGTTCGCCATCGGTGATGTGTGCCATCGCGCTGCGCGTCGTGCCGAGATCGATCCCAATCGTGCGGTGGCCGTCCGCCATCGGGTGAATTCATTCGACGCACACGCTTAAATCTTGGTTCAGTGATGTGTTCGGCGGTCGCCCGCCGAATCGATTAATGTCGTCCACCCCACTGCTATGTCCATGTCCCCTACAGGGTCGCCGACTGTCGGGATCGACCTCGGGACGACCCGGACGGCGGTCGCGCACGTGACCGACGAGACGCCTACGCTGCTCGCCAATGCGGCCGGCTACGAGTTGACACCCTCCGTCGTCCATGTTCCTCCGGACGGCCCCGCTCTCGTCGGACGCGAGGCCAGTGACCGTCTGTTGATGACGCCGGACCGGACCGTCGCTGAGATCAAACGGCAGATCGGCGAGGAGACGGAACTCACCCTCGGCGACGCGACCTATCGGCCCGAGGAACTCTCCGCGCTCATCCTCGAGAAGGTCGTGACGGACGCCGAGGACCGCCTCGGTGCACCGATCGACACTGCCGTCATCACCGTGCCGGCGTATTTTACTGGCCGCCAGCGTACGGCAACCCGGAACGCGGGCGAGATCGCCGGGCTCGAGGTCGACCAGTTACTTCCAGAACCCAGTGCCGCCGTCCTGGCGTACGGGTACGAACGGCAGAAACTCGGCACCGTAACCGACGAAACCCTCTTCGTGTACGACCTGGGCGGTGGCACGTTCGACGCGACGCTGGTCGAGGCCGAGTACGAGCACAACTACGTCGAGACAGTGTTCACGGAGGGTGATAGCGGCCTCGGCGGCTCCGACTGGACAGGCCAGATCGAAGCGTGGATCGCGTCGGAGATTCGTGCCGATACCGGGGTCGATGTCACCACCGGCTCCGACTACGCGGACCAGCGCAACCGAATCCGGACGGCCGCCCGCGACGCGAAACACGACCTCACCGACCAGCGCAAAACGGCGGTATCGATCCCGTACGTCGTCCCGGCAGAAAACTATCACTTCGAACAGACGCTCGACAGTGAGCAGTTCCGCGAGATGACCGGCCACGTGCTCGACCGGACCCGCCAGACCATCGACTCCGTCTTCCGGCAGACGGAGTACACGCGTGCGGACGTCGACACCGTCTTGCTGGTCGGTGGCGCCTCACGTATGCCACAGGTCGCGGACATGCTCCGCTCGTATTTCGGCATGGAGCCGTCAAACGAGATCCACCCTGACCACGCCGTCGCGATGGGTGCAGCAGTGCAGGCGGCGGTCCTCGACGACGCCACGGACAGTGCCGGGCGGATGCTCTCTGGTGACGAGACTGGATCCGACACCGACGGGATCGTCCTCGTTGACGTGCTCCCCCAGACGCTGGGTGTCGAACTGGATGACGGGGGATTCTCCCCCGTGATCGAACAGGGTGCACAACTGCCGACGACCGTCCGGAAAGCGAACTACCGCACGGTTGATCCGGAGCAGACGGCCGTCAAGTGGCCCATCCGCCAGGGTGAATCCAGACGTGCCGCCGACAACGATCACCTCGGCACGCTCTGGATCCGTGACATCCCGCCCCGGGACCCGACCCAGGAGAGTATCGCGATCGAGTTTACGATGACCTCCGACGGCACCCTCGAAGTCGAAATCGAGGACCTGCTCACAGGGAACGTCGTCGAGGGAACCATCGACTCCGGGATCCGTCTGTCCGCGGACGAGATTGCCCGGATGAGCGCAAGCCTCCCGGCCGTGGAATGAGCCGCCAGGGACGCGGTCCGCATCTGCCGCCGTCTCAGGCGATGTCGGTGGCGACGACGCGTTCGGCCGTCGTCTGAACGAGACTCGGTTCCAGGCCCGCCAGCCCGGCGGGATGCTGTGACGGTGCGGACCGTCGCCGAGGGACTGCCGAAACAGGACGACGCCACGCTCGAGGACGCCACAGCCTACCAGAGGCGTCCCGGTTGAACAGGTCCTGTCGGCGCTGGAGAGCCCGGGCGAACGAGTCGGGCGGGAAGAGGGTCTCGTTCGTCTGTAGGATCCAGTCGGGCATGCGCCGTCGCCGACGCCTCGCGGTTGGACCACGCATCCGACCGGCCAGGTCCCGCGCGGTGTACACTGGGTCGAGGCCGGAGAACGACCGCTCGGCGGTCGAGAACCGATCTCGCGGTGTTTCGTGCGGTGTACACTCCCTCCTGAGCTCCGCAAGTTTGGACACCTGGACGCGCCCCCACCGACTGTACACATACGCAGCCTGATCAGTTTCCAGCTGCCGAATCGCCACCCAGCGGCGGGACAGGCGAGCGCCCCCGGTCGTCGATGCCACCGACCGGCAGGGGAGATCCGTACACACCGCTGCTGGCTGGCG
>CAZCXJ010000065.1:0-14254 GCA_964502585.1 uncultured Candidatus Halobonum sp.
GGAGGTCTTCGTAGCCGCCGTCGACGCCGGAGAGCCAGCCGCCGAAGTCCGGCTGCTCCTCTCCACCTTCTTGGGCTGCGGCAGTGCTGGTGGCCGCCGCTCCGGCCCCCAGTACGGCGGTTGTCCCACCAGCACTCCGTACGAAGTCCCGCCTGTTCATTTACGGGCTGAAATCGGGTTGGGGAGCGTTTAAACCCTCCGACCTCCGCCCGAAAGGACCGTCACCGGCTGCCGTTTTGCCCCTCTGATCCGGAGGCACTAGAGCCGGACCGGCGGTCCGCGGTATCCGAGGGGGCCGTCTCGGGGAGTTCACCGTCCCGGATCTCCTCGAACGGAACGAACTCCGGTCGATCGCCGTCCGCGAGCCCCGCAGCCTGGAGCCGGTCACGGTACTCAGCCACCCGGAACCGATCGGACAAGCGCGCGTTGGCGACGACGATCAGCAGCGTGAATCCAATGCCAAGAAAAAGGAAAGCCGCAATGGGTGGGGCGATGTTGAGCTCCCCCTCGACCGTTATCGGAACGAAGTCAGTGAGAAGGAACAGGCCGAGGAGCCCAAAGCCGGCGAGGATTTGGGTAAACGCCACCACCTGAAGCACCGTGTTCCCGAACTCCCCGGTTCCCGACTTGACCTCCTCCGGGTCGGGAAGTTCATAGTCACGAGGTGGTTCCTCGACGTCGTAGGAGTCGAGCGAACAAAGGACCACGGTTGGCTTCACATCCCGCAGAACGGTCCCTTCCCCTTCCAGACTCCCGTCCGGATGAACGACTGCGTAACCCTCGTCGGAGTAGGCAATTACGCGGTCCGGATCCTCGACCCGCTCGAGCACGGCAAACACGTCCCGGGTGGCGATACGACGTCGGAGGTCCGCTTCGACACGGTCGAGAAGGTCCGTTCCAGTGATCCATGTATCGGGGTCGAAGGCCGCTTCCCACTCCGTCCCCGACATCTCTCGCATGTCCGATGGCCCGAAGTTCTCGAAGTCGTACTCCTCCTCTACGCGTCTCCGGAGGGCGTCGATATCTTCATCGGTATCAGGTTCCTCACGACTCTGAGTCGCCGTTTGTCCGTCGGGTGTTCCTCCCGGATCCGTCCCGTCGTCGGCCTCGTCACCGCCCGCCGAGGAGGAATCACTCATCGCCCGTTGTTGTTGACCGAACGGAATAGACTTTCCGACAAGACGGGCTCCGAGCAGTCGGGATCCCTTTGGACCGTCGCCAGCGGCGTCGACCGATTCTGCCCCACTACGGGTGCGGACCGTCGGGTTTACCGCTCCTGCTGGCCTACCTAATGCTGATGGTATCGGAGGCGATGATTGCGACGGCCGCGGTTGTGATGGTGACGGCCAGTTTCCCATTCTACGCTTACGGTGCTTGGATCATGATCGACCGAGAGACGGACAATGTCACCTGGCGCATTCTGACCAGGCACCTGTGGTACATCGTGCCTGGACTGCTGTTGAATACGGTCCCGGTCGTGACGTGGATGATGCCCCGTCTCCTGGACCAGCTTGGAGGGGTGGCGGTCGTCCATGCGTTCTTGGGGCTACAGGCGTACGCATTACTCCTGTTTGGATTGACCGGAATCGTCCGGATCTTCCAAGTCAAGCGTGCAGCAGACCTGTACGACAAGACCGACCCGGACGTTGACCTCGATGATCTTCACGAGAACATGTCGGCTTGGCGCGGGCGTTTGCGGATCGGCGTGTTCGGGTACGTCGCCTTTTGGGCACTCGCGTACGTGATCGGAGTGTACCGGTATGCAGTACTGTACCTGTTTTAATCAGGAGACGGGCGGGACCTACGCTCCCCACATCTCGTCGCCCGCCAGGTCGACGTCCGAATCGAGCCGTGAGGACGGACAGACCTCTTCCAGAACGCATCCCTCACAATCCGGGTTCCGAGCCGTACAAACCGCCCGCCCGTGGGCGATGAGATAGTGCGTGTACCACTTCCAGTCTGATTCAGGGACGACCGATAACAGGTCCTGCTCGATCGCTTCCGGCCGCTCCTCGTCGGTGAGTCCCAACCGCTGAGAGAGACGTTGAACGTGCGTGTCAACGACGATACCCTCGACGGTGTCGTGCCCGTGCTGGAGCACTACGTTGGCCGTTTTGCGCCCGACCCCCGAGAGGTCGGTCAGCTCGGTCATCGTGTCCGGCACCTCTCCGTCGTGTTGTTGGACGATGGTACTGCATGCGGAGCGGATGTACTCTGCTTTATTGTTGTAGTAGGTTATCGAAGACAGGTCCTCGGCCAGTTCCTCCTGATCGGCCTCGGCGAACGCAGCGGCGTCGGGGTACTTCTCGAACAGTTCCGCCGTGACGGCGTTCACCCGTTCGTCGGTACACTGTGCAGACAGGATCACCGCGATGAGGAGTTCGAGTCTCGTGGAAAAATTCAGAGCGATACCGGCATCGGGGTATTCCTCCTCGAGTCGGTCCAGCACTTCGACCACTTGCTTCTCACGAGAACTCAACGACGTACCCATGTTGTCCGCCGAAGGGTCCGGGAGGTTTTCAGTCCGACGATACCGCACGCGATTCCATGGACCAGAAGCCCGGACCTTCCAGCGCGCTGCGGATTCGAAGGCACCGGTGCCCGGGAGAACCCCGTTCTTACTGGGAATCAAGGAGAAAGCCCCTCCTTCAGGGCGGGGAGGCTGTCAACTCCCGGGGTCGAGTCGCCCGTCGACGCGTTTAACCTGACTCCTGCACACTCGGCCGCATGGACGTCGGTCCACCCGACAGCGAGGCATGGCTGACGGCTGTGGGTACGCTCGTCAGTTACGGACTGATCCTTCTAGCGATGTTCCTTCTGCTGTTCCTGGTGCCGTACGCCATCTTCACTCTGACGTGAGTTTCACCTGGTAATCAGCTGAAACTCAGGTCGCTCCGAGGCTCTCCGGCACTATCAGGAGTGTCTAACCCTTTCTGTGCCGATCGGGGTGGCACTAGGCGGGGTTCTCTGGTGGCTACCTCTCGGACGTTCGGTCCCGCCGTCTCGGGTCTGCTCCCGTGACGACATGCCAGTAGGTGCACGGACACCATGCTTCTGATCAACACGGAGTACGGGGCAAAGGCGAGGAAGGTTCCGGGAGAGTCCGAATCAGGCGAATGCCGGTGACGGACCGACGTCGGTATCTCCGTCGTTGATCTTCTCCCAGGCACGCTCGAAGTCGGACATGTCGATTTCAGTCCGATCCTCACGGATGGCGAACATGCCCGCCTCCGTACAGACCGCCTTGATATCTGCTCCGGAAGCGTTCGTGGTCAAGTCGGCGAGTCGAGCGTAATCGACGTCGTCCCTCACGTTCATGTCCCGCGTGTGTATCTGGAAGATGACCTTCCGCCCCTCGTGGTCCGGCTTTGGTACCTCGATCAGCCGGTCGAAGCGGCCGGGACGGAGGATGGCCGCGTCGAGCATGTCGAACCGGTTCGTCGCCGCGATGATACGGATTTCCCCCCGCTCGTCGAAGCCGTCCATCTCGGAAAGGAGTTGCATCATCGTGCGTTGGACCTCCGCGTCGCCGGACGTCTTCGAGTCCGTCCGTTTCGAGGCGATGGCGTCGATCTCGTCGATGAAGATCACCGCGGGCTCGTTTTCGCGGGCGACTTCGAACAGGTCCCTGACGAGTTTGGCTCCCTCGCCGATGAACTTGTGGACCAGTTCTGAGCCGGCCATCTTGATGAACGTGGCGTCGGTTTGGTTCGCGACGGCCTTCGCCAGCATCGTCTTCCCCGTCCCCGGGGGTCCGTGTAACAGTACCCCGCTGGGTGGCTGAATCCCGACCTCGTCGAACATACCCGGATCCTGAAGCGGCATTTCGACAGTTTCCCGGACCTCCTGCATCTGTGCGGCGAGGCCACCGATGTCCTCGTACGTGATGGCCGGCGAGTGATCTACCTGCATCACCCGAGCCCTGACGTCGGTCTCCTGGTCGAGCTTTTTGACGATCGACAGCGAATTGTTGACCGCGACTCTGTCGTCCGGTTCCAGGTCCTCACGGGTCGTGTCCGTCACCTCCGTCAATGCTTCCTGATTGTTGCCGTGCTGTTTGATGACGACGCCCTCGTCGGTGAGTTCTTGTACCGTTGCGACGAACAGGGGCGACTGTTTGAGCTTCTTGTTCTCGTGAGTGAGCCGTTCCAGCTTTTGCTGGTACTTGTTGTTCTCCGCGTTGGCGTCCAGGAGTTTGTCTCGCATCTCCTCGTTTTGCGATTCTAGAACGTCCAACCGCTCCCGGAGCGCCTCGATTTTCTCCCCTTGCGACGCGGCCTCATCGTACGGGAGGTCAGCGTCCTCGACCGTGTCGGTCATCGACTGTTATTAGCGCGACCCGGATAAAGGGCTTCGGGTCGAATACCCACGACTGAAACTCCCACGCGTGCGGACTACAAGCAGTGGGAGGTGGACGACTGGACTTCACGAAGATTTCCTCAAGTAATCAGGCGGTTCAAAAGTATTATCACACGGCATCCATTTCATTCCAATACAGTGAGCCAGACGGAGCACGCCACGACGGACGGTACCGATACGACGGGCTGGGACGCGGTTCAGGAGTTGCCTCCGAGCGCGAAACTCGTCGCAAAAACCCTCGAATACGAGGAGACGCTCACCCAAAGCGAGCTCGCTGAGGAAACTCTCCTCCCGCCACGAACGGTACGTTATGCCCTGACGAGATTGGAGGAAGTGGACGCTGTCGAGTCCCGGTTCTCCTTTTCGGACGCGCGCAAACGTGTCTACACGTTGACGATCTGAGCGCCTGAGCGACCTGTCGCCGCCGACCGTTCCACCGCCGGGTCCCGAGGCGTATGGAAGGTCACCCTTCGAGGTCGGGGAGGATCGCGGGGTACTCGATTTCAACCCCTGACCTGGGACTGGAACGCGGGACGCCGGTCCCTCGGCCGACACGCGACTGCCAGCATCGACGGACCACTTCCGCCCCGCTCGCGACACGGATAAAGGGGATGCCTGTTAAGCCAGGACGATGACGAAGGTTATCCACACCGCCGACACGCACGTCGGGTACCAGCAGTATCATTCCCCGACGCGCCGTCAGGACTTCCTCGACGCGTTTCGGCAGGTGGTCGAGGATGCAGTCGATGACGACGTGGCGGCGGTGGTTCACGGTGGTGATCTCTTTCATGACCGCCGACCGGAGTTGCCGGACCTACTCGGCGTTCTGGATGCACTCCGTACGCTTGAGGAGGCAGGCATACCCTTCCTCGCGATCGTCGGCAACCACGAGGCAACGCGAAGCGGTCAGTGGCTCGACCTGTTCACTTCACTCGGGCTCGCCACCAGACTCGATGATGCTCCTACAGTGGTAGGGGATGTCGCGTTTTATGGACTCGATCACGTACCGAAATCCCGCCGCGATGATCTCGACTACTCGTTCGAACCTCACGACGCGAGACACGCTGCGCTGGTGGCACACGGACTCTTCCAGCCATTCTCGCACGGGGAGTGGGATACCGAGCAGGTCATCCGGGAGTCGGAGGTCGACTTCGATGCCCTCCTCCTCGGCGACAATCACACTCCCGATACCGCGCAGATGCTCGATACGTGGGTGACCTACCCCGGGTCGACCGAACGGGCTAGCACGAACGAACGCGGTGCCCGCGGATACAACCTCGTCGAGTTTGGTGATGACCCGGAAATCCGCCGGCGGTCGCTGGACACGCGTGAATTCGTGTTCGTAACGGCGGACCTCGCCCCCGGTGAAGGCACCGAGCGGGTTCGAGAACGGGTCAGGGAGAACGATGTCGAGGACGCGGTGGTTATCATCGAGATCGAGGGCGAAGGCGAATCGGTGACGCCCGCGACAATCGAAGAATACGCGACGGAGCAGGGAGCGCTGATCGCACGGGTCACGGACCGACGGGACCGATCGGGTGACGAGGAACTCTCTACTGATTTCGCTGATCCCGATGCGGCGGTTCGAGAGCGTGTCGATGAGTTGGAGCTGTCGGAACTGGGTCGATCCATTGACGAAACAGTCAGATCCACCGGAGTAGCTGATTCGAACGTCAGAACTGAAGTGAAACGTCGGGTCGAGTCCCGGCTTGAGGCGGGCGACCTGACGGACGCCCTCATGGGTGGTTCAGATGGAGGTTCCCAAGCTTCTGACCGGGACGGGGCCGCCGGAGCGACGACACGCGATACGACCGCCAACGCTGAAGCAGAACAGGAGGCCAGTGACGGTCCTAGCGAACAACTCAGCCTGGAGGATTCGACGTGAAGTTTGACCGGCTGCGGTTGCGAAATTTCAAGCCATACGGGGAGGCGGATCTCCGACTTTCGGAAGGTGTCACGGTGATCCACGGCCCTAACGGGGGCGGCAAATCGTCGCTCTTGGAGGCGTGCTTTTTCGCGCTGTATGGGGCCACTGCCTTGGACGGCACCTTGGATGAAGCGGTTACGAACGGCACTGATGAGACGGAAGTCGAACTCTGGTTCACCCACGACGGGGAGTCGTACCACGTACGTCGGGAGCTGCGACGGTACGGAGACGACGTCCAGACGGTGTCCTGCCTACTCGACGGCGACGACATCGAAGACCCGCTGGACGGTGCGACGGATGTCAGAGCGTTCGTGACCGAACTCCTCCGTATGGACGACGAGGCGTTCGTCAACTGTGCCTACGTCCGTCAGGGAGAGGTGAACAAGCTCATCAACGCCACCCCACGCACCAGGCAATCGATGATCGACGACCTGTTGCAGTTGGGGAAGCTGGAAGATTACCGGGACCGTGCGGGCGATGCGCGTCTCGGCGTCGAGGACGTCCTCAGCGAGGCGACGGGGGCACTCGAGACTGTCAAATCACAGATCGAAACCAAGGAGGAACGGAACCTCCACGAACAGCTCAACGCTCGCGAGAGCGAACTCGCGGAAATCGAGTCCGAGATCGAACGATTCGAGGAGAACAGACGGAAGGCGGAGAAAACTCGCGACGAGGCACTCGAGGTGCTCGATACCTACACCGAAAAGCGCGAGGAACTGGCGGATTTGGAGTCCGAGATCGAGACCCTGGAGTCGGACATCCAGGAGACGGAACAGGAACGCGAGGAACTCCAGGAACGGATCGATGAGGTTCGGCACCGGGTAGAGGAACTCACGTCAAAGCTCGAGACCGAACTGGATCAGTCAGAACTCGACGGTGCCGACGAATCCTCGGTCGAGGCTCGATTGACTGCCCTCCAGGAGCGTGAAACGGAGGTCAGTCGCCGGGTGGAGGAGCTTCGGAACAAGGAAACGGAGGTGCGGAGTTCGCTTCGGAGCGCACGCCAGCGGCTCGAAGACGCTGAGGAACTCCTCGCAGACGGCAAGTGTCCGAAATGCGGACAACCGGTCGAAGGAGCACCGCACGTTGATTCGCTGGATGAGACAAAGGAACGGATCACGGAACACGAAGAGAAACTGGCAACCCTTGAGACGAAGCGCGAGGAACTCGAATCGAAACAGGAGGAAATCGACACGGCACGCCAACGGGTCGAAACCATCCGTGAGCTTCGTGAGCGTCGCACCGACGCCCGAGACCGGATCGAGAGGCTCGAAGAACGGCGCCAGAGCCGTACAGAGTTGAACGACGAACGACGAGACCGATTGACGGAAAAGCGGAGCCGTCGGGACGACCTTCGTGAGTCGTTCGACGAGGATCGGGTCCAGGACGCTCGGGAGCGGAAGTCCGAAGCGGAATCGTATCTGGACCGGGTTGCAACAAAGCTCGAGGAGCTCACCGAACGGCGTGACCAACTCCAGGCGTCCATCGGGGGAATCCGGCAGGACATCGAGGAGCTAGAGCAACTCCGTCGGCAGGGGGAGACCCTTTCGGACCGCGTCGCTGGGCTAGAGGCCCTTCGGGACGAGGTCAGTCAGTTGGAAGCGATGTATGGCGACCTCCGGGCGGAACTCCGGCAACGGAACGTCGACAGTCTGGAAACCACGCTCAACGAGACCTTCAATCTCGTATACGGAAACGACGCTTACTCGCGGATCGAACTCGACGGCGAATATCGGCTCACGGTCTATCAGAAAGACGACGAACCGCTCGACCCGGGGCAGTTGTCGGGTGGTGAACGGGCACTGTTCAACCTTTCATTACGATGTGCCATCTACCGGCTTCTAGCGGCAGGAGTGGAAGGTGCCGCCCCGACGCCGCCGCTGATCCTCGATGAGCCGACCGTCTTCCTCGATGCTGGGCACGTCTCTCGTCTGGTTGCTCTGGTCGAGGAGATGCGCGGATTCGGGGTTCCTCAGATCATCATAGTGAGCCACGACGATGAACTCGTCGCCGCCGCGGATGAGTTGGTGAGGGTCGAGAAGAACCCGACGACGAACCGATCGACGGCACGTCGCCTCGAAGGGGCTTCGATCGGGAAGCTAGGCATGGAACCGGCGAACGATTAGAGCGACGACCCTCGATCTCGACAACGGAGCCGGGCCACCGCTTGGCGTCCTTCCTGGGTCAACTGGTACCCTCGTTCGCCTCCTATCTTCTTCTCATCGATCAGGCCTGCCGCACGAAACTCTGCGAGTTGTGCGTGGAGGGCTGATTCGCAAAGGTCGTAGGTACCGATCATCTCCCGGACGGGAACCGGCCCGCGGTCCGCGAGGTCGACGAGAAGTCCCAAGTCCTGCTCGTCGTGGGCGGCCGACACGACGGCCCGGAGTGGTTTCTCGATTCCTGCCGCGGCGGTAGTGAGGGGGGACCCGTCGATTCGTTCCAGGTTTGCGTTTCGGATCTTTCGCTCTTCACCAGTGACCGGGTCTCGTACGTGACTCGACTCCTCGGTCCTTTCCATGAGGAGATATCGCTTGCCCGACTCATCACGTACGGTTTGCATGCCTTGCCATCCGGAGGCCGACAGCAAATCGGTTCCGGTCGATTCCACGGTGCGTCCCGGGTCCACGACGGGACAACTCGCTCGGGACCGGGGAGTCTTGGTGCTTCCCACAAGCGGCATTTCGGTGCATTGTGGGGGATACCGCTCCGAACGAGGGCCCGGACGCCTCGACAAACCACCCGACACAGCAGCGAGCGGTCATTGAGCTTGTCTCCCATCCTCGGTTAGTCTGTCTCCTCGTCGTTCTCCGAGAGGGTTCGCCCTTGTTCGGGAGCAACCTGCCACAGGTGGCCTTGAAAGCTTCGGGTCCCGGGATTCAGGAGGGATTCGGTTCCGGGTCGTCCTCCCGCTGTTTGAACGCTCGATAGGTCTGATACACGCGGATCGCAGCGAGGCCCCCGATGGCCAGAAGGCCGAAGCCAAGCGTCCAACGCCCCCGGAAGAGGATCAGGAGCACGCCGAGGGATGCTGCAACCGTCGCCACGTTCGTATAAACGACGGCCTTCCAGAATGGACGACGAACTTCAGTGGGGACCTCGGAGGCGTCCGGGAGCCGATCGGTCGGGTCGGCCGTCTCGACGTCCGGGACGGATACCTCCGGAATTGTCGGCAGGCTCTCTTCGGGATTACCGAACCGTGTTTCGTGGTCCTCTCGATAGGCATTCGGGGACTGGGACGTCCCGTCGTCGGTCTGATCGTCCGCAGATCCGTCCACGGACTCATCGGTCACGACGGTAGCACTTCCATGGGATGCAAAAACGTTCGGTTCACGATCCGTGTGGAGGCCCACTCTCCGCCAGGGTTAGGCCTGGTCGGAGAGTCGAACGGACAGTGTCGCCTCTACCCACGCCAGGGGGTTTTCCGCATCGAACAGGACGATACGCCCGTTGTCCTCGTACGCTTCGACAGTCCCGGTGCCGGACCCCGGGGGAGCTCCGTCGGCGTGCGACTCCCGGTTCGTGTGAGGGCTCATACGACACGGCTTGGTAACTGATGACAGGGTAAGTGTCTTTCCATGTGACTAGCCCGGACGGCGGCCAGCGAGGCGAAGACGACTGCCGGACTACGCCCGGAACGTGTGGCGAGGCGTGACCTTTTAGCGGGCTCCGCCGAACCGGGAGGCATGGAAGATAGTCGTCTGACGGATTTCTCCTCGGACGCGGACGACGAGCGTCCGGACGCGGAGGCCGTGGCTGTAGCGGGCGACCCTCCCGGCGGCACTTCGGACGTCGTCGACGTCGACGACCGGTTGGTCCCGGAGGCTACGGGCAGCGTCGATCTCGCGGTGACCGCGATCGATTATACCGTCGAAGGGAGTGGACGAGAGGAGTATCCCGTGGTCCACGTGTTCGGCCGGACCGCTGAGGGGACGGCAGAGCATGTCCGGGTCCTCGATGTCGAGCCGTATTTCTATGTCCCGACGGCCGACATTCAGCAGCGGAGCCTCACCCAGGAGTACGACGCAGTCATCGAGACCCGCGACACCGACCCCGATGGTCAGCCGTTCGAATCGATCCGCGGCGAGCCAGTCACGAGGATCGTGACCCGGACGCCGCGGGACGTCGGTCGGCTCCGGGACGAGTTCGACACCACCTTCGAGGCGGACATCCTGTTTCCGAACCGGTTCCTCATCGATCACAACATCACGTCAGGTATCCGCGTCGAGGAGCGGAGGGTCGAACCTGGGACGGCGGACGCTCCGATCCAGATCACGCCGGCCCACCTCCACCCCATCGACGCACCCGAAAACGCTGAGCTTCGCATCAACGTGTTCGACATCGAGGTCGATGACCGCTCCGGCTTCCCCGAGGACGGCGAGGAGCCGATCGTCTGTCTGACCAGTCACGACTCGCGGTCGGACGAGTACGTCGCGTGGCTGTACGATGCGCCTGTGGGTGGTGTGAGTCCTCCTGACGTGCTCGACGGGTACGAGCCGCTCCGGGAGGACGTCACGATCCGTGTCGAAGCGTTCTCGGAAGAAGAGGCGATGCTCGATGCGTTCGTTTCGTATATCGAAGAAACGGATCCGGACGTCCTAACCGGATGGAACTTCGAGGATTTCGATGCTCCCTACCTGCTTGACCGGATGGAGAACCTCGACTCGGAAACCGAGTATGACCTTTCCGTCGACCGGTTGTCCCGCGTGAACGAGGTGTGGCGATCCTCGAGCGGGTGGAGTGGCCCTGACGTGAAAGGTCGAGTCGTGTTCGACCTGCTGTACGCGTATCAACGCACGCAGTTCACTGAACTGGAATCCTACCGGTTGGACGCCATCGCGGAGCGTGAACTCGATGTTGGCAAGGAGCGCTATACGGGTGACATCGGGGACCTCTGGGAACAGAACCCGGGGCGCCTGTTGGAGTACAACGTCCGGGACGTGGAACTGTGTGTCGAAATCGATCGGAAGCAGGGAATCGTCGACTTTTGGGACGAGACGCGGAAGTTCGTTGGGTGTCAGCTCGCTGATGCCCCGACCCCGGGCGACGTCGTCGACATGTACGTCCTTCAGGAGGCGTACGGCAACTTCGTCCTCCCATCGAAAGGCCAGCAGGAGTCCGAGGAGTTCGAGGGCGGAGCTGTCTTCGAACCCATCACTGGCCTCCGTGAGATGGTGAGCGTTCTCGACCTGAAAAGCCTCTACCCCATGTCGATGGTGACGATCAACGCGTCACCTGAGACCCAGGTCGATCCCGACGAGTACGCGGGCGAGACGTACCGAACACCTACGGGAATTCACTTCCGGAAGGAACCGAACGGGATCATTCGTGAGATGGTCATCGAGCTCCTCGAGGAACGTGAGGAGAAGAAAGGGCTCCGCGACGAGCACGAACCGGGGAGCGAACCGTACAACCGGTACGACAGACAGCAGCAAGCTGTCAAAGTGATCATGAACTCCCTCTACGGGGTGTTCGGATGGGACCGTTTCCGACTGTACGACCGGGAGATGAGCGCCGGTGTCACCTCGACGAACCGCGAGGTGATCTCGTTCACGGCCGACGCTGCTGCCGAACTCGGCTATGAGGTGACGTACGGCGACACGGACAGCGTCATGCTGGAACTGGGGCACGACCTGTCGAAAGAGGAGGCGATCGACCAGTCCTTCGAGATTCAAGAGCACATCAACGACCGCTACGATGATTTCGCCCGGGAGGAACTCAACGCTACTGAACATCGGTTCCAGATCGAATTCGAGAAACTCTATCGTCGGTTCTTCCAGGCGGGCAAAAAGAAGCGATACGCCGGACATATCATCTGGAAGGAGGGCAAGGAGGTCGACGACATCGACATCACGGGGTTCGAATACAAGCGATCGGATATCGCCCCGATCACGAAAGAGGTCCAACGGGAGGTGATCGAGATGATCGTGAAAGGGGAAGCCCTGGAGGATGTAAAGACCTATCTCCATGACGTTATCACGGACTTCGAGGCCGGCCAAGTCGACCTCGACGAGGTCGGCATCCCTGGGGGAATCGGAAAGCGACTCGAAAACTACGAGACTGATACGGCCCAAGTCCGGGGCGCGAAGTACGCGAATCACCTGTTGGGAACGAACTTCCAACGGGGGTCAAAACCGAAACGCCTCTATCTGGAAAAAGTCCATCCAGACTTCTTCCGCCGGATGGAGGACGAACGAGGGTTCGATCCGCAAACGGACCCGTTGTACGGGGACTTCAAGCGGAACCCGGACGTCATCTGCTTCGAGTACGCGGATCAGGTCCCCGACGAGTTCACGGTGGATTGGGAGAAAATGCTCGACAAGACGCTTAAAGGACCGATCGCTCGGATCATCGAAGCGCTCGACATGTCTTGGGAGGAGGTCAAGAGCGGCCAGGAACAGACCGGGCTCGGGGCGTTCATGGACGACTGACGGCTCCAGAGCGCCAGGGTATTTGGCGTTTTGGCAAACTATCTTCTCTGAACGCGAAACACACGCGGGCAATCCCGCAACAATTATGAGTGTCTCGGCCCACTCGCCGAGTACGAGGCTACGAATCAACGATGGCGACATTACAACTCACGAATCTGCATGCCGAAGTCGCGGAGACAGGCGAAGAGATCCTCCGTGGTGTGGACCTGACCGTCGAAAGCGGTGAAATCCATGCGCTGATGGGACCGAACGGATCGGGCAAGTCCACCTGTGCGAAGGTCATCGCCGGCCATCCCGCGTACGAGGTGACTCAAGGAGAGGTCACGCTCCGTCTGACGGACGAGGATCTCGCCGACATCGACGCCGATCTCCACGAGGAGGACTACGAGTGGGACCTTCTCGACTTGGAGCCCAACGAGCGGGCCGCGCTCGGGATTTTCTTGGGCTTCCAGTATCCCGCGGAAATCGAGGGTGTCACGATGACGAACTTCCTCCGTCAGGCCCTCAACGCTCGGCTCGAGGAGCGGGAGGAGCTCTTCGAGGACGAGGAAGACGAGACCGAGGACCAAGAGTCCGAGGCCGGGTATGAAACCTCACCAATGGAGGGGCCGGCGGACGAGGGCGAAATCGGGGTCGCCGAGTTCCAGCGGCTCATGAAGGAGAAGATGGAACTTCTCGACATGGACGAGCGCTTCGCGGAGCGGTACCTGAATGCGGGGTTCTCCGGCGGGGAAAAGAAGCAAAACGAAGTACTGCAGGCAGCGATCCTCGAGCCCAGCATCGCGGTGCTGGACGAGATCGACTCCGGGCTCGACATCGACCGGCTTCAGGACGTCGCTGACGGGATCAACGCACTGCGGGACGAACAGGGATCCGGGATCCTTCAGATTACCCACTATCAACGCATCCTGGATTACGTCGAACCGGACCGCGTCCACGTGATGCTCGACGGTGAAATCGCGATGTCCGGGGGCTCGGAACTCGCCATGGACCTCGAGGACGAAGGCTACGATTGGGTCCGCGAAGAGGTCTACGAGACGGCGTAATCAAAACCAATTACGCACAGGCTGATAAGGACACGACAACAACACACATCACATGAGTTCAGATCAAGACGCGCTCCAGGAAACCGATACCGAGGCCAGGTTCGACTTCAAGAAAGAAGAGAAGTCCGCCTTCCAGACGGAGAAAGGCCTCACCGAAGAGACGATCCGACTGATCTCCGAGGACAAGGACGAACCGGAATGGATGCTAAAGCGGCGCCTCCGCGCGCTCCGCCAGTTCCAGGAAATGCCGATGCCCACCGACTGGCCCGGTCAGCCGGACCTCTCGGAGGTCGACCTCAACGAAATCATCCCGTACATCCGCCCGGACATCGAGACCCGTGGCGGCGCCGAGAACTGGGAGGATCTTCCCGAAGAAATCCAGGACACCTTCGACAAGCTCGGGATTCCGGAGGCGGAGAAGAACGCCCTCTCCGGGGTCGGCGCCCAGTACGAGTCGGAGATCGTCTACCAGAACATGAAGGAGCAGTGGG
>CAZCXJ010000066.1:0-13435 GCA_964502585.1 uncultured Candidatus Halobonum sp.
AAGTCAGTGACGGTCTCGGCGACCGGGCCGGACAACGAGACGTATGCCGTCTACCTCTACAACAACGACGAGCAAATCGTCGACACCGAACGGGTCACCGGCGACGGGACGGTAACGTTTGATACTGGTGACCTTGATCTCGGTGCAGGCACGTACATTCTCACTATCAACGGCCCGAACGGGAAAACCCAGGCTGTCCATCCGTTGGTGGTCAAAGGATACACACTGAGCTTCGACGCGCCCGAGACCGCGACCCCGGGTGAGAGGGTAACGTTCCGTGTAGAGTCGTCCCAGATTGCGGGAACGTCCAAGCCAGTCGACCGAGTCGAAGTGATCATCGCGCAGGGAAGCGATGACTGGACGCTAACCGCCGAGGAGACGACCGAGGGGGAATACGTCGCCGAGACCTCGTTCAACACGACCGGCGAGTTCCGGGTCTATGCTGTCGTTCGAGGCACGGAGAAAGTCGGTGACGAACAGGAACTGCTGGGAGTCAGCGACGGGACCACAGTCCAGGTGGCGCGGGAGACTGCGACACCGACGCCCACCGAGGAGAGTGCCGGAGGAAACAGCGGCGGGCAGGGAGCCACCACGACCCGCTCAGCAACGACCCGGACGCCCACGCCGACAGTCACGGTTACGGCGACTCGGACGTCAGCCGCGGAGTCGCCCACGTCGAGTTCAACGAGACGGCCGACAACCACCGCCACGAAGAGCGGGGACGAGGCGGTTACGCCCCTTCCTACGACGGTCCGCACGACCACGACCGGTCCACTCAGGGCAGTGCAAACGGCAGCACTCCTGGTCCTGATTGCAGCATTACTCGGACGCTTCCACCGGGACGGTCGGTAAGCGGGACGTTGAATATATAATGACCAACCAGGATAGGCAAGGCGTGCGGGAAACCGGGGAGAACGGATTAGGAGAGGGACGGGATGCTGCTTCCGTCGACTCCGCAACGGCCGAGGCCGTCGCCGTCTGTGACGGTGTCACACACGTCTATCGACGGGCCTCCCGTTCACAGTGGGGGCGCACGAAGGATGGTCCGGCCGTCAATGCACTGGAGGACGTCTCATTACGGCTCTTCTCCGGGGAGATGACGGCAGTGACCGGACCCAGCGGGAGCGGGAAATCCACCTTGGTACACCTGATGGCTGCTCTCGACACCCCGACCAAAGGGACGGTCCGAATCTCCGGCACCGACACAGCGACGCTGTCGGAACGGGGCCGGACCCGACTCCGCCGAAACCACGTGGGGCTGGTATTCCAGCGGTTCCATCTCCTCCCAGCACTCACCGCTCGGGGCAACGTGGCGCTTCCGCTGATCGAGCAGGGACTCGGGCGTCGAGAGCGGCGAGAGCGTGCGGAGGCCGTACTCGAGAGGGTGGGCCTCGGGGACCGTCTCGATCACAAGCCCGGGCAATTGAGCGGCGGTGAACAGCAACGGGTGGCCGTCGCGCGGGCGCTCGTCTCGGACCCGGACGTACTCCTCGCAGACGAACCCACGGGGGAACTCGACACACGGACGGGAGAGCGGATACTGGACGTTATCGGGAGCACGGCTGCCGACCGGGGGGTACTCATCGCCTCTCACGACCGGCGTGTCGTCGAGCGGGCCGACCGGGTCGTGAGGCTTCGGGACGGTCAGGTCAGGGATGAGGGACATGCCGGCGAGTGACCGGAGTCGGTGGAGGCACGTCCGCGGTGTCGTCGGCCTGGCGGGCCGTCGATTACGTCACCGCCTCGAGATTTCCGGACTCGGCCGGACGCGAATCGCCGTCGTAGGTGTAGGTCTCGCGGTTGCACTGATGTTGCTAGTCGGAAGTCTCGGCCTCGGACTCGCTGCAGGAAGCACCGTTCAAGCCTCCGGGACGGACTACTGGATCGCTCCCGAACAGGGACGATCCAGCGCGGTCGCCGACGTCGGGGGGACACGGTTCGGTCAGGTCCATCCGGCGGCCGCCCGTCTGTCAGCCCGCGACGACGTCGCCTACGCGACCCCGGTGCTTGTCGACGTGGTTCGTGTTGAGGGTCGGAACGGCGAAGTGAGGCGCGTGCTCGTCGTCGGAATCGTTCCCCAGGTCGACGGGGGAACTGTCGTGGGGCTACCGACTGATCCTCTCAGTCCAGGCGACCCGTATTTCGCCGAGGGGAGCTACGCTGGTGACTGGACGGGAGAGGCCGTCGTTTCCGTCGGTGCGGCGGAAGCTCTGAACGTGAGTCCGGGAGAGACCCTTTCTGTCGGGGGCCGGAGAGCCACCGACAGAACGGGAGAAAGAGACCTGTCGGTGACAACCGTGGCCAGGGCGCGAGCCCCCGGACTCGCTCAGTTTCCGGTCGTACTCGTTCACCTCTCGGAGGCACAGGCACTAACGGGGGCCGCTGACGGTGACCGGGCTGATCGAATCCTCGTCGATGCACGCAGTCCGAGCGCCCGGCAAGCGGCGGAGAACCTCTATCCGAATTCGCGCGTCCTGACCAGGCGGGGATTGTTGACCGGCCAAGCGACCGATACACAGCTTCCCTTGGCCGTAAGTATCGCCGCGACGCTCATTTCGGTTCTGGTGGGAACACTGTTCATCGTGACGACTATCGGCTTCGAGACGGCAGCAGACGCGCAGGCACGGGCCGTGTTCGCCGCGCTGGGCGTATCTCGCCGGACCCGAATGCTTCTCGTAAGCGTGGAGACGCTCGGAACGGCTCTGGCGGGTGGCATTCTGGGGATAGCGCTCTGGCTCGGAGGATCGGGAGTAATCGTCCTGGCGGGTCGCGTGGCGGTCGGAGCGCCGTTGGTGGTTGTCCGACCGATCGTGGCGGGCTACGGGCTTGCTGTCGCGCTGGTCGTCGGCATGCTTGCACTGCCGTGGCTGGTCGTGATCCGGGGGACGACAACGGTTCGTGAGGGATTGATAGGGTGATCGAACGCACGTCCAAGGACGTTGCTCGCCTCTCGGCTGCCGTTCGGCTAGCAGCCTCGCAACTTTGGCACGCTCGCGGACGGGCGGCCTTCGCAGTCCTCGGGATAGCGCTTGCCGTCCTGTTGATGACCACGCTAACCGGCCTGGGATACGGAATGGCAACCACGAGCGAGGAAGCACTCACGTACATCGAGCAGGACGTCTGGGTGTCGGCGGGACCGGTCAGCCCGACTCCCGGAACAATTGGCGGCGTCAAGAACCCGCTATTGGACGCTCATGCGGTCGCGCGGGAAATCGAATCCCAACCCGGGGTCGAAAAAGCCGATGCCATCGCTTTCCAGACGGTGTATCTCAGTCCGAACGGCTCCGAGTTCAGGACCGTCGTCGGTGTGGGGATGACGGGGGACGCCTCGCAGATCGGCGGCGGGTTCGATCAGAGCGACATCCACTACGCGAACGGATCGTACGACGGGCCACGGACGAACGCGATCATCCTCGATCCCTCGACCGCTGACCGCCTGAACGTCTCGCCCGGCGACACGGTTCACGTCGGCGGAACGATCGCGGAGGCACGCGAGACGGAATATACGGTCGTCAGCACTGACAATACGTTCACCACGTTCCTTGGGTCGCCGACGGTGGTCATGCACCTGAGCGAACTCCAAGAAGCCGCAGGCACGACAGGCACGGATCGTGCTGCATTGATTGCCGTTACCATCTCGGATGGAGCCGCTGTCGGAACCGTCCAAGAACGGATTCGGCGGGCCCATCCAGAACTCACCGTGCGGACCCGGGAACAACAGTTGCGGGCGGTGGTCGCTGATCAGGGAGCGGTACTCGCCAGCGCAGTCACCCTGGTGACCCTGGCGTTGATCACAGGGACGGCGCTCGTAGCGACCGTTTTAGCGATGCTGGTCGCGGGACAGCGTCGGGCATTGGCTGCACTACGTGCGACAGGAATCCGTCGGAGGACGCTCCTGGCTGTCGTTGGCAGCGAGGGCGCTCTTCTCGGGATTACCGGGGCCGCGGTTGGATTGACCGCGACACCGGTCACCGTCCGGGCTCTCAACCGCCTCGTGGAACGAGCGGTCGGATTTCCGGATCTGATCGTGACACCACCGTGGGTATTCGCGATTGGTGGGGGACTTGCCATCGGGATGGGACTCGCGGGGGCCACTGTCGCGGGCTGGCGAGTAGCGCGACTCCATCCGCTTGCACACTTGGAGTGAACGGACCTAGGATGATACCTACCTACGACCTCCGTGGACCGCGCTCCACGATCCAAGACGGGTTGACAGCCCGGTCGAGGGGGGCTGCGTCTCGAACCGGGCCGGACGGCGCCAGTCGCTCGGGGTCCGGAGCGCGGAGGAAAGGGTTATTCGATCGCCGACTAGCAAAAGGAACACGTCGGCACGTGTATCGATGAGTTACCGCCGGGCCTTGATCGGGCGCTGGTCCCGCCGAGAACGGTTAGCCGTTGCGGTCCTCGCGATGGCCGTGGCGTTTCTGGTCGGGACAACCATCCTACTCGTCGCCGCCAGCACGGGGACAACGGCGATTGCTTCGGAGTTCACTCCGGCAGGAAGCGCGACGTTTCACGACTCCCCAGAGGCGGCAAGACGAACAGCACCGTCCGACGCGGTCGTTCTTCCGATGGCCCGCATCAGAACCGCCGACGGCCAGGAAGCCTGGGTTATCGCCCGTCCTTCGACCAATACTACCGCGGCCCGGCTGGTCGGAACCGGCGAAGGAACGACGCTCGGCACGCTGGATGGACCTGCTGAACGGACATTGATCGGCGCCGATACCCGTCAGACACTGACCGTCACCCCTCGGGGGAATCGGGGCGGATTTCCCCCCTGGTGGTACGTTGCGGATCGGGAGACCGTACGCCAACTCGGACCTACGGGCGCGTTGGTAGTGTCCCCAGGTGCAGGTACCGATGCGACGGGTCCAGAAGAGGGGGTCCCACTCCAAGGGGCACTCGCGTTTTTCCTCCTGGGGAGTCAAGAGGCAGTGACCTTGTTAGGCGTGGTCGCGACCGGTGCAGGGTTGCTGGTCGCGGTGGTGGTCTGGAGTATCATCCGGATGACCGTTCGAGACCGGATGCTGACCGTTCGAGTTGCCCGGGCAACGGGTGCGACGCCCGGGGCAATCCTCGCCACGTTCACCGCTCGAGCGACGCTCGTGACGGGCGCAGGGCTCGCAGCGGGGTACTGCCTGGGTGTTATCGCCGTGAACGTGGCTGTCAACATTGCGATCTTCCTCGGGGTACCGGTTGCCCTCCCTCTCACGGTCACCAACCGGACGGTCCGACTCCTCGTTCCATTACTCGGGGGACTCGGCCTCACCGGCGTCGTGGGGGGCGCGATCGCCGCCTGGCCGGCCGTTCGACGACAGCCGAGGGCGCTTGCTGTCGGTGTGTCCGGCAACCCACGTCATCACAGCGGCCGACAGGGGGGGCTGAACTGGGAGATCCTTCGCCCCAAGATACTGGACAAGCGGGCCCTGGTCCCGACCGCAGCGACGCTGACGGCCTTCGTGACGGTGATCGTCATAATCGCGGCTATGACTGGCGTACTTGCGCCCCTGTCGGCCGATACGGGAGGAACGATCACCGAGCCGGGCGCCACCCATCCGGTTTCGAGTACGGTCCCTGAGACGTATGTGGCGGACCTACGGAAGGAAGGAATTTCGGCGAGCGGTGAGATACTCGCGTTCACAGTGGTGGACGGACAGCCGTTCCTCGTTCGGGGCGCGGAGTATCCCGCGTTTGCCACGGTCACCGACGCACAACTTGTCGCCGGGCGAGCGCCGGAGAGGCCGGACGAAGCGGTCATCGGTCAGGATCTTGCACGGACACTCGGGGTTGGTGTCGGTGAGACTCTGACGCTCGGTGGGAGTACGCAGCCAGCCGTGACGCGGGTTGAGGTCGTGGGGATATTCGCCGCTTCCGGTCCGTACGAGGGCGAGCTCGTGGTCCCGTTGCCGACTGCGAGGGTCCTGTCGGGAGAACCCCCTGGGACGGTCCAGTTCGTGCGGGCGACGCGCTTGCCGGAGACCGAAGAAGGGGTCGAAGTCGTCAGGTTGGACGTCCCTGGCGGTGTAGCCGCGAACGATACGGTTGCAGTCCGGGTGACTGTTCAAAACACCGCAGTTGAGCCGCGGGCGCGGAACGTGACGGTCACACTCCGAGACCAGACGGAAACGCGTCGGGTTCGGCTCGGACCAGGCGAGCGTTCAGCAGTGACGATCACGCTACCGACTGGCGCGCCCGGGACCGCCGAGGTCCGTGTCGGAGCTCTGAGCGAACGAGTCCGTATAGGTGATCGTCCGGGAATCGTCATCGAAATTCCGTCACCCGTGCCGCCTAACAGTTCCCCGCTGGTCAGGGTCGTGACCCGTGATGGGCAACCCGTTGAGAATGCATCTGTTATCGTCGGAAACCAAACCACCCGGACCGACGCTGAAGGGCGCACCCGGATCGATCTCGACCGCGAGGACGACGTCACGGTCGTTGCCAAAGCGGGCGGTCGAACGACGGACCGAATGGTTCAGGTCACACCGGAAGCCACTCGTCAGTTGCAAGTCAGTCTGACCGTCAGACCGCTTCGGCCGGACCTCCGAACTCGGCCACAGATTGCGGTGCGCCTGTGGAACCCCTGGAATCGGACCCTTGGACAGCGAATTCTCATGACTGCACCGGGTCCCGGCCTGACTGGCAACGGCACGGTCATCGATCGGGACCTCACTCTTGAACGTGGGACCTCACGGACGATCACCGCTCGACTTCCCCGACGGCCCCCAGGCGTGTACGAGATCACGGCCCGGGTGAACGGCGAGGTGAGTGTTCGGACAGAATATCGAGTACTCGGGGACCAGCGAATAGCCGCTGCCGTGGCGAGCAGCCGTGGTGCCGGTAGCACCGGACTCAGTCAAGCAATCGAGACTGTCGTCGGGAACCTGCGCGTGGTACTCGCGGTCCTGCTCGGACTGGCCGGGCTCATGACTGTCGGAGGAACGACAGCAGCCTTTGCGCAGGCCGTCCATGCTCGCCGCCACACAGTCGGGATCCACCGCGCGACGGGGGCCGAACCTCGGCACGTGCTCGGAAGCGTTTTGCTTGATGCACTCCGGATCGGCGCTGCCGCGGTCGGTATCGCCGTCCTGCTCGCAACGGTTGCAGTCGGAGTGCTCAACCAGACCGGAGTGTTGTCCGTCTTCGGGATCCGACTCGTCCCGGAGATAACGCCGGTCCTCGTCGTCACAGTTCTCATCGGCCCAATAGTAGTGACGCTGCTCGGTGCTGGTCTGGCAACGCTCGGATTGCTCGCAACCCAGCCGTATTCGCTACTCAGTACAAGCCGGGGCAACCTGCCCGGGACCGGTTCCGAGGACCAATCCGAGCGGACCCCCGCCGATAACGACCGACAGAAGCCCTGACCGGTCGGGGTCGTCTCGGCTGCCGCACGACGTTTACGATATCGAACGACCGGCACGGTTAGGTGTCGGTGGATTCACTCGTCCCACGTGGGCCGAGAAGACAGGGATACCAGCCACTCAGTAGTCCTGCAGGCAGAGGACGTCATCGTGCGACGTGGCGGCAGACCCGTCCTCGATGGCGTGTCATTGTCAGTCGAGCAGGGCTCGCGGACGCTGATCCGTGGGCCCAGCGGAGCCGGGAAAACGACGCTTTTCCAGGTACTGGGACTGCTCGCGACACCGGATGCCGGACGGGTGCTCGTCGACGGGAACGAAGCGACGAAGCTCTCTGAACGGCGCCGAGCCCGCTTCCGGCGGGAAAGCGTTGGGCTGGTTTTCCAGGAGTTTCATCTGATACCGGACCTGACCGCGTGGGAGAACGCCGTCCTCCCGCAAACGCACAAGGGTGGAACCGGCGATGAAAGATGGGTAGCGGAACTGTTCGATCGATTGGGGCTTGAGGGGAGCCGAGATCAGTATCCTGCAACGCTGTCCGGCGGGGAGAAGCAGCGTGTCGCAGTCGCACGCGCACTGGCTAACCGTCCCCAAGTGTTGCTGGCTGACGAACCCACGGGACAGCTCGACCCCGAAACCGGTATCGACGTGATGGACCTGCTGTTGGAACTCGGAAAGGAGGAGGCGACATCGGTAGTGGTGATCAGTCACGACCGGGAACTCGGGGAGCGGTTCGGGGTGATACACAAACTCGTTGATGGGAAACTGTCGCCACACAAATCTCAACCCGGATCGACTCCGTCCGACGCCGATCCGGAAACACCGGGAGCGACCTGAGAGTCAGTCAACCGGAGGTTCTGATTAATATCCGACAATTCTCACACGTGTAGTTTACCATTAATTAAGACCGACCCGTGAAACGGGGGTGGTACGGGGGCAAAAAGGGTGTCGGAGCGAACGGGAGTCGTGTTGTATGTCGAGAGTGACCGGTCCCGCCGTCGGACTGTCCGGAATACGCTGTTCTGGCACGGACTCCACGTCATCGGCGCGGAAGGAGCTGTAGACGCGCTCAAATTGCTCGAGGATCGGCAGGTCGATTGCGTGGTCTGTCCGCCCGTGTTGCCTGAGATGAGCCTCGACCTATTCCAGGAGCGGATCCATGAACGCGACTCGCGGCTGCCGGTGGTGCTGTATGGAGAGGGGATCGATCCCGGGGGAGACATCCCCCGGTGGGTTTCCTCGCATGTCACGTCCGATTTCGAGGCGCTGGCCGATGCCGTGACGGACGCGATCGACCGTCGACGGGTCGATACTGCCTTAGACCGGCACCGCCGGCTGACGCGAGTCGTCCGGACATTGGCTATCGAAATCGCGTTCCTTGGAGAGGATGAAGATCGAGAATCGATCGAGCGCACCGTGTATCGGCATGTTCAAAAGGCGGACCTCTACGGGTTTACCTGGCTTGCTGCCTACGACAGCGAATCAGACCGACTCGTGCCACGTTTTCCCTCCGACATCGTCCTGCCCACCAACGCTGCCGGGGGAGCCGTTGCCGAAGCTCTCCGGACGGGGGAAGTCCATACCGAATCGATATCGGAGACGGGTAGATACCGGGCTGTAATTCCGGTCGGCGCCGGAGGGACCACGTACGGCATTCTCGTGCTCTACGCCACCGGTCCCGGGGTGTTCGGCGAAGCCGAGCGAGGGGTGCTCAATGAGATAGGACGAATCGCAGGACAGGCTCTCAAGCAACGGGCGGAGAGTCAAGAACCGGACGAACTCAGCGTGTACGCGGACCTCGTGACCCACGAACTTCGGAACCATCTCCAAGTGGCTCAGTCACATCTGAAGCGGGTACAGGCACGTGGGACTAGCGACCGGAGCGGTGTCGGTGGAATCAGACATGCTCTCGCGATGATCGAACACGCCGAGGAGCGAGCGGAGCATATCGACGCGGTCGGTCAGGCGCTCGAACGACTCGATCGACTAGCGGAGAAAGTTTCCGTCCTCGCGAAAGACTCGTTCGATCAAACGGAGCGCGAGCCGGTCGATCTGGAGTCGGTGGCGGAAGAAGCCTGGGAGGCGACGACTACGATCGAGGCGGACCTCATCGTCGCCGAGTCGGAGACGGTTCACGCGAACCGGGTTGGTCTCCTGCTCGTGTTGGAGAACCTGTTCCGGAATGCGATCCAACACGGCGGGACCGATGTCCGGGTCGAAGTTGGCGTACTCTCGAACGGGTTCTACGTCGAGGACAGCGGTCCGGGTCTCGGGTCGAGCGAGCGTGAACGTGTGTTCGAATGGGGGTACTCGTCGAGACCGGACAACACCGGAGTCGGGCTGACGCTCGTTCGCCGGGTGGTCGAAGCTCACGGATGGGAAATTCGGCTCGTGGACGAAGGACGAGGAGCCAGGTTCGAAATCACCGGCATCGAGGCGGGGTGAGTAGCCCCCCGTTCCGACCGTGGGTTCGGCGAACCGCCTGCCGGGACGATCGGGTTTATCCGGGGGCCTCCAGACCCGGGTCCATGGCGACCGTACCCACCTTCGACTATCTCGCTGGGACACCGTGGCTCGTTACGGAAGAAGTCGAAACGGCGATCGAAACTGCGGTTGAGGAGGATCGGTCCGTTCGATTCGCGATTGACCGGGCCGTGACGCGGTTGATTCGAACCGATCCCGAGTACCGTGAGCGCTACCGGGGACGGTTCCACGAGGCGGGAGTCGACGTCGCCAGCGTCACTGTCGGTGGCAGGCCCCCCCGTGATGGAATTCTGGGGTGGCAGGCGCGGTTCGACGCCGACGAGAGGCTCACGAAAGTCACCACTCCCGCGGAGGCACGGAAAGTGGCGGAGGCGGAGGAGGAGGTGGGTATCCTTCTCAATACCCAAAACCTCGGCCGGGCGGTCGAGGGTGATGACGGGGCGTTGGACCCACTGTACGATGCCGGCCTCCGCATTTTCCAACTGACGTATAACACCCATAACCTGGTTGGAGCAGGGTGCTACGATCGTTCGAACGCAGGCCTTTCGACTCATGGCGAAACCCTGGTTGGGCGACTCAACGACCACGGCGCAATCATCGATTTATCACACTGTGGGCAAGAAACGACGATGGCCACACTCGACGAATCGACTGCACCGGTGGCAGTCACCCATTCCTGTTGTACGGCCGTCGCCGATCATCCACGGGCGAAGACCGACGAAACGTTGGAGGCGTTGGCAGCCGTAGACGGATACTTCGGTGTCGTTGGGGTACCGTGGTTTCTCGCTCCTGAATCGGAGAATCCGGCGCTGGAAGCCTGGTTTGATCACCTCGAGCACGCTGTGTCAATAATGGGGATCGATCGGGTGGGGATTGGGACTGACTTCGGAAATGTGGATACGGGTGCACCCGAGCAGTATATCGCCGAGGCGCGAAAGCGGGCGGTCGCAGCGGGCTTCCCGGAAGGATACGGGAAAGGCTACGGAACCGGGTTCGGAGCCATGCAGCGGTACCAAGACTGGCCGGTGCTCCGCGAGGGGTTAGAAGAGCGGTTTACACACGCGGAAGTCGAGGGAATCTGTGGCGGGAACTTCCTCAGCTTCTGGGAGCGAGTCGAGGAAGCCAACTGACTGGAGCCGGGACTCGGGCAGGTAGGTCCGGGACGCAAAGGGGCCAGGTGAACCCCGGAGGCGGGACCGATTCGGCCCGGCCGCTCTCGTCAGGGATCGGTACGCCACCGGGTAAGGCGGAAACGGAGAGATGTTTTTAGCGTCCAGCCCCTGCGGAGACATATGACAGAAGTCGGATTCGTCGGCGCTGGCGCAGCGGCCGCGGCAGGAGCCTTCGTTCTTGACGGGGCCGCCGCAGACGCAAACATAACCGTCCTCGAGAAGTCAGGTGGGCTCTGTGGACGGGCAGCGACCCGCCGACGCGACGGCGTCACCTATGATTACGGCGCGAACTATCTGAAGGACGATGACGACCGCGTAACCGAACTGGTGACGGACACCCTCGACAGTGACGGGCTGGTCAACATCAGTGAGCCCGTATACACGTTCGATGCGGATGGCGTCGTCTCGGAGGGACGGGATGCTGACGAATGTAAATGGAGCTATCGGACGGGGCTGACGCAGCTCGCCAAGCGATTATTCGCCCGCACCGATGCGACCATCCATCGGGAGACACGCGTTGAGCAACTAGTCCGTGACGGCGACAACTGGCGATTGGTCGATGATGGCGGCCGACGATGGGGGCCGTTCGACGTCGTCGTGCTGAACCCACCTGCCCCGCAAACCGCGGCCCTTCTTCGGGATGCTGAGTGGGATTCCAAAGCGTGCTCGAAACTCGAAGCCGCGGCCGGCAACGTCGAGTACCGGACAGTCTGGACGGCAGTTCTGCATTACCCCTTCCCGGTTGATCGTCCCTACTATGGGTTAGTGAATACCGACAAGAACCACGATATCGGATGGATCTCGCGCGAGGAATGCAAGCCCGGTCACCTCCCCGAGGGGGAGACGCTGCTGATTGTCCAAGCGAATCACGACTGGTCGGTTGAACACTACGATCAACCACCGACGGAGAACATCAGGGTGCTGGCGAACCAGACGGCCGAAGTCGTCGGTGACGACCGATTGGCCGAGCCCGATTGGACGGATCATCAGGGCTGGCGGTACGCGCTTCCTGAACAAGGCACGCTCCGCGGGCCACTCCGGGAGGCGGAGGAGGCCGGGCTGTTCGTCCTCGGCGACTGGGTTCCGGGCGAGGCAAGATTACACGCCGCGGTTCGGAACGGGCTGGAGGTCGGCGAGCGACTCGCGTATGCGGTATGATTCGGGTGAAATCCCGGGGGATGGGCAAAAAATTCAATTGGAATCGAAATCAATTGGCGAATGGGAGCGAGGTGAGCAGTAATGGCTCTGCTTACCAATCCTTCCGGTTCGCCGACACGAGAAGGAGAGTTTTCCAACCGGTTTGCCACACGTGACGACTACGAGCTGTTCGAAGAGGACGGCGCGTACGTGTTGAGCATTGAACTGCCGGGCTACGATCCCGAGCAGATTACGGTCACGTGGGATGAGGGGATCCTCAACGTCGCTGCAGACGCCGAGGAAGACCGACCGGCACGGCAGGGCACCTACCACCGCCGGTTCCGATTCCCGAGGGAAGTCAATGACGAGGGGATCACCGCCGAATATTCCAGCGGCGTCCTGGAAGTTCGGTTGCCCGTTGACCCACGCGCCGCAATCAGTGGGACGCCGATCGATATCGAGAGCGGGGGCTGACGCCCTCCGACGCCAGCCGAATCGTTCGCCCACCGTTCCACGCTTTCCGGACAACTAGCCTCAGCCACGCTCGAATCATGCGCCTGACAGTCAAACCACTAAAAAACCGCGAACCGGGGAGTGGTATGGCCGTCATCGATCGCGAAGCACTCGACGACCTGGGCGTGAGTAGCGGGGACTTCGTCGCTATCGAGGGGTCTGCTGGTCCAGCGGTGGCTCGTGTCTGGCCAAGCGATGCGGACGACGCCGGTCGTGCGATCGTTCGAATCGATGGCGGGCTCCGGCAGGAGGCCGGTGTCAGTATCGATGATCGGGTGACGGTCGAGGGAGTCGATGTCGCGCCCGCAGATCGAGTGAAGATCGCGCTTCCTGGAAACCTCCGCATCCAGGGTGATCTAACCTCGCATCTTCGGAATCAGCTCGTGGATCAGGCAGTCAGCGCCGGTGGAACAGTCGCAGTGCCGATTGGATTCGGCATCCTATCCGGGCGTTCCGGTCGCCGGGTTCGCCTTCGGATCGTCGAAACCGACCCAGCGGGGACGGTTGTGGTACGGAACGATACCGAAATCGAACTGACCGACCAGCCTGCAGAGGAAGTCTCAGTCGAGTCTGGCGGTGGCGAACCTGTCGCACCCGGTGTCACCTACGAGGACGTCGGCGGTCTCGAGGACGAGTTGGAGCAGGTGCGGGAGATGATCGAGCTCCCAATGCGCCACCCCGAACTGTTCCAAACGCTCGGGATTGAGCCGCCGAAGGGGGTTCTCCTGCACGGCCCGCCTGGCACCGGCAAGACCCTGATCGCGAAAGCCGTCG
>CAZCXJ010000067.1:0-13232 GCA_964502585.1 uncultured Candidatus Halobonum sp.
ATAGGTCGTCGTCTGCTGGGGTGCCGTATCCGGGAAGAAGATCCACTTCGCAAACGGGGGAAACATCACGTTCGTGATTAGCGGGACTGTCACCCCGATGACCATGGCAACGACGAACGCCTTCCGGAGCGTCTCGTTGTCACGACCACGCCAGATCGTCACCAATGCGAATCCGAAAAAGCCCGACAGCACTGCCACGCGGATGAGCTGTGCAGCCGGTCGTCCAAGCATGTGTCAGCTTCCGATACTCTCACGTGAGGGGTACGGATTTAGCTATAACTCGCTTAATCCTTACAATCCGCGTTAGGTGATGTCTAACCAGACCAACTCTGCCCGCGGTCACGGTGGAGCCCCATATCGGTGGCTGCCCGGTCAGCGAGTCGGTAGGGATCGCTCCGGATGGGGTGGAGAAGGGGAAACCAGCGACCGGTCAGGGTGTCTCCGGGGCCCGAAGTGCGACCAGAACCCCAAGGAGGGCGACCAGGCCCGCAAGGACGAAAGCGGGCCGGTAGCCCGCCCGTTCGATGACCGCGCCGGCGACGACCGGAGCGAGAAAGGCCCCCAGAAGTCCCACGGCAGTCAACAGCGAGATGGCAGTACTCCGGACCTCGTCGGTCACCACCTCGGCGATGTACGAGAACAACAGCCCGATGGCGAGCTGGATGGCGAACCCGGTCACGGCCACCAAGGCGACGACGACCGGGACGGCTGTCAGGACGACGAAGGCAGTGACGACGGGGGCAGTCAACCCGAACGAGAGGACGGCAACGGGACGCCGACGGCCCCCGAAGACCCGGTCGGAGAGGGCTCCCCCGCCGATCCGCGACACGATGCCGACCGCGGGGAACACGGCCGTGACCAGTCCGCCAACGGCAAGCGAGACCCCCAGTTCCTCGGTCAGGTAGCTCGGGAGCCAAGTGTTGAGGAACAGATACAATGCGAACGCGAGGAAACACAACACACACAACAGCCAGACGTCCCCGTTCCGGAACAGCCGCCGGAAACTCGTCCGATCCGGGGCGGCAGTCTGGACGCCGAACTGCTGGCCCCAGGTGGCAATCGCGAACAGCGGGACGCCCACCGCGCCGAGCGCGGCGTACGCTGGCAGGACGGCCGGCCACCCGAGCGGGGCGGCGATAAGCGGGGCACCGAACTGCCCGAGAGCGAATCCCGCCGGGGCGCTCGCAGTGAACACGCCGACGGCGGTCGCCCGACGTGCAGGGCCGACTGACCGGCCGACGATATCCGCGCCCGCGTTCCAGATGACAACGTAGGCGAGCCCGGCAAGGGCCCGGGACGCCAGGAGCGAGGGGTAGTCGCCAGCGGTGGCCGCGGACCATCCCCATCCGCCCGCGACCAGCAACGCTAGGCCCGCAGCCACGACTGCCCCGCGGACGTTGACCCGATCAAGGACGACCCCGACCGGGACGCTGGCCGCCACGGCCGTCGCGTACATGACACTCACGAGCCACCCCGCGGCGGTCGGGCCCACGCCGAGTGACTCCCGGACCAGCGGGATGACGCTCGCGGGAGCGATCTCGTAGGCAGCGGCGGCCGTCGAGAGCAGGAAGATGCCGGCCACGAGCCCTGTCGTCCGGGTGGCTGAGGGCCTTCCGACGTCGGTCGCGGTGGGCGTTCCCGGCGACGCTTCGTCCCCGGCGACCCCCGACTCGTCTGTCACGCACCCGGGTTCGACGGGGTCCTACTAAGCCAACGGGATAGCGGCCAGCCAGTCGTGAGTCGGAAAACCCGGGCTGGCACGTGACGCCCAGACGGACAGGCTCCCCCGACAGTCGGGGCTGGCACCGCCGCCGACGGGAACCGAATCCGAGACGGATTTGGGGCCAAATCGGGAGGGCCCGTGACCTTCTTGTCCGTCCGTCCCTGCGGGAGGTGTATGCGGAGTCCTGTCGCGCCGGTCAGGTGGGGGATCGGTGCCCTCACGTACGTCGCCGGTCTCATCGCGGTCGGTCCGCTTGTCGCCGAAACCCCCCTCACGGCCCTCGCGCAGGTTATTATCGACAGTTCACCGGTAATCGTCTCGCAGACCGCAATCGACCTGTTCGGGAAGGCCGCCCAACCGTTGCTCGTGGCCGGGGTCGCCGGTGCCATGATTCTCGCAGCCGTCGGACTCTCTCGAGCGTGGGCACGACTCCCGGCCGACGGGCGCCAGCCGTTAGTGGGTCTCGGCGCTCTCGCCATGGCGTCGATGGTCGGATTCCTCCTGTCTGCCGGAGTCTCGGTGGCCGCCGTCCTTGCGGGCCTGCTGGCGGTGGTTCCGGTGGCACTCCTCCGGTGGGCGTTTGCCGCCTCCGGCTCCGGCGCCAACCGCCGGACGTTCCTCAGACGGGCCGGGATCGCGGGACTGGCGCTGGCGGGTGCTGGTGGCGGTGCACTCGGCGTCGACCGTGTCACGCGCGACGGAGTCCAGCCAGGCGAGTCGCTCGCGGACCAGCGACGGACGGAAAAGGCGACCACCGGGCGGACCCTGACGGCCGCCACGGACACTCCGACGCCCGCAGCTGCGGCTGACTCCGGGAACGATTTGGGGATGGAATCGGCCGATCGGCAACCAGTCACGGTGTCCACGATCGACTCCGACGCGGACTTCGACTTCGATTTCCGCGGCATGCCGGCCCGGATTACCGCAGTCGAAGACCACTATGTGGTCGACAAACAGGTATCCGATCCCGAGATTGATGCGGACGCCTGGACCCTGAACGTGGGGGGAAGAGCCGCCGAGTCGACGTACGACCTCACCCTCGAGGACCTTGTGGGCCATCCTGCCTCCCGCGAACAAGTCGTGACGATGGTCTGCGTCTCGAACCCGGTGGGCGGCCCGCTCGTCTCGACGAGTCGGTGGCGAGGCGTTCCGCTTCGCGCACTTCTGGAGGAGGCCGGCGTCGCAGCCGACGCCCTCGATATCGTCTCACAGGCCGAGGACGGGTACACCGAATCGATCCCGTGGGAGATCGTCCGTAATCGGCCGGACATCATGCTGGCGTACGGCATCAACGGCTCGACGCTCCCGCGTGCCAACGGGTTCCCGGCCCGACTGCTCATCCCCGGCCGCTACGGCATGAAATCAACGAAGTGGGTGGTCGGCGTCGGGGCGGTCCCCACACAGTACCAGGGTTACTGGGAGGACCGCGGCTGGGAGGAGGAGGCCGTGGTGAACACGCTGTCATACATCAGGGCCGCCCAGCGACGCGGCGACCGGGTCGCGCTTGGCGGTATCGCGTTCGCCGGGCGGCGGGGAATCGACCGCGTGGAAGTAAGCCTCGATGGGGGTGAAACCTGGAACGGCGCGACACTGGAGGACCCGCTCTCGCGGACGGCTCGCCGGCGGTGGCGCTACGTCACCGACAGTGCGCCCGAGTCGTTCGAGGCGGTCGTCCGGGCGACCGACGGCACGGGCACGGTCCAGACGAACGTTCAGAGCGAACCCTACCCCGCCGGGTCGACCGGCTGGCACCGCGTCGAGTTGGAGGTGTGACATGGGACACGACCCGTCGTCCGACTCCGACCGGAACGGTCACACCCGCCGGAAGGTACTGGCCAGTCTCGGGGCCCTTGCAAGCGTGGTCGGGACCGCCGGTTGTTCGGGTCTCACGGAGCCCGAGGGGGCGGCCGGAAGCGACACCCGAACCGTCAACCCCGCTCTCGACGGGACACCGACCCGGACGCCCCGCCCGACGGAGGAGCCCGTTGGCCTGTCTGCGGCCGACTTCCCCACCGGGATCGACGGGTTCCCGATGTTCGGTCGCGACCCCCAACATACGAGTTACGCCCCGGACGACGTTGGGCCGGCCGCGGCCTCGTTCGGCTGGCAACTCCTAACGGACGGGGCGGTCCACGCCTCGCCCGCGATCGCGGACGGTGCAGTGTTCGTCAGCAGTCTCGACGGTCACGTCTACGCGATCGAGTTGGCGACCGGCGAGCGGCGCTGGCGCGTCGAAACGGGCGGTGGCTATTCGTCTCCGGCCGTGAGCGACGGGACGGTCTATGTCGGGGGTCGTGACGGGGTCATCAGAGCGCTCGACGCCGGGACGGGCGACGAACAGTGGGCGCAGGTGACCGGCGGGAAGGTCCAGGCGGCCCCGACGCTCGCCGACGGGACAGTCTTCATCGGGAGTTTCGACACGGACCTGTACGCTCTGGAGGCGGCCACCGGGGAGGTGGTCTGGCGGGTCGATACCGGGCATATCGTCCCCACCAGCCCGGCCGTCGACTCCGACCGGGTCTACCTGTTCAGTCACGGCGGCCGGCTGCTGGCGCTCGACCGGGCGGACGGGACCGAGGTCTGGCGGCGGTCGACCGGCGCCGACGAGTTCGCATCACCGGTGGTGGCCGGCGGGACGGTTTTCTTCGGAAGTATGAACGACCAACTGTACGCGGTCGACGCCGAAACCGGGGAGGACCGCTGGTGGCGGTTCCTCCGGGCTGGCATGCCCGCCTCGCCGGCCGTCACCCCGGAATCGGTGGTGGTCCCGGTGTTCGACAAGTTCCTGTACGCGTTCGACACGGCAACGGGTGAGACGCGCTGGCGGACCGAGATCGGCCTCGCGTACTCCTCGCCGGCGATCGTCGGGGGCGTCGTCCACGTCGGTACCGCCACCGGGACCGTCTTTGCGGTCGACGCCGAGTCGGGTGATGTCGTGTGGGAGTACGATGCCGGGGCGGACGTCCGGTCGTCCCCAGCAGTGACGGACGAAACTCTCGTGGTCGGGGCTGCGGACGGGTCGCTCCATGCCGTCAGCGAGTCAGTCGGCCGCCCGATCGCAACCGTTGTCTCGGTGGTCCTCACGGGCGCGCCAAACGGCCTCGAGAAATTCACCGTCGGTGTCGAGACCGGCGACGTGACGATCGCGGAACTGGAGCCAAAGCTCCTGACAGGAACGTCGTTTTGGGTGGAATCGGGCGGGATCGGGGCGACGAAGGTGGTCGCCAGCGGGATCGCGCTCGACGATCAGGTGTCGCTGGGTGATGACGGCGAGGCCACCCTGTTCAGGGTGGGACTGCCCGCGCGCCTGGAGCGGGACACGACCACTCTGACGGTCGCGACGCTGACCGATAGCGACGGGGAGCCGATGGACCCATCGTTCGTGGAGCTGCGCCTCCGGTATCCCGAGGACACGAGGGATGGCTAGGCGAGCGGTCCCCGCTACTCCCGGACCGGCGGGTCCGAGAACTGACTGCCGCAGTCGCGACACGCGACGACTGGCCGGTCGGACTCACCAACGGTGACCTCGAAGGCCTCGGCCCCGCACTCGGGACAAGGAGCCGGCACTCGCTGGTCCCCACAGTCAGGACAGGTAAACACCGGGGCGTCCCCGCTGGCGTCGACGCGGACGTTCGGGTTGTCACACGCTGGGCAGGCGAGCGGGAGCCGGACGTCCTCGCTGTCGCGTGGCGCCCCGATCGCCAGAATCTCGAGTGGCGTTTCGCCAGCATTGCGGCCAGACTGGAACTCGCCGGGCGCGAACCGGACTGCTCCCCCGCTGTCGACCTCTACTTTACCCTCGAGCGTCTCGAAGACGGCCGTTCCCACAAGGACAACGAACACCTCTTCCTGATCCATGTGTGCGTGCAGGCCGCCCGGGAGCCCCGAACCCGGGTCGATCCGATAGTGGTTGAGTGCGACCTGAGTCGTCTCAAGACGGTCCGCAAGGTCGCGGCGCGTTCCCCCCGCCGCGTAGACGTCGGCCCCGACATCGTCGAATTCGAGCCGTTCCATGCCGCGGAATGACCACACGGCACATATGAGTGTGACGACGGGACTCCAGGCGGCGCTCGGATCCCTGCCTACCGTCTGTCGAGATGGCAGGAGCCCTAGGAACCCCAGGAGCATCCAGGATCACGCACACCTGGGATGGTTCGGTCGATCATGAGTTCTATCCTGGAGCAGCCCGGCGGCGTCGGGAGAGCGCTTAACTCCTTCACCGCCGGTAGTCAGAGCAATGCTAACTTTCGTCGGCCTGGGACTCTACGACGAGCGGTCAATCACCATCGCGGGGCGGGAGGCGGTCGTGAACGCCGACCGGGTGTTCGCGGAGTTCTACACCAGCAAACTCGCCGGCGCGGACGTGGCCGACCTGGAACGGAGCCACGGAACGGACATCGAGGTGCGGAGCCGGGCGGGCGTCGAGCGTGACCCGGAGCCGATCCTGAACGCGGCTACATCCGGGCGAGTGGCGTTCCTCACGGCCGGGGACCCGTTTATTTCGACGACCCATACCGACCTGCGGATCCGGGCCGCCGAACGAGGGATCGACACCCGTGTTATCCACGGCGTGAGCGCTGGGAGCGCGGCCGCGAGCCTGACCGGGTTGCAGAACTACCGATTCGGCAAAGCGGTGACACTCCCGTTTCCAGCCTCGCACGGGAGTGAAGGGGTTCCGCCCAGCGTCCTCGAGGCGATTGAGGCCAACCGCGAGCGTGACCTCCACACGCTGGTGTACCTCGATATCCGGGCCGCGGACGAGCAGTTCATGCGGGCGGACGAAGCGGCCGCACTATTGGCCGCCGACTGGCAGACGGACGCACTGGGCGTGGCCGTGGCTCGGGCAGGCGGCCACGACCCGGTCGTCCGCGCCAACCGGCTCGCGGCGCTGGCCAACCTGGAACTCGGACCGCCGCTTCACCTGCTGGTGGTGCCGGGCGACCTCCATCACATGGAGGCGGCCGCGCTGTCGACGTTCGCAGGCCTGCCCGACGGACTCGGCCCGGACTGACGCCGCCCCGGCCGCGCCCCTATTGCGGCGATTCCGGGCGGCCCGCGGGCTCACGCGGCAAGTCCAGCGCCTCCCGAAGGTCGTACTCCTCGTTCGTGAGCATGTAGAGGACGTCCTCGATCACGGTCAGCAGTTCCGGGAGTTCCCGGACCACGAGGTACGTGACGCCGACCAGCGCGACCACTGCAAGCAGTTGACTGATCACCCGGTCGGAGAGGAAAAACGACACCATGTACGGGTCAGACGAACCGAACAGGAACAGCACCTCGTCGACGAACACTTGGAGGTACTGTTTCCCGAAGACCACGCCGATGAAGCTCGTCCGGGCGATGTTCAACACCCAGATGACCGGGACAGCGACGGCCAGCGCTCGGAGTTTCCGGCCCAAGGGGGCCCGGACGGCCGCGATCAGACCGGCGAAGATGGCGATACTCCCCAGCCCCGTACACGCCAAGACGGTCTCAAAGATGAGGGCGTGCCCGTCCGGCGTCGTGAACCGGTAGGCGCTCATGTACCCGGTCGCGGAGCCCTGGACGAGTTCCGGGTGGTAGCCCAGGGCGGCCATGACCGTGCCCGTCTGTGCCGCGACGACCGTAATCAACACCTGTCGCGGCGCAGGCACGGACACACCCGCGACGGTGAAGGCGGGGATCGTCTCGAACGGGAGATAGATCACGCCCATCACCGCGACGGCCCGTGAGAGCACGAACAGGGAGTCACGCCCCCGATAGATGAGGAGGCCGGCGTAGAGACAGGCCGGAACGGCGGCAAGCGAGAGGATCCCCTCGACGAAACTCTTGTGGACGAACGCGAAGTGGGGAACCAGCTGCAACCAGAACACGGCGAACAGCGCCCACGCACTGGCCGCGACCTTCCGGGCGAGACGCATGGTTACGATGCGGCTCAGCAGCCCTCCATCCGTCGTCCGCTGGGATAGTCGCTCCAGGACCGCACCTCCGAGAAACGTACCGATCACGACCCAGGCGAGCAGGTCAGACAGGAGGCCCGGCATCTCTTCAGGCCAGATAACGGGGGGCGCGGATAAAGCCCTTATCGTCCTGTGGGACGACTGCGGGACAGCGCCAGTCCAGGAAACGAGTTGACGGCAGGGCTCTCGGTGGATCGGTCAGCGGTGGCGGTCTGAAGACGCCAGTCCTGTCGCGGACGGCACGGCGGTCGGTAAACTGGCACGGTGCCCGCCTCCCGACTCGCGGTCCTGGGCCGTCACCAGGTGAGAGCCTGCTTGTCCTTCCACAGTCGCCCGCTCGGACTCCCGGGCTTGAACTGGGCCAGCCAGACGGGGGTCTCGGCCCCTTTCTCCGGGCTCCTAGTCGCGCTCGGGCCGCCCATATCGGTTCGGACCCAGCCCGGGCTGGCTGCGTTCGCGATGAGGCCCGCGGCGGCGTACTCACCGTCCAAGTAGGCTGTCAGTCCACCCAGTCCCACCTTCGAGATCCGGTAGGGCGGATAGTCGCCACCCATCTCACCGTCAGTGAACCGGCCGAGTCCCGACGAGAGGTTAATGACCCGGCCGGCCTCGCGGTCGAGCAACAGGGGCAGCATGTGTTTCGTGACGAGAATCGCCCCCCGAAGGTTGACGTCGAGGGTCCAATCGAGATCCTCGGTGGCCATCTCGTGCAACGGTCCCGCTCGCGGGAACACGCCGGCGTTGTTGACCAGGATGTCGAGCCGGCTGGCATCCTCCTCGATCCGCTCGGCCGCGGCGGCAATCTACGACTCCTCGGTCACGTCCAGCCTGACCGGACTGTGGGTGGCGGCTCCGACGTCGTTCGTGTCCCGTGCGCCGGCGTAGACCGTCGCACCCAATTCGTCGAGACGGTGGGCGATCGCTTCGCCGATCCCCCGTGTCGCACCCGTGACCAGCGCCACCTGCCCGTCCAGCGACTCGTAACAGTCGATCGCGCCAGGGTCCTGCATCGTAATACGGACGGGGCGGCGAGTGATTAACCGTTGCGTGTTCGGGTGGCTGCCGCCGTTCAGGAGCAACCCCGGTGCCGGGTCAGCGCTCGAACCAGGGGCGGGGGCGGGCACCGGCGGGAACCGGAACTAGTGACCGGGCCCGACAGCTGTGGGGCGGAGCAGCATCGTCTTCACCCGCCCGACGCCGTCGAAATCCCGCAGTTGGTACACCAGGGCCCGAACCCGGTCGGCCTCCCCGTGACAGAAGATCGTCTCCAGACACCACTCGCCCTGATGGGTGTGGCTCATCGTCTCGATAACGTCTTGGAACCGGTGTTGAGCAGCGTGCAGGTCGCGGATCACAGCGTCGTGGCGGTAGTCGAAGGCCAGCACAGCGACGACCTCACCGGAGACCTCTTCGAGTCGGGAGTGAGCCTCGACGTATTCCCGCATCGCCTCCCGGATCGCCCGCGAACGTGACTCGAGCCCCTCGGCCTGCCACGTCTCGTCGAAGGCTGTCAAGACCTCTTCCGAAACATTCAGACTCGTGCGCATACCGAGGACTTGGGGGCCGGCGTCTTGAGCCTTCGATTATTACGCTTCCCTAGACTCCGGGTTAACGATCGCTATACTGCATCCCGAGATACGGGAAGTTGATACTGCACGGCGAGGAGGTCCCCGTTCTGCTGGGGGCTGTCGCCTTGGGTGCCGTCCACGGGATCGACCCCGAACACCGGAGGCCGGTCTTCGGGGTGGCGCGGAAGTCTCTTTTGTCACCCGGGCCGTTCTCCGGACATGTCAACGACAATCGAGACGCCCTCGGCCACGGAGGAGTGTGCGTACTGCGGCGCCCCAATCTTCGACCACGACCCCATCTGTGTTCGCGACTGTACCGATGATTGTGGCTCGCCCGAGTACTTCTGTAACTACGCGTGTCTGTCGACCTACATTGACGAGCAAGAGATGGTGACCGGGGACGCGTGCGAGTGGTCACCGGGGGACACCTGACCGACCGGTGGTGAGCCGGCTCCTGACTCGGCCTCGCGGACGCGGCGATAGCGCCGCCGTTGGACGCTTTCAGAGAGGACTCGATTAGCACCCGATCGGCGCGGCGGGGGTCGTCAGCGATGGCCGCAGGTGTCCGGTCCTGGACCGTTTCTGTAACCAGGTCCTCACCGCGGCCTCCTCGATCGACACCGATTCGCTCGCAATCATTCACGTCGTCGGGGTCTCCGACAGCTGACTGACGGGTCGCCGCTGTCGATCCTCGGAGCGGGGCATTCGGAAATCAGGGCGCCGTGTTCCTGGGGGAGCTCGACAGCCTCCCGCTGATTAGTCCCCGTGAGACCGTCCCAGGGGGATGATGATTCCATCACGGGCAGCCAAGCGTACAGGCTCGTTGCATACCGCTTCTCGGCGGGCGGGACATTCCAGCGTCTGCCTAACTTTGGGGATTTCCTCTGTGTACGTTCACATGCCGGAGGATCAGACCGCCGACGATGACCAAGCGGAAAGCGGAGCACCTTCGGAGGGGGATGTCGTTGCCGATCGCTTCTCGACGGACGAGATATTCCGGCGGGTGCTGGCGACCGGGAGCCACGAGATCAACTCTCCGCTGCGGGTGTTGACGCTCAGCGGTGTCGCAGCCGGGTTCGCAATCACCATCACGTTCATCGCCCACACCGCCCTCGCGGGCGCAACCGCAGGGACGGAGATAACGCCGGTCGATCACCTGCTGTACCCCGTCGGGTTCCTCTTCATCGTCGTCGGTCGGTATCAGTTGTTCACTGAACAGACGATCACACCGGTATCCCTGGTCCTGACACGACTGGCGAGTATACCGGCGCTGCTCCGCGTGTGGGGTGTCGTCCTCGCTGCGAACCTCATCGGCGTCATCGCTGGGACCGCGTTTGTCGTCTTCGGGACCGTGCTTAATCCTCCGGCTATCGAGGCGGGACTCACCTTCGGCGAAGAAGCCATTGCAAAAACGCCCTGGAGCCTCTTTTCGCGAGCCGTCGTCGCCGGGGCGATCGTCGCGGGCATGGTCTGGCTCGAACACGCAGCGACAGAATCGGTCGCCCGGTTCCTGCTCGTGTACATCCTCATGTTGCTCATCCCGATGACGGGGCTGTACCACGTCGTCGTCTCGACGGCCGACGCAACGTTCCTCCTATTGCACGGCGTTGCGTCCGTCTCGACGGTCGTCTTTGAATTCCTGCTGCCGGTGCTGGCGGGTAACACCCTGGGCGGGGTCGCGCTCGTCGCGTTGCTGAACTACGGCCAGACCAAGGATGCGTTCCCCGAGGCGATGCGTAAATCCCGGCAGCTCTCGTGGCGAGAGTGGAGTGTACAGGTCATATCGACTGATCCTAAGGCCAGGAAAAAGGAGTGACCGTTATCAGGCGTGTACTGTCCGGCTGTCGCGAAGGGACTGAGCGCCGAGGGGGAGAATATAACCTACTTTTTACATTTTGGTAACTTATTGAAATACGCACGGCATGACAAACGACCCCGCTGACTCGCTCGCCCGGCTCCAAGAGCAGATTCGCGACGCCGACGCCCTGAGCGAGGCTGACCGCGAGGGCCTCATCAGGTTCGACGAGCGACTCGGCCTCCTCCGGTCGACCTACAGCGTGCAGCGCCACGAGAAGCTTTTCCGCCACTGTGCGATCCTGGCGGGGCTGACACAGCGGCTCGACCCGGCCGACCTCCCCGATACCGGGCTCGCGACCTACTCGGAGCGCTGGAAGCTCTTCCAGCAACTCGGGGTCCTGGATCTCGGCTGACTCGCGTCGTCGTTGCAGGGCAGCTGGGGTCACATTTCGTGGCGCTGGTGGAGCCTGAGAGCCCCGAAGGTGATGCGTGGGACGGACAGAGGTCGGATGCAGCACCCGGGGTCGCAACGACGGCCCGCGTCGGCCTACGTAGACGTCTCGTCAATCTCGATCACACGCGCGTCCTCGTCCAGTCGCGCCGTCAGCCGGTCGCCCTCCACCTCGACGGTCACGGTGAGTTCCAGTGGGTCGCGGGAACTGACGGTCGTTTCAATCGTGTCGTACACGTCATGCAATACCGACGGGTCGGGTCTGTGCACATCCATTCCCCGCTCGTAATAGAACGACAAAACGGCTGTCTCCGTGAGAATCGGGGCCCATCCGGTAGTGGCATACTCACTCTTACAGACGTCGCAGACACAGTTCCACGCGATTTTGAAGTGTCGATGGCAGTGTGGACAGAGCGAGCCGTCCTCAGACTCGTGATTCTCACAGATGTGAGCCGTCGCCGTCACCGTCCCCGTACAGTCCGGACAGACGCCATCAAGAAACGAGCGCCAGTCGTAAAACTGCGCGACGTTCGTTTGGCGAAAGAACTCCTGGGGAGTGCGGTTCATCAGCCCCGATGGGGGGCGAAGAGTCGCCATTAGTACCCCCGGTGGACCGTCCGGTGATTGGACCGCACCGTCGCAATCCGTACACCGCATGCGGAGAAGTCCCTCGCTGTAATCGATGACGACCGACCCACCGCACATCCAGCAGTCGGTATCGACCGGTTCGTCTACAAACGATGGCGGATCGGTCACTGCCCCCGCAATGACTGCCGACAGGATCCGGCGGCCCGGCGTTGTGAGGGTGTAGGTATCGTCGGTCTTGTCGACAAACTTCCCAGTAAGTTTGTCGAGGTGGTAGTTGAACTGGCCCGAGTCGCGGATTCCCACGCGGTCGCGTAAGTCCGAAAACGTTAGCCCGGATTCGGCCTCCGCTGTCCTAGACGGCGTCGAATCGATGGCGCCCCAGAGCGCGACGAGGATTTCCATTCGTGTTTCGTTGCCGAGGAGGCCAAACGCGTCGGCGGTCTGCTCGCCGACCGTTTCCGCAATCATGTCGAACGGTCGTTCTGGCGATGCGTCGCTGGCCATGTCAAGCCGTAGCATGGTCCACGAAATAATAAAACGCCGGGACGGGTGCTGCACTCGTGCGCTCTATTCAGCACTCACCGGATCGTTTTATTTGAAGACTGGCAGGTAGTCAAGTGACCGATACAGAGGCTTGATGCAGCACCCGACCGCCCCCAAGAGACGAACTACGGCGAAATCGACAGGCCGCCATCGACAAAGACGGTCTGGCCTGTCATGTAGGTGTTCTCCGGTGATACCAGCACGCGCGCGAGTGGGGCGATCTCCTCGGCTCTCCCGACACGGCCTTGTGGAATTCCTCCAGGGTCTTCGATATAATATTCTTGAAACTCCTCGGACTGATCCCGATCCTTCGCTGTGAATTCACCATCACGATCAAATGGCATATCCGTCCCGATAAACCCGGGCGCGATGGCGTTTACGAGCACATCCTGGGGCGCGAGGTCAACTGCGAGGCTGCGAGTCATCGCTTCCATTCCTGCCTTTGACATACAGTAGTGGAGTGAACCCCCGACCTGCGACGAGAGTGACGAGATGTTGAGAATCCGTCCGGACGCCCCGGTTATCTCGTCAGGCTCGTCACCGTCACGTCCGAATTCCCGCGCTGCACGTGCCGCACACTCGACGGCTGCGTAGAGGTTGACCTCCATGAGCTCGTACATGTC
>CAZCXJ010000068.1:0-13180 GCA_964502585.1 uncultured Candidatus Halobonum sp.
CGTTGTCCGCCCGAGAGGAACTGCACCTCCGTCCGGATGTCCATCTCCGTCCGTCCCAGTCGGTCGTGGATGATCGCTTCGGCGTTCTCGTAGGTCGTCTCCCAGTCGATGAACTTGAGCGGCCCCAGGCTCCGGGTCGGGAACTGTCCCATGAACAAATTCGTCGCGATATCCAAGTCGTCCATCAGCGCGAGGTCCTGATAGACGGTCTCGATGCCGGCCGCGCGTGCGTCGCTCGGATTGGTGAATGTCACGGGATCACCGTCGAGCCTGACCGTGCCTTCGGTCGGCTGGAACACCCCGCTGATGATGTTCATCAGGGTTGATTTGCCAGCCCCGTTGTCGCCGATCAGCGCGAACACCTCGTTCTCGTAGATGTCGAGCGTAACGTCCTCGAGGGCGATGACCCGTCCGAACTGCTTGCCGACGGCCTCGACACCGAGTTTCACCTCGCCAGTCCCGGCCACGGGGACGTCGGCGGACGTCCCCATCTCCCCCTCGGCATCGGCGGTGTCGGCATCCTCAACGCTCATTGGGCACCACTCGCCAGGATGCGAGCGCGAATCGACTCCTGTGTGCTGTACAGCAGGATCGCGATCAAGAGGACGATGCCGTTGATCATCTGGATCTGTGTCGCCTCGATGACCGTACTGTTGTTGAGTGCCGACTGAATGATGGTGATCAGGATCACCCCGCCGAGGGCGCCGGTCACTTTCCCCCGACCGCCGAACAGGCTGATGCCCCCGATGACCGCCCCGGCGAACGCCTGGAAGACGAGCCCCTCGCCGATCAGCGGCGGGACGATCCCGACAAACCCCGTGCTCATCAGCCCCGCGAGCGCGGCCAGAACACCGCTAATCGTGTAGACGACGATGATCACGCGGTCGGTCTTGATACCCACTTCCAACGCGGACCCCTTGTCACTGCCGAGCGCGTACACCGCCTGCCCGAACCGGGTGTACCGCATGACGACCCCGAACGCCAGGAACGCGATCAGCATCAGTCCGATCGCGATGTTCGGTTCGCCACCGGGCAGTGTGTACCCATCCGGGAGACCCGTGACGGGTTGCGTATTGAGCGCCGTCTTGGCACCCTCGAAGATGATCAGGAACGCGAGCGTCTGGAGGAACGGATTGAGCCCCACCTTCGCGATCATGACCCCGTTGGTCACGCCGATCAGGGCGCCGATGGTGACGATCATCGCGAATCCTACGACGGGACTCGAGGTGATTCCCCAGCAGGTCGGACACGTACCGAGCGTCATCCCGGTCACCATCGCTGAGAAGCCGGCGATCGCTCCGATCGACAGGTCGAAATGGCCCGATAGCAGACACAGGCTCTCGGCCAGCACCAGCAAGGCGATGGGAACGGCCGCCCAGAGGATGAGTTGGACGCTCCGAAAGCTCGACAGCGTCTGCGGCACCAACACGAGTACGGTCGCGACGACCAGCACCAGGATCGGCCAGATCATGTTGTCCAACAGCGTCAGGACGAGATCATCCCTGGCGCCGACCAAGTCGTCCACGACACCTTCTGACGTTGCCATGACAGATCGATAGGAGGGTGTTCGCCGCGTTTCTCAGCCCCAGACGTTCCCCCAGAGGAACGGCTCGCCGGCGTTCTCCTGGGTGATGACGATACTGTTCGTCCGGAACCACGGATGACCGTTCTGTTCGCGCATCTCGCCGGGCTCCCAGATCGGCTCCGACCATAGTTCGACGCCCTTGTGCTGGCCCGACTCGATCGTCAGGTCATCCGATGTGACGGTGTCCCCGACTTCCGGGAGCGAATCGGGGCCCTCCTCGACGTATCGGATCAGGTATTCCATCGCGATCGGGTTGTAGAAGTAGTTGGGCTGATCGACGGCGGCATCAATGAACCCCTCCTCAACGGCCGGGTTCACCTCGGGGCTCCCGTCCATCTGGGTCAGGACCACATGTCCCTCCTCGCCCCGGGGATACAACTCGTCCAGGTTGTCCAGTGCAGTTTGGACCCCCAGTCCCATCGAGAGGTTCCCGGAGTAGATGCCGTCCGGCTTTTGATTATTGTTGACCCACTGTTGGACCTTGTTCTGGGCGACGTCCCGGGCGTACTCCCCGTTGATCGTCTGTAGGACGTTCACCCGGTCCTCGTCTTCCATCATGTCGAGGAAGCCCTGGCTCCGCTGGTTCGCCGACTGGTTGCCCTGGATACCGCGGACGTTCAACACGTCCCAGGGATCCTCACCGGACTTCTCTTCCTCGAGGAACCGGACCATCTGTTCGGCACATTTCGCCCCACCGTCGTAGTTCGAGAACCCGACGTACATCGGGATGTTCGAGTTGGCCGTATCGGCGTTCGTGGCGAACACCGGCACGTCCTGGTCGAGGGCCGACTGGATCGCCTCCTCGGCGGCGCCGGTCTGCCAGACGCCGACGATGATCCCGTCGTACCCCTCGTTCGCGAAGTCCCGAATGTCCTGCACCTGCTTGCCGGCGTCCTGCTGGTTGGGACGAACGTCCAGTTCGATCCCTTGGTCCTCGGCGTAAAACTCCGCTGCCTCGACGTAGGCGGTGATCCAGGAGCCCCCACGCACGTACGATGTGTAGCCCACCTGCTCGACCGTGTCTCCACCGCCGGTGCCGCCGGCACAGCCGGCTAACCCAGCCAACCCTGCCAGGCCGGCGACACCGCTCGCTTTGAGGAACTGTCGTCTGCCACCACGGATGTGACTGCGTGGCATGGCGGTTCATTTGGTAGCAACCAAATAAATTTTGTTCACCATCCCCCCGCGGTGGTTTGGTTTCGCCTCAATCCGAGCCTGATGAAGCGCCCAGGGAGTCGTCTCCCGATAGCTGAACGGTCACCAGGACGTGATTCGGACGTCCCGCAATGGCCGGTCCATCGGGAGGCTAACCTGGCCTCCTGTGTAATGAGACAGGTACAACGCCACGATGATCTCCAGCGACCGAGTCGCCTCAACCCCGGTGGAGCGGTTTTTGACTGTTCCGTCGAGCAATTGCCGTACGTGCCGGGCGGCAGCCGGGAACGCGTCGCGGTAGTCCTCCTCCCAGGTCCAGGACCCCTCGATACCTGGGAGGGGTTCCTCGACGTGTGACCCCCCGTCCAGTCGCCAGTAGCGCCACTCCCCGTCGTCGTTGTTCAGGTACAGCTTCCCTTCCTCGCCGACGAACTGGAGCATCATCGAGGAGGCGGTCCGCGGGACCGTACAGTCGACCGTGACAAAGGTACCGTCGTCCATGACGACGAACCCGCCACCACCGGCGTCATCGACCTCGCGGTCCGCGTCGAGCGATTCGACCGCCTCGTTAGCGCCCGTGATGTATCCCGCTACCCGGTCGGCTCGCGCGTCCAGCAGGTACACCAGCGTGTCGAGCAGGTGCGTCGAGTTCCGCAACAGTTCCATCCGGAAGGTTGTGGCCACGGCGTGGACGTTGCCTAGCAACCCTTCCTCGACGACCAATTCCCGGAGACGGCGGAGTTTGTCGGTGAACCGGAAGGAGTGGTTCACGAGTAGGTCCGTGTCAGTCGAATCGCAGGCCGCGATCATCGCTTCGGCCTCGGTCACGCTGGCGGCGATCGGCTTCTCGGCCCAGATCACGTCCGGTGCGGCCCGCGACCGAGCCGCGTCCACGACGTGGTCCCGGTGGAGATACGACGGGGTGCAGACTGATACGACATCGAGGTCCTCCGCGGCCAGCATCGCCTCGTGTCCCTCGTAGAGCTGGTCCTCGGAGAGGTTCCATGCTTCACCGAAGGTGGCCAACTGTTCCGGGTCGACGTCGGCGACGGCGGCTAGCTCGATGCCGTCCGTCGCGGCGTACCCACCGGCGTGGCTGGCACGCACTTGTTCGCGGCCGATCTGTTCTTCGTCGTGCATCCCGAGAATGCCCAGTCCGGCGATCCCTCCCGCGCCGATGATCCCCGCACGGTAGGTCATTCGTACACCCGTCGTCCCGTCTCGTTGGCCTTGATGTACTCCCAATCATATGTGACCCCCAAGCCCGGGCCTGACGGCACGCCAACGGTCCCTGCCGAATCGATCGTGTCGAGTTGGTCGGAGTACTCGCCGGTGTACACCGGGGGCGTGGTGTTGGCACACTCGGGGTGGACCAGCGCGAGTTCGTAGTAGTTGGCGTTTCGAACCGCGGCCAGACAGTGCCGCTGGGCCGGCCCGGGAGCGTGAAACTCCACATCGAGCCCGAACCCCTCCGCGATTCGGGCCCGTTTCATGGCCCCGGTGATCCCGCCGTCATATTCGGGATCCGCGCGCATGAAGTCCGTGGCGCCACTCGCAAGGAAGTCCGTCGCGGGCTCGAGTCCCCGGACGTGTTCCGTTTGCAGGAGTGGAGTGTCGAGGTGGTCGCTGAGTTTTCCGTGGGCGTGTTGTGAAATCCCCCCGTCACGGTACGGGTCCTCGTACCAGTAGAATCCCTGTTCGTCACAGGCCCGTCCGACTTTCAGCGCGTCCGCAAACGTCTCATACTCGCAGGCTGGGTCGAGCATGAGGTCCATCTCGTCGCCGACACGTTCCCCCACCGCATGCACCAGTCGCACTTCGCGGTCGATGTCCCGGGCGGCGTCACTGCCGCCCCAGCCGTGGATCTTGAAGCCAGGATAGCCACGGTCGCGACAGGCAGCGGCGAACTCGGCGAAGGCTTCCGGCGAGTCGAGTCCGCCGTTCTCATCACCATGATACGTGGACGCGTACGCCGGGAGGCGGTCCCGGTATGACCCCAGGAGTTCGTGGATTGGTGCCCCGTACTGTTTGCCGGCCAGGTCCCAGAGGGCGATGTCGATGGGGCCGATCCCCATGCGGTCGTACTTGCGAAGTGCGCGTTTCAGTTCCGACCAGTGACGCTCGCGGTGGAGCGGGTTCCGCCCGATGAGGTAGTCCGCGACCGTGTTGAGTTGGGCTGCGCCCGGCGAGTTTCCGCCCACATAGGCCCCGACGTTTCCGTCGGCCGTCTCGACCCGGAGAGCGAACACCCGTCGTTCGGTCGTCGTGCCGGGCTCATAGACCAGGTTGAAGCCAGCCCCATCTGTCCCGACGTCTTCGAGCGGATACGCGAATTCGATACTTTCGATCCGGTCGATCCGTGGGCTCATGCGCCCCGGTACCCCGGACACGAAATAAATCAACGGGTTGCATGCCGCCTCCTGTGAGCCTCGTGTGAGGTTTCGGAGCGTCGGCAGCCGATACGGGGGAACCGCGGGCCGGCATCATTCGTCGGTGCGAACCGGGCTGCCGCGGTCGCCCCAGTCTGCGAGGAATCCGGCGATCCCCTCGTCAGTCTTCGGGTGGTGGAGGTGTGCATCGAACACCTCCGGATCGAGGGTTACGGCATCGACGCCGGCCTCGTACAACGAGACCGCCTGTTCGAGGCTCCGAACGCTCGCCGCGAGGACCTCCGTCCCATAGCCGTACTCGTCGATGATCCGCTGGATACGGTTCACCACTGCGAGTCCATCCTCGCCTGCGTCGAAGAGCCGGCCGACGTACGGCGCGACGAACGTGGCGCCGTTCCGTGCTGCCAGGACTGCCTGTCCCACCGAGAACACGACGGTGATACCGGCACTGATGCCGGCCTCCCGAACCCTTGGCAGCGCCGCGAACCCCGCTTCGCTGGCTGGAATCTTCACGATAACCTTCGCATCCCAGGAGTCGTACGCGTGGGCTTCACTGACGATCCCCTCGGTATCCTCGGCGAGAACCTGCGCAAACACGGGACCGTTGATCACGTCACCCAACCGTTCGACGAGCGACTGGTAGTCCGAATCCGAACCGGCGACCAACGACGGATTGGTCGTGACGCCGTCGATCGATCCCACGGTAGCCCGCTCACGTACGCTATCGGGGTCGGCCGTATCGAGATACAGACGCATAGGCACCGGGTTCGCCGCTCCGGTTCAAGAAGCTACCCGCTTTCGACCTCTGACACGCCGGTCGGGGCGCAACCGAACGCCTTTGTGAGTCGGCACGTATCGCGGGCGTATGACTTCAGATACCGAGCGGGCGGTGTATGTTCAGCGGCTGGACCCGGACCAGCGTGCGGACTACCTGGCCGCACATGAGGAGGTTCCGGAGGGGGTGACCGACGCGATGCGACGTGGGGGTGTCACCGAATTCGAACTGTACGTGAGGGACGATATCGCTGTGTGCATCTTGGAGGCAGAGGACCTTGATGACTATGTCGCGACGGTGACTGACGATCCGGCGGTCGAGTCATGGGAGCGACGGGTGGCCGAGTTCAAACGCGAGGGAGTCGACGTGGATGCGGACTCGGACGAACAGATCCCGTTCATGGACCGAGTCTGGTCGTTCGAACCACGGGACTGAGACGCCCTTCACCCTCTTTCAGACGGAGTGGATGCATCTGAACGCACGTTCGCGGATGTACCTCCGGTCCTGTTTCGAGAGGAACGGAACTTCTCCGAGCCACGAAAGACACTCTCCATAGTCGGCCCAGTCATCCATCCAGGGATAATCCGAGCCGAGCATCAGGCGTTCCGGACCGAACCATTCGACCAGTAGGCGGACGTACTCGTGGAGGTCTGGGTAGGGCCACGGCTCAGTTGCCGATCGGGGGAGCGAACTCACCTTGACCGCGACGTTCCCGTGCTTTGCAAGCGACTCGAATGCCGTCCAGGGCCGGGAGTTCGGCGCCGTCGTTTCGTCTGGCCAAGCCATGTGGTCGATCACGAACTGAACGTCGGGATACGCCCCGACCATCCGCTCAACGTCCGGAAGTTGCTGTGCCTTCGGGAACACGAACACCGCACCATCGGCGTCCGCCACGGCTCGGAACACGGCCTCATCGATCCGTCGGAACCAGTCGCCGTCCCGGTCGAGAGCCGTCGGGATCGGGTCGTATGCCAGCGCCGCGTGTACCCGCACCCCCAACATCCGTTCGCTCGCCAGGATGTCCCGGACTCGCTCGTCGGCGGGCGGAGACTCGTCCGGGAAATAGTCGGTGATACCCACCCCGTAGAGTCGGTCCGGATGCGCTCCGATGGCCGCTTCGGTGTAGTCGTTAGCGCCCGGCCCCCGACCGTAGAGAGGGGTCGTCACAACCACCGCCTCGTCGACGCCCGCCTCGTCCATGTCAGCAATCAACTCCTCGTGAGTGTACTCGCCCGACCATCCAGGTGGGAGCACTTCCGCCTCCCACCGATACGGCTCCACGTCTGGGCCCCAGGCGTGGGTGTGAGCGTCGATCATGGGTGGCGGTGGTACAGAGAGTTTTGATTCGGATACGGTCCATCACCCGACGATGGTGTACTCATTGGAGATTCCCTCCTCCGGCGACACGGAGGATCGTTCCCACGCAGTATGCGGCGCGATCACTGCACAGGAACATCACGCCGTCCGCGAGGTCCTTCGGCTGTCCCAGGCGCTCCAGCGGACGGGCCTGCCCCCACTCTTCGAGAACCTCCTCGGTAGTGAGGCCTCGGTCCTCGGCCTCAATCTGGGCCTCCTTTCGGAGTTGCCGGCTCTCGGTCACGTCGGTCGAGACAGCATTCATCCGAACGCCATGCTTGGCGAGTTCCCCGGCCATCCGCCAGGTGAGCCCGTTCACGGCCGTGTTCGAGACCCCATAGATCCCCCGTGGTCCGGTCCGCCGGTCGCCGGTCTGGCTGGTTATATTGACGATCCGACCGTCCCGTCCCGCGCTGATCATCCGTTTGGCAACCAGCTTGGTCGCGTAGAATTGGGCCCGAACATTGACCGCCATCGTGTGATCCCAGTCGTCCAGTCCCGCGTCGATCATCGATCCTTCCATCGGCCACACGGCGGCGTTGTTAACCAAGACGTCAAGCCCGTCGACCGCCTCACTAGCCTTCTCGACGAGCGCTTCGATCTCGGCCGGGTCGCTCAGGTCCGCCGGGACCCCAGCAACCCGTCCGCTCGCTCGCTCATCGAGTTCGGCTGCGGTCTCGTCGACATCGCCAGGCGTCCGGGAATTCACGACGACGTCCGCGCCCGCGTCGGCAAATCCCTTGGCGATCCCCCGTCCGATACCCGAGGTCGATCCCGTGACCAGGACCCCCTCGTCCGAGAAGTCGAATTCTGCGGTCCCGACCATGAGTACGGTCCCCAAAGGGTCTCCCCTCGGTATCAACGTATCGCCGCCACGGAAGGTGGTTCCGACCAGGGGGACTTCATCGGCGATACGTATTCCCCGTCCGAGTCTCAACGGACCGTATGGCCGATTTGGACACGATCGTCCTGGCGATCGGGCCGAGCGATCACGAGCGGCTCGACCGGTTGTTGGACGCTGTCATCGCGGTTGCCGCTCCGTCCGGGGCTACCGTGGTTATCACGCATGTCTTCACCCCCGAGCAGTTCCAGGAGGCCGCAGACCAGGTGGGCTATGACGCCGTCTCGCCGGCGGACGTGGACAGCCTGTTGGACAGGCATGCGACCGTGCGAGAGATCCGGGCGACCCTGGATGACCATGGCATCACCCACCAGACGCGTGGCGTCGTCGGGGACGTCGCGGAGGGTATCATCGATATCGCGACCGATGTGGGAGCCGATCGGATCGTGGTCGGCGGAAGACAACGATCGCCAGCGGGGAAAGCCGTGTTCGGTAGCACCGCCCAGTCGGTCCTCCTGTCTGCACCCTGTCCCGTTACCTACGTGCCAGTCAGTGCGGACTGAGCACCCCACACAGTGGCCCCGTTCGGCGCGGTCAGTGTCCCCACCGGGTTCCGTCCTCCCGGTAGCGGGCGTCGGTGATGTGGTCGTGTTGTGAGTCGCTCAGGCTGATGTCCGTGGCACCGACGTTTTCCGCGAGTTGGTCGGTCGTTCTGGCCCCGACGATCGGAACGCAGGTGAACGCCTCCTGTTCGATCAGCCACCGGAGCGCCACCTGGGCGGGAGTCGCATCCAGTTCATCGGCCACCTCCCGGACCGCCTCGAGTACCTTCCATCCCCGCTCGGAGGCGTACCAGTCCGGGAAGAAGTCGTCGAACTCCCCCCGCGTGCCGTCGGGGGCTTCCACTGCCTCAGGGTCGTCGGGATCAGCCCGCTCGTACTTCCCCGTGAGGAACCCCCCGGCCAGCGGTGAGTACGGACACACCGCGAGCTCCTGATCCGCACAAACCTCGAGGTAGTCCCGGACGTCCTCGTAGTACCCGGCATGGAACAGCGGTTGGGTCACTTCGAACCGTTCGTAGCCCTCGACATCGCTCGTCCACAGCGCCTTCGTCAGCTTCCAGGCGGCCATCGTCGAGGCCCCCAGATAGTGGACCGTCCCTTCCTCGACGAGTTCGTTGAGCGTCGCCAGCGTCTCCGCAATCGGCGTCGCGTCATCCCACCGGTGGAGATAGTACAAATCGAGATAGTCGGTCCCCAGCCGATCCAGCGTCCCCTCGATCTGTGAGCGAATATGCTTCCGGGACAGCCCCCGACCGTTCGGATCGTCCTCATCGAACGGGAAGTAGACCTTCGACGCGATCACGAACCGGTCTCGGTCTCGGTCCTGCAACCAGTCGCCGATGTACTCTTCAGCCCGCCCGTTCGGGTCCCCGTAGACGTTGGCCGTGTCGATAAAATTGATCCCGTGTTCCTCGACCGCGTCGAGCAGCTCGTGAGCCTCCTCGCGGTCCGTCTCGAGGACACCGCCGGTTCGCTTCCCGAATCGCCACGTGCCGAAACAGAGTTCGGATACCCGAACGCCGGTCGATCCCAACTGTCGGTACTCCATGTGTGCCCCTGATACGCGAACTCCCAAACCTTCGTCGGTAGGAGCAGGCTCTCCAGCCGGCCTCGAGCGCTCGGGTGTGGCCCGACAGGACGACCGCAATCTCCACGGCACGTACGGGGTTGCCATCCGGGCTGCGTCCATCGAGCAGCCGGTCGTTCCCTCGAGTCTCGGAGGCGTACTGGACTCGGGTGGGGAAGTCGACTCTGCGATTCGCCATCAGTCCACTCGATTCCCGCGTCGAGTCGTGCGCCGAGAGGGTGATTCACGGTGAATCGACCGGGCCCCCACCGGGTGTTTCATGTCCGCTCATCGACCTCCACGGTTTCGGGATCGAGATGACCGTTGAGCGACCCACCCCTGGAGGGGTGGGATTCGGCGTGGACCCCCGCTCTGACCGATTCCTTGACAGGAGAGTAAAGCCTCCGCGGCGGGCGTGTCGCCCAGCCGCCCACGCCTGACTCTGATAAGTTGAGGATGGTCCGGCCGGCCTCCCCGTGGACCTTCCGACCCGTCCGTCTCTGGAGACGCGGACGGCGCCAGTCCCACCTCTTCCTGCCGGGAGCGAGAACCTGGCCCCGGTATTTTATCCGTCCACCCCACAGCCTGAAGCATGTATCCCCCAGCCGCGCCGTTGGAGCTTGTTTCGCAACTGGCGCCCCTTCTTGACCCGTCCCGGGAAGTCATCACGGTCATAGGCGTACTCGCACTGGGTGCCCTGATTCTGCTCTCGGCGTTTTTCGCCTCCTCGGAGATCGCGATCTTTTCGCTCGGCGACCCTCGGGTCGGAACCCTGGAAGCGGACCAGGTGCCGGGGGCGAGGACGCTCGCCGGGCTGAAAGCCGACCCGCGGCGCTTGCTGGTGACGATACTCGTCGGGAACAACATCGCCAACATCGGCATGTCGAGTATCGCCACGGGATTGCTGGGTTTGTATCTCGATCCTGGCCAGTCCGTGCTCATTGCTACCTTCGGGGTCACATCGATCGTGTTGCTGTTCGGGGAGAGCGCCCCGAAATCCTACGCCGTGGAACACAGCGAGTCGTGGGCGCTCCGGATTGCGCGACCGCTCCGGTCGGTCCAGGTTCTCCTGTACCCGCTCGTGGAACTGTTCGATTGGCTGACAAAGGTCGTCAACTCCCTCATCGGCAGTGAGGGTGACTTCGAGAAAGCGTATATCACCCGCGCGGAGGTGGGCGAGGTAATCACGGCCGGCGAGCGCGCCGGCGTGTTGAGCGAGGAGGAACATCGGATGCTGCAGCGGCTGCTCCGGTTTCGGAACCGGATCGCCAAGGAGACGATGGTACCACGCCTTGACGTGGTTGCGGTGAGCGCTGATACGACCGTCGCGTCAGCGATCGACACGTGTTTGGAAAGCGGCGTCTCCCAACTCCCGATCTACGAGGACGTGCTGGACACGGTGGTCGGGACGGTTCACATCCGCGAGCTGGTCGCCGCACAGAATCGGAGTGGCTCCGTTCCCCTTCGATCTATCGCTCGGGAGCCGTACATCGTCCCGGAGACAAAGGATGTGGACGACCTCCTGCGGGAGCTACGGCGCGATCGCCGACGCATTGCGGTCGTCATCGACGAGTTCGGGACGACGTCCGGGATCGTCACCATCGAGGACATCGTCGAAGAGATCATCGGGGAAGTCCTCACCCAGACGGAGTCGGTACCCATTCGCTGGCTTGGCGAAACCGTCGCCCTCGTCCGCGGGGAACTCAACATTCACACAGTTAACGAGGCCCTCGGGACGAAACTTCCGGAGCCGGGTGAATCCGAGACGATCGCCGGATTGATCCTTGACCGGACCGGCCGGGTCGTGGAAGAGGGCGAATCGGTAACGTACGATGGAGTCCGTCTGGAGGTCGAGACGGCGGAAAACAATCGGATCTTGGAAGTGCGGGTCGAACTGGGGAACGGCGATGCGGATTCGGACAGCCCGGCGGGCGGAGAATGAGTGGCGCCCGCCGGGTCCCGAGCCCGCCCGGTTAGTCCATTTCTTCGACCGGAGCGCCTCGCGCGTTCTGTTTGACGCTCCGAATCCCCTGCTGTGCCTTTTGCTTCGATGAATACCCCTGGCTTCCGTCCGCGATGATCTCCCCGTTATCGTGAACGAGTCGCCACCGCCACTGTCCCGCAGTGTCCTCGTAGAGTTCCACAGTCGCGTCACTCGTCGCCCCTTCACCCGCTGCGTCGGGGTCCTCCACCGACTGATCGACCACCACAGCGCCGGGTACGTTCGCTTTCACGCTCTCCAGGCCCTGCCGGGCCTTCCGCTTGGCGCTGTACCCTTCGCCTCCGTCGGCGATGATGTTGCCGTTGTCGTGGACCAGCCGCCAGCGGTACATCTGCTCGCAGTCCTCGTAGAGCTCGAACGTGGCCTTGCTTGCATCCACGCCGGTTTCGATATCGTCGGCAGACCCGACCCATTCCAGCTCGAACTCGACGCTGTGGTCATTCCCCTCACGCCCCACCTCTACCTCGAGGTTCGTTTCGGCAGGCGGGTCGACGGTGACCGTCTGTTCCTTGTCGATCGGGACAGGGTCGCCGCGACTGAGTGCGTTTGCAATGCGACGAAAGAACGAGGCGAGGCCTCTTCGGCTGCGTTTCTCTTCCGATTCGTATATCGTTTCCTCGGGCATGTGATGGCTCATAGGGAAGGGTCATGTAAAGTGGTATGTTCTGCTGAACGTGGCCTCGATGGGGTCGGATCGGGTGTCAGGGAGCGACTCCACCCGACCGTGTGAGGCGGATCGGGACCGTCGCCCGAGTTCGTTAGTGCGGAGGCGCCCTTTCATCCGGGCCCCCCCATCAGGGTTATCGGCGTGGACGGCGTATGTCAGGAAATGCCAGACGACAAGGACGGCCGCGAAGATCAAGCACAAGCCAGCGAACGGCGGCAACGAGAGCGTGAAATCACTGAGGAGCTGGAGCGGATGCATGAAGAGGAGCCGCCCGTGGAGTCCGCCGGCCTTGAAGAATTGGAACAGGAGTTGGATGCGTTGACCTTCCCAGCCAGGGGGACGGAAATCGTTGCAGCACTCGGGGATCAGGTGATCGAGTTGGACGAGCGATCCTACAAGGTCGAGGAATTGGTCCCCGACGCGGACGAGGAAGTCTTCGAAACCCCCGTCGAGGTTCGAGCACGCGTACAGCGACCCACGGTCGCAGCGGCTATGAAACGTATCGTGGAAGTCACGAGAGAGTTTCCTGAGGTGGATCTCGGACGCTCCCAGCGCGACGCCTACGAAAAGACTTTTCGCGCACTCAAATCAGTCGACACTGTCGACGATGACGAGGGTATCCGAGCCATCAGCGACTGGATCATCGAGCAGGTTCGTGACAAGCGGAAGCTCCCGGGCTCCCGCGCGGTACGCCGCCAGGCGGCCACGTTCTGTCGGTCACACGGCTATCAAATCCGAAACGACGAGTGGCTCGGGATCTGAACCGGTCATCGGGACTGC
>CAZCXJ010000069.1:0-8358 GCA_964502585.1 uncultured Candidatus Halobonum sp.
CCTGCGAGCCCTCGGCGGGCGCGTACATCACCGTGACGACGAACTCGTCGCTGAACTCGGTGAACTGGTGGTCCGTTCCGGAGCCGAGATGGATGACGTCACCCGCCGCGACCCCCACCGACTCGTCGTCGGTCACGAGCGTCGCCTCGCCCTCATTGATGGCGTAGATCTCCTCTTCGGCGTGAGCGTGCATCGGGTCCTCGGTCCCCGGCTCGAACCGCATCACCTGGAGACTGAACGACACCTCACGCATCGCTTCCGTCTCTGTCTCGCCGTCCGCTGCCAACTGCGCTGCGACGTCACCGACGTTGATCTTGTTCACGGTTTATATCTGGGGTCTGAGGGGATACGTGCTTTGATGCGGCCGGCGCGGGACCGATAGTCTGACAGGGTTTCCGTCCGTCGTCATGGGCTGCTCCCGTGGCCACATCGTGCCAGCAGCCGACTCGCCCGTGACTGTCGAGTCGATCCCCGAAGCGTCGGCCACCCGCGGCACAATGACCCCCAGTCCGACCGAGAGCAGGATCCACACCAGGAGACACTCCTCGATGAGGTCGGTCGCCTTCGCCCCCAGCATCCCGATGCACGTCGGTGCGGCCACCGTTGCGCGTCGTCGATGTCACTCAGGAGGTCCGTCTGAGCACGTGGGAGTCATCCTGAAAGACCGTCGTCGTGGGTCGAGACATCCGTGACATCCTCACCCGCCGTGAACGGCGGGGCTTCCCACATGGGAAGTCTCGCTATATGAGACTATTTATGTTATTTATACTGTATTTCACAAACTTTAATGCTTTTTCGCAAAGATGTCCGGCGTATTACACCATGGCCAGTAACCGGAGCGGGCGGGGCCACCACCCCGATACCTCGGCCGATGCCGCTCAGCCCGCGGACCAGACCGGCCGACCGACGAGCCATCTCGGGAGGGTCAACCGGCGTGAACTCTTGGGGACGGGCACCGTCGTCGGGATCAGCGGACTGGCCGGCTGTGCCAGCCCGTGTCCACAGGAGTTCGAGGCCCCGCTAGCCGTGATACCAACGCCGCGGGACTTCGGGCTGCAGAACCGCCAACCCCGGCGGCTTGAGATCGAGCGGGAGGTTATGATCGTCCGCGACCGGACAGTCATCAACTACCCCGTGGTGTATGAACCCACAGACCGAGGTGCTGTCGCGTCGGTCGGCATCCTCTCGACACCGCGGGTGTCCTGTCTGGGACAGACGCTGAACCCGCTCGTGACCCGGGAGTTCCGACAGCTGTTGACCGACTCCCGGACCAGGACCCGATTCGTGAATATCGTCGCGCCGCAGGCGACCACCACCGACTGGCAGAAAGGCCCGACGACCCACGACACCTGGTCGGGGACGCTGTTCGACCAGCCCGTTTCCGTCGCGGTCTTCACCGGGATCGTTGGCGACCCCCAGGACACGCTGCATGCGGTGTTCATCGCGATGGCCAGACACACGGCTGCGGGCGAGGCCGTGCTGGTCGGGGCCGGCACGGCGACAGAACTGTCGTCGGACGTCTCTCCCGCGGGGGTCAGCGTCGTCCCGTCGGCAGTCAGCCAGGCGGCGGTCGACGACATCAAACAGCTGACGCTCGGGGTGTTACCCGAGATCGAGAAACGGGCGCTGCCGACCGACTCGACGGACGGCTACGGGTTCAGCGGGTACGGAGAGGGGGGCTACGGAGGTGTCAGCGGATAACCCGCCACTGGAGAGTGACCTATGCCCGAAACACCAAATCACAACTACAACCTGCCGAGCGCAGGCACGCAGAACTGGCATCAACCGGTGAACGAGAACTTCAGGCAGTACGACACGGATATCGAGATCCGCGATCAGGCACACAACCTCTCCGAGTACGAGCCGAAGGACGGCGCCAAATTCCTCGCGACGGATACCGGGACCGTGTTCGTCGGCGACGGCGACCAGTGGGCGCAACTTCCCACGCCGACACGCGCCGGCTCGCTCGCCCAGAACATCCCGGAACCGACGGTGCACGGCTATGCGGAGCTCAAAGATTCCGGAGGGAACCAGATCACGGGATCAACCGATTTCGACGGGCGGACGGGTCTGATTAAGGTCCTACAGTTCGATCACGATATCTCCATCCCGGTTGATACACAAAAGGGGGAACTCCAGGGGCTTCGCCAGCACCGGCCGTTCACGTTCGTGAAACCGACCGGCCAGTCCACCCCTCTCCTGATGAACGCCCTCACGAACGGTGAGACGCTGCAGGAAGCCGTCTTCTACTGGTATCGCCAGGACTCCGGGAATACCAACCAGTTCTTCACGACCACATTGACGAACGCGAAACTCGCTGGCGTAGAGATGTTCGGGTCGGTCCCTCAGGAAAGTGTCTCCTTGCTTTACGACGAGATCACGTGGACCATCATTGACGGGAACATCTCATCTTCGGATTCCTGGAGCGCGGAGCGATAACGCGGACTGCAGCGTGTGACGATGTGTTTGAACCGATCGACTGCACCGTGACGCCCCGGGGAACCCGGCCTCACAGCGGTAACAGCGCGGAAGCCCACCCCGTCAAGGGTGGGTAGCTGACCGTGTGCGGCGTCCTACTAAAGGGAGACGCCCCCGGGAGGGAACATCACTCAGCAGTCGGGCCGATCGAGGTGTCTGCTCGGTCGGTCGGGACGTCTTCAGTCCGGAGCCGATAGCCGATCGCCACGTTGACCAGGACTAGTGCGATGACGATCACGAGGGTTCCGACCGGGGAGTCGATCCCGGCGACCACCCCCGCGAGGATGTTCGTGACGACGATGAGCGGCAGCGCCAGGAGGAGCAGGCCGACCGTCCGTGAATGCACGTCGGTCCGGAGGCTGGCGACGCTCAACAGGCCGACCCCCAGGATACTCGAGAGGACCACTCCAGGCAGGAAGAGGGGAACGACCGCGGCGAAGTCCCCGTTCGGGATTCCGAGATAATAGAGGAGCGACGCCACGGCCATCACGGCGAAGACCACGACGCCGAAGGCGATCAGGGCGGCGGCCACGCGGACCAGCCAGCGGCTTCGGTCGGCGAGCGCGGGATACAACCCGAGCATTCCGATGAAGGCAGCGGTCCATCCGGCACCGACGAATGTTTGGCCTAACAGCATGATCAAGCGTTCCGAGTTCGTGGCGATGCCGGTCGCCACGATTGCCGCGTTGATGCCGAAGAATCCGCCGGCGACGAGGAACGCGGGTGCGCTCCACCCCTCCAGCGGAGTCAACAGCCCACTCCTCTCCGTCATCGTCGGCCACCCCGGGGGTTACTCCCGCGCTGAGCCGGTCGGTTGCGAGCCGGTACCACGGCCGAATACGCTGTGTGGTGTCTCATGGTAGTCGTGGTGGTGTCTGCGGCGGGGTACTGGTGCCGATGCCTCCCGGAGCTGCACCGAGGTGCTCCATCGGCCACTGTCCGTCCGGCACTGACCACGTCTCCCCGGTGTGGCCGGTCTTGAACCGGCACATCCACGCGGTGGCGATGTCGATGGGATGCCGGGTCGGGTCGCCGTCCTGCACCGCGTCACGGTGACTCCGGGTGAGTCTCCCCCGGACCGCCACGGTCTCGGCCGCCGTGCCGACGGCGTCGCTCGTGGTCCGGATGGCGGCGGTTGCGAGCGCCCCCCAGTCGCCGGCCCCGACAGGGTCGGTTTCGACTCCAGGCGCCCCCACAGGACGGCGGCCACCCGTGTCCTCGCTCAGGTCGATCCCGAGGGCGTCGGTCTCGCCGCCCGCGACGGGAGTGGTGCGGAACTCCCGGACGCGGGCAGCGTTTGGCGCCTGTGTCGATGCCATGGGTGAACTGTCTGCCCCTGTCTCGGGTGTCGCCCCGAGGCCTGTAGAGGCAGAAGTACGAAGCGGAGGAATCGCAATAAGTATTATTTGGATGACATTCCAAAAAGACTGCTGACATGTTCGGGGAGACGACCGGGCGGACCGGAGCGCGGGCCGCGGGCAGCTGCAGACCTAGCGGTGCGCTTCGGCGACGTCGGCCGTCTCGTCGGACACGAGCCGCATCTCGTCCCCGGACCTGGTGACCGTGACATCTGCGATCTGCGCGGGGTGGGTCCTCCGCGATTACGCTTACGTCATGTGTATCCATCAGACCGAGGACCCGTCGGACGCTCCCGGGGTCGTCGTGGTCGACGCGGTCGAACATTTCCGAAAAGGCGACGACGTTGTCAGTCGCGTGTGGATCGTACTGCGCCCAGAGCACCAGCAGGATCGTCAACCGGGTCTCGTTGCCGAGGAGGGCAAACGCCCCCGTCGCATGTGGGCCGGCCGTCCCGACAGGCGACCGTTTCAGGGGTCACGCGGCCGTCTCCGTATCAGTCCTGTGTCACCGGCTCGCGGTCACCCTCGGTGGGCGAGTCGTCTCGGTCGGTCGCAGACGACGTGGTTCGCAGCGTGGCCCCGATAGCGAGGTGAGCCATGGCTTCTCCCGCAGTGACGACGAACGCCACCATCTCCTCGGCGTACCCGGCGGCTGTCTGAACGAGCATCCAGACGACGATGAGGCCCGGAGCCAGCAGGAGAAGCCCGACCGCTCGCGAGTGTACACCCGAGCGGAGACTAGCAACGCCGAACGCGAGGTATCCGACGATGAACCCGGTGAGCGCGAGCGGAATGAAGACGTCGAACCAGGCCGGCGTTGCCGCCCGGTCACTCGACACCAGCCCCGCCAAGTCCGCGAGGTGGATCACAGTAAACGCGGTGAGGGCGACCATCCCGAGCACGGCGGCCACGGCCCCGGCACGCGCGAGCCAGGGACTGTCCTCGGCAAGCGTGGGAAACAGTCCGAGTAGGCCCAGGAACCCGAGGACATAGCCGAATTCGAAGGGATTCGGCTCCAGGACCATGTCGGTCGCTGCCTCGATCCCGTGGAGCGCCGAGTAGACGACCACCAGCGCCCCGCCGATGAGGAAGAACGTCGCGCTCCGCGCTTCGAGCCACCGCCACTGTTTTGCGCTAATTGGTACCATACAGCACGTACGGAAAGGGTCTGTAAAACTATACGGGGCGGCTCTGTCACGGTTCCGGCAAGTGAGACGTTGGGCGTGCCGAACCGAACGCATCAGTTCGAGATGCTTGCACTCATGGACTCCGTAACCGATATCACACAGGTCAACTTGGTGATGGAAACGGTGTGGCTCACTGCGCGAGTCCAGCAACGCCTGGGTCCGAGTCCCTCTCGAGACAATGCGAAACCCGACCCGACATCTCAGTGGTCGATGTGACGCGTGAGGGGCCTACTCTCATTGAGTACTGGAGGATGGTTTCGACGGGGACCGCGAGGGCGTCGCTGGCGGGTCAGCGCCCACGATCACGTATCAGACGAATCACAGTATGGTCATACAGAATATGCTTATCACCGTCGACGCCGTGTGAGGTGTTGGCATGGCCAGCGCTCAGACAAGGCTGTGGACCGTTCTCGAGAAGTGGAGTTCGACGCTGTTCATTCTGGCGGGGATTCTGTTCCTCCTCGGCACCGTGTTCTTCTGGCTAGAGGATTTCGTCGGCCCGACGGGATTTCGCATGGCTGGCTGGCCCCAATTCGGAGCCTTCTCTGCGACCTACCTCGGCATCGATGATCCGGCGTGGCTCCATGGCCTGGTCCTCATGATCGCATTGATTCCGGCGCTTCTCGGACTGCTCGGGCTCTCTCCCCGACTCTCGGAACGGGCACCCAGGGCCGCAACGGCGAGTGCGTGGATCGCCAGCCTCGCGCTTGCCGCGGTCGTCGTCACGCTGGTGTGGTCGGGAGCAGTTGGGCTGTCGGTCGTGGCTTCCCTTCCCCCTGATTCGGGAGCCCTGCTGACGCTGGGGCTGTTCATGCTCGGGTTCGTCTCGTTCGGCCTCGCCAGCCTGTGGACCGGCGTCCACGAGCGGACGACCGGCGTCCTGCTGGTGGGGCACCCCCCGCTCCTCATGGGTGCGTTTGTGACTGACAACTGGGTGTCGGCCGGACTGGGGACGCTGGTCGCGGCGGTTCTGCTGGGTATTGGATACGTCCACGCCGCCGCCGACGCGTCCCGCGATTCCCGAGCGACGTCAGCAACCGCCCCTCAGTGAATCCCGGGAGTTCGGGAACGAGCCCGATCAGGTCGTCGAGTCCGGTGTCGGGTTCGGACTGTCGAGCGGATCGGCACCGGTGTGGTGGACGTACCCGATGACCAGTCCGACGCCGCCAAGCAGAGTGGCGAGGGCGAACTGGAGCCACTCGGTGGCGCCGACCGCCGCGACCAAGGCGGCGAGATAGCCCAGCACGAGGACGCCGATCGCGCGCGACGGAGCGTCACTGTACGTGATCGCGACGCCGAAGACGGCGAGCGCGACCAACGGGGGAACAAGGGCTAGGCCGGGTGGCGTGGCGACCCCCGCCAGCGCCATCGCGGCGAGATACCAGACGAACGTCACGACGAGTCCAACCGCCGCGATCGCGGCGACCGCACCGCTGCCCAGTGCCAGACGGGGCATCCGGTCGGACAGGCGCGGGTACAACCCCAGCAGCCCGACCATCGTGGCCAGCAGCGCCGAGATGATGAACACGCCGTTCAACAGGCCGTGTGTGTACAGACCCATGACCTCGGAGCCGAGGAGCGCCGCATCCCCGAGCCACAGCAGTCCCGCGGCGACGAACGCCCCGGTGGTCCACCGTTCGAGCGATCCCCGTAATACCGTGTCACTGGTTCCCATGCCGTGTACTCCAGTGTGCTGGGACGGTAATAACTGTAATCTGTACGCTCGTACTGAAGGCGATCTGGTAGGTCCGGCCGGCCGAGGGTCGGGCGGGTCGTCGACGCTCCGGGCGGTGCCGATCCGGGTGGCCACCGTCGGCAGGAGGCCGGCCGACGGCGGGCCGCGATTTGAAGTCCCCGACGGCGTATGTGAACGTATGGTGGCAGACGGGACATCCGCGACGGATCACCAAGGGGGACGGACGATGTCCCCCGAGAAAGCCTTCTCGGTGGTGGGCGACGAGACGCGGCTCCGCATCCTCCGGGCGCTCGGGGAGGCCGAGGACCCGCTGGCGTTCGCCGAACTGTACCGCCGGATCGACTACGACGACACCGCGAACTTCAACTACCACCTCGGGAAACTCGAGGGGCACTTCGTCCGGAAGACCGACGAGGGCTACTCGCTCCGGCACGCCGGCAGGCGCATCGTCGAAGCCATCCTGTCGGGGACCGTCACGGAGAACCCCGTGGTGGAGCGGACGCCGGTCGAGACGCCGTGTCTCCTGTGTGGCGGGCAGATGGAGGTGAGCTACCGCGAGGAATGGGTCGCCGCGTACTGCACCGAGTGTGGGGGCACGCGGGGCGCGGGTAGTTCCACGGTCGGGGACCCAACAGGGGCGGCCGATGACATCGTCGGCGGGATGACGCTCCCCCCGGCCGGTGTCCACGACCGGACGCCATCGGACCTCCTCCGGGTGGCGGAGATCTGGAGCCTCTCGAAGGGCCAGGCCCTGATCAGGGACGTCTGTCCACTCTGCGCGGCACCGGTCACGCGGTCGGTGCACGTCTGTGAGGACCACGACGCCTCGGACGGTCGCTGTGAGGCGTGCGACCAGCAGTTCGCGGTCACGAGCCGGGTCGACTGCACGAACTGCATCGTCGGGGGGGAATCGGTCTTCACCGGGTACCTGCTCGGCAACACCGACCTGATGGCGTTCATGATCGAGCATGACATCGACCCGATACACCCGGAAGCTTTCCACCTGACCGCGTTCGAGGAGACCGTCCACTCGGTCGATCCCTTCGAAGCGGAGTTCACGTTCAGGGCCGACGGCGACGCGATCACGCTGACCGTGGACGATGATCTCTCCGTGGTCGACGTGACACGGGCCGAGGCTTCCGAGAGGGCGAGAGAATAACATCCTCCGTGGCGTCCCCGTCGAGGGTGTCTCGCGTGTTTCTCGGATAGCCGGCGTTCGACCCCATGCACATTTGTATCCGGTCGTGTAGCTTCGGTATGGGTATTGCTAGTCATCCACAATGGGGACGTGTCGAACGGCGAAGTTCCACGCTGTTTCTGATTGGCGGATGTCTGCTGCTAGCCCACGCGGGATTGCTGGGAGTTCGAGCGTTTTCGGACCTGACGACCCCGCCGGATCTGTTCGGTCCGGCCGGACACCTCGTCGCGCTGGTGGGACTGATCGGCCTGTATCCCGTGCTTGTCGACCGATGGCCGACGGTGACTCGCGTCGCTGGGGCGGTCGCTGCGGTGGCGATCGCGAGTTCTTCGGTGTAGCTCAGATCGTACTGTGCCCGCCGGACCTCGGCGATAGTGTTCTTTTCGGGGACGAAGCTCCCGCGGTACTTGCCGTTCTGCGTGAAGTAGTTGAGGATGATCC
>CAZCXJ010000069.1:8368-12889 GCA_964502585.1 uncultured Candidatus Halobonum sp.
GGGGCGGTCGCTGCGGTGGCGATCGCGAGTTTGGGAGTGATGACCGGCACCCGGTTTCTCGCGGTCATCGGGGCCGGTGGGACCGACAGTCTCCCGGGTGCCCTCGTCGGGGTCATGTTCCTCTCGACGGTCCTCACGTACGTCCTGTTCGCCGTTGGCAGCGCACGTGTTGCGGAGTGGCCCCGGGATGTGGGGCTCCTCGTGGTGGCGCCGGCTGTCTTGCTGGTCATGGTGCTGGTGGCCTCCGTGGTCATCGGTGTGACCGCCCTCGAGGGGTTCGTCATCTCCGCCGGCCTCGCACTCGCGATGGTTTCGCTGGGATACACGCTCCGAACAGGGACCGCTGGGATCGGTCAGGCGGACCGAACCGGCAACGTGACCGGGGGCTGAGTGACGATGTCGAAGACTGAATCCGCCGAGTCACCGCTGGAGGCAGTTCCGAGCGCGGTCACTCCGGAGGCGACCGAGGCCTTCGCCCTCCTGGCAGACGAAACACGGCTGGCGGTCATGCTGGCGCTTTGGGAGGCATACGACCCGCACGCCGACGGGAATGGTGTCTCCTTCTCACGGATCGCCGACCGGATCGACTACGAGGACCCGGGGAACCTGCGCTATCACCTCGAGAAGCTCCGGGGCCAGTTCGTCCGGCAGCGAGCCCCGGGCGAAGGCTACGAACTCCGGCCCCCCGGCATGAAGCTCGTCCGAACGATCATCGCCGGCGCGGGCGTCGCGGAGACGACGGTGGAGCCGACGGAGATCGACCAGGCGTGTCCCCTCTGTGGCGCCCCGACGGCCATCGAGTACCGTGAGGGCTGCCTGTTCTGGACGTGTACCGAGTGTGCAGGCCCCACGCCCGAGGCGACGGACACCGACGGCTTCCTGAGCGCCACCCCGTTCGCCCCCGCAGGGTTGGCCGACCGGTCCGCCGAGGAGATACGTCTCGCGTCGCTGGCCGTGGCCGCCAGAAAGACGCGGCTGATGTTCGACGGGTTCTGTCCGGACTGCTCGGGATCGGTGGACGGCTGGTTGGAGTGTTGTTCGGAGCACGACTCGTCCGGCGTCTGTGAGCGGTGCGGGAAACGATTCGCCGCCTGGGCCCGCTTCGAGTGTCGGGTCTGCAAGCGACACGGAATCGCCTCACCGAAGACGCTCGCCCTGTTTCACCCAGCGGTGATCTCCTTCTACGACGACCACGGGGTCTCGATCCGAGTCCGGGCCGACGATTTCGAGACTGCACGTCGGGTGTTCGAGCACATGCACGACCACGGCATGGACCTCGTCTCGACGGTTTCGCCTGAGGTGGCAGTCACGGCCTCGATGAATGGCGAGGAGATCCGGCTCACGTTCGACGAGACCGCAAGCGTCGTCGACGTCCGCCGATAGCCGGGCATTGCGGCCTGATCACCCTCTGGTCGTGGCACGTGAGACACGTGTCAAATCCCATTTAGTATCGTCATACTAATTATATTTATTCGGTCGCCGAGCAAGGTTGCTCGTGGCTTCCACCCGGCCCCTCAAGACCGGCCGTGGAGAGCGCAAGGAGAGATCATGCACGAGCACACCACAGGACCATCCGACACTCGCTTGGACACGTGGTCCGATTCACCCACTCGATCCACCGTCACGACACTGACCGGAGCCCGGGTCACGACACGTCCAGGTGATCATCGATGACGCGGCGTACGCCCGCCTGGGAATCGCTCGAATCGTGGAGTCCGATGCTGTTCCTCGTCGGCTTCGCCCTTGAGCTCGTTTTTGCCCTCAACCACGGAGCTGCGTATCTGGTGGAGACTGTCACATTTATCGACTGGATCTACCCGAGTGTCCTCCTCGGTCGATTGGCAGTCCTACTCGGGTTGGCCGGGCTCTCCGTTCGGCTCGCGTCGCGGCATCCCCGTTGGGGGAAAGGGAGTCGAATCATCCTCGCTCTCGCCATGGTTTTCACCCTGGTTCTGATCTCGTTGTCGATACTGAACATCGTGGGTATCGTGTCCTTCACTGATTTCGTCGCGACGCCGGTGATGGCGGTGTTCGGGATTGGCACTGTCGCCCTGACGATTCTCTCGTTCGTCTTTTTCGGGGTCGCGGGGCTCCGAACTGGCGCCTACCCGGCAGCGATCGGCGGCCTCATGCTGATTGCGACGCTTGCAATCGTGTTCGTATTACTCGGGTCGGGGACGTTCTCCACAAACGTGCGGGGGGCGGTCGGTGAAGGCCTCAACGCCCTCGTCTTCCTTGCAATCTGGTACGTCCTCAGCACAGAGTCAAAACCGACCACGACAGCGGCAGAAGTGTCCAACTCACAACCGGAGTGAGTCGATGAATTATGGTATCAACCGGATAGCAACCCCCTGACGACACCAGCAGAAAGGCCATTCTGCATATAGTCCCTCTATTCAGTACGCCGATTGTGACGGGAGTAGGGTAGTTCTCAGCGGTCGTGCTGCATACAGGGCGCGAGGCTTGCACCGTTGGAGGTTCAGCTAGAGTTTGCCGGAACGCTCGATACGGAGGAATCGTGCGACGCACCGACAACAGACCTGCGTGTGAGCCGGTGTATGACGGCCTCGTCGCCGACTCGTGGAAGCGGGATCGAAGTCCGTACTCGGTGACTGCGTCGTTCCTTCTCCAGCTATTCCGGTTCCACTACCGGTGCACCGGTCGTATTCGTCTGGACGCTCTCCAGGCCCTGTTTGGCTTTCTGTTTCGACGAGTACCCCTGACTGCCGTCGGCGATGATGTTCCCGTTGTCGTGGTGGAGCCGCCAGCGCCACTTCCCTTCGGCGTCCTCGAACAGTTGGAACGTCGCGTTGCTCCCGCCCTCCTTCGGCGGTTCCTCGCCTTTCGATTGATCGACGATGTAGGCACCCGACGCGTTGTTCCTCACGCTCTCGAGTCCCTCTTTTGCTTTCTGCTTCGAGGCGTATCCCTCGCTGCCGTCGGCGATGATGTTTCCGTTCCGGTGGACGAGCCGCCAGCGATAATCGCCACCGGCGTCCTCGTACACCTCGAAGCGGGCCTTGCTTGCGACGACATCCGTCTCGACGGCACCGCTGGCTTCCTCCCATTCGAGTTCGAGATCCAGGGAGACGTTCCCGTCTTCGCGTTCGAGTTCGATCCCCAAGTCCGGTTCCTCCGGTACCTTGACGGCCACGTTCTGCTCCTCGTCGATCGGAACCTTCTCACCGCGTCTCAACCGACGGGCGAGTCCCTGAAACAGCGATGCAATCCGACGTCGCTTTCGAGGTCCTTGCTCTTCGTGGATCAGTTCATCATCCATGTGATAACAACTGGGGCAGAGACGACGTAATTGTATGCATTAGCCAGTTCGGTTATACCTGTGCGTACTGGACGTAGCCCCTGTATTTTGCACGGTCTTTCTGACAGTATCCAGATAATAAAGCCAGGCGCTGCTGAATAGAGGGCGCGTATTCAGTAAACCCAACTGTGTGGTTTAGTGTCGCTTCAATCGTGAGTCGCCGGAGTCCAGAATGACAGTGGATCTCGGTTGATTCTAGCAGTGCAGAAGTACCAGAACGCAAGAGAACAGCAAAAATCGAATTTCGAGGAGTCGTCAGTCTCCGCGGGGATTGTGGGGCCGTACCGGACACGTGAAGACCGCGTCCTCTGGCGCGGGCAGGATCGCCACGTTCGTTGCGGCCTCGATCTTCGTTGAACTCGTCAGATCATCCCCGTTCTGGTCCTGATTCACGAGGTTCGGGAACATCACAGGATCCTCTTCGGCATCGGGGTCGCAAAAGGCGACACAGATGAACGGTTGGGTCGCGTCCACCACGAATTTCGGGTGCCACTGGGCGCTGTACTGCTTGTCGGTGCCGCCGGGGACCGGAACGGTGTGGTCGATCCCGACGAATGGGCCGGGGAATGTCGGAGGGGCCGGGATGTGCGGACTGTGCTCGGCCCCTGCTATCGGCTTGATGAGATACAGCGGTTCGTGGGCGTTGTCATCGCCCTCAGAATCAATCGTCCTCGGTTCTTCGAAGTCGGGTTCCTCGGGGAAGTGGACCGACGGTTCGGCGTCGAAGATCTCCCAGATCCCACCGTCGCCCCACGTGGCGTAGATGAACCGCCCGTCAGGTGCTTCCCTCGGCAGCGGCTTACCATCCGCACTTGTCGTTCCAGCCATCACTGTTCCAACAGCAATGCCCGCACCGAGTGTTTTCAGCACGTTGCGGCGTCGAAACCACGAGTTCTCGTTTGTCATTGTTCTTTCCATCCCCAGATAGGAGTCAGTGCACTCGCTCCTCTCTAACGATGGTCATGTGTAGTGGTACCATACAACGTATAGTTATAAGTAGTCTAACCTGAATTTGCTCCGGTGGATCTCTCCTCTGTGTGCAGCGCGCAGCTTCTGACGCGGATCAGGTAGTTCGTTCGGCCCGTGCTGTATTCAGGGCCCGTAGTCAGCGCTATAGAATTCGGAATCGAAGAAAGAGAGTGCGCCTACCCCGGAACGTCGTCGATGTATTCGCGGTATCCATCCGCTCCCTGTGCGACGAC
>CAZCXJ010000070.1:0-12815 GCA_964502585.1 uncultured Candidatus Halobonum sp.
CAAAGATGAATATCGACATCGAGAGGCTGATCACGTATCCGACCAACTCCGACGACTGGATACTGACGGTCCTGATCGGGGGAGTCGCGAGCCTCTTTGCGTTCCTTATTATCCCGCTGTTTCTCGTCTCGGGATACCTCGTTCGGGCGATCCGGGCGGGGATGGACGAGGCCGAGGAACCGCCGGTTTTCGATGCCTGGGGCGAACTCCTGAAGGAAGGGTTCGTGGCCACCATCATCACGTTCGTCTACCAACTTATCCCGTTGATCGTGTTCGGGACGATCGTCGGAGGGTCGGTGGCCGCGATTGCACAGGGCTCCGAGGTAGGGTCCGGGATCGGCCTGTTCGGACTGATCGGCGGGACGCTCCTCTGGTGGCTTCTTGCGGTCATCTTTGGATACATCGGGTTCGCTGGCGTCGCGAATTACGCCAGGGAAGGCACCTTCGCGGCCGGCTTCGACGCCGGTGTTATCACGGAGGTGATCACCTCGCGGGAGTACCTGCTCGCGTGGCTGTACGTCGTGCTACTGAACATCGTCGTCGGAGTCGTTTCCGGCGTTCTCAACATCGTGCCGTTCCTCGGCGCCGTCGTCGGCGTATTCCTCGGGTTTTACGCCCTCATCATCGCCGGCTGGCTCTGGGGGAACGGGTTCGCGGCCGCGACCGGGACGGCCCGTGAGGCGGAACCGCCGACAGAGGCCGCCACGGGGTGACTGAGAACCCAGTCCGAGAGGGGGAAACGGGACGCTGTCCGGCAGGGACCAGCCCCATGACGGCACCATCCCAGCCGGTCGACCCCGGGGTGACCGTGCCGGAGGGTCAACTCCATGGCTCGCCCAGCAAGAGCAGGATCCGATCCCGGATCCGGGGAAAAACCGAAGCGCTCCCGTAACATCAGGATGACAGTCAGGAGTCGTCGAAGGATCCGGCAGCAGCGATCAGGAAGCCGGTGATCGCAGTGACGAGCCCGACGGCGGCGATCGCGACGGTCCCGACCCTGAGAACCACCCCCTCAAGGCGATTCGCAGCGAGAAACAGGAACACGGCCGTCACGAAAACGACCAGCGTCAGCGTCCGGAAGAGCCGTCCGGTATCGATGCTCTGCTCACCGGACATGCTGCAGGACCTCCGGCAGGACGCCCTCGTAGTCGTCGCCGGCCGCGGCGTTCCCGAGCGAGTGGATCGACTGGCAGACCCACAGTCCAGCAGCGAAGTTCAGGAACGCTACTAACGACACCACCCCCAGGCGTCCCTCCACGAACAACCCGGATATGACCGCGGCCGCGAAACTCAGCGCCATGATCGCATGCGTGACGAGCGAGCGCGTTCCGAAGTCCGCGAGCGACCGGGATACCTGAGCGAACATACGACCAAGTACGCCGGGGAGGGTATAAATCTCAGAAGGGTCTCCAAACCAGGAACCGCTGGAGTCGGGGGTTCGGGATCAGGTTTACGAGAGCCCAGAGGCGGAGCAGACGGGACTCCGCCGAGAGCCGGCACGACGGGCTGGCGCCCGAAGCGTTAGGCCGTTCGCCACGCCATCCGGGGTATGGCCGATTGGATCGGCGAAACCTTCACCAGCGATATCGGGACCGGACTCCACGAAGACCTGGTCGACATCGCGAACCGACAGGCAGGAACACCCGGAGAGCGACGGGGCGCGGAAGTCACACGAGACGCCCTTTCGGCAGCCGGTGCCCGTGACGCCCATCTCGAGGAGTTCGACATCCAGGGATGGACGCGCGGCTCCTGTCGGATCACCGCCGGGGAGGAGACGTTCGACGGGGTGGCCTTGCCCCGAAGTCCTACTCAGGAGACCGAAGGCGAGCTCGTCGACCTGGGATACGGGCTCCCGGAAGACTTCGCGGAGGCCGAGATCGGAGGGGCGGTGGTCATCGTTGACACGAACGTCCCAGGGTGGTACGACAGGTTCGTCCACCGGCGAGAGAAATACTACTACGCAGTCGAGGGGGGCGCCATCGGGTTCCTCTTTCGGAACCACGTTCCCGGCGGGCTTGCACCCACCGGGAGCGTCGGGACCAGCGAGGATCCGATCGGCGATATCCCAGCCATCGGGGTAAGCAAGGAGGCTGGTCGGCGGCTGGCACGACGTCATGAAGGTGACCGGGTGACCGTAGCGGTGGAGGCGGACATCCACGAAGCGACCAGTCAGAACGTTCACGCGCTGCTCGGCCCTCACACGGACACTGAGGTACTCGTAACCAGTCACGTCGACTCGCACGACATCGCCGAGGGTGCACTAGACAACGGCGCCGGCACGGCAGTCCTGGCCCAGGCAGCACACGCCCTGGCAGCCCGGGCGGAGGACTTGGAGACGGGGGTCCGCTTTGTCGCGTTCGGGAGCGAGGAGGTGGGTCTCGTCGGCTCTTCACACTACGTGGCGACCCGACCAGCCGACCGTGTCAAGGCCGTCCTCAACAACGACGGGTCGGGACGCGCACGGGACCTCCGGCTCCTCACGAACCATTACGACGCGCTCGGGGCGGCGGCTAAGCGAACCGCCGATCGACTCGACAGTCCGATCGATGCAGTGCCGCGACTCGGCCCGCACAGCGACCACTGGCCCTTCGTTCAACGGGGGATTCCCGGGTGTCAGTTTCGAAGCATTACCGGAAACGAGGGTCGGGGATGGGGACACACGGAGGCAGACACGTACGACAAGGTCGATCCCCGTGATATCAGAACCCACGCGATCCTCATCGCGGACCTCGTGGTCGACGTCGCCAGGACGGACGTGGAAGTCCAACGGAAGACTGAGGACGAAATCGCCCGGCAGCTAGAGACGGAAAACCTCGCGGAGGGGATGAAGGTGATCGGCGACTGGCCGTACTGACCTGCCGGTGCCCCTGCGTCGGTGGCTCCAGTCGGGGACCGTCGGACAGTCCTGCCGGTCCCGGTGGAAAGCGACTTTATTCCTTGCGCCCGTCGGCCGCGCTGTGGCGTCGCCGTACGAGGTTCTCGGAGTCGAGCCGGATGCGGACGACGAAGCCGTTCGGACGGCGTACCGTCGCCGCGCGAAGGAGACACATCCGGACCAAGGTGGCTCGGCAGAAGAGTTCCAGCGTGTTCAGACAGCATACGCACGCATCCAGGCCGGCAACGTGGACGATGTCGGGGTGGCCCGCCATCGGAGCGGGGACCCTGATGCCGATGGGACGGAAGAGGCCGCGGGACCGGACGATCACGTCGAAGGGACCCACGTCGAGTACCTCGATTACGAGACGCTCGTGGATCACGGCTGGGACCTGGACGACGGGGACCTGTTCAAGAAGGCCGCCGCTGCCGACCTGGAGACGGATGCGCACGGCGAGTTCCGGGTAGGGCCGAACGAGACGCTCCTCGAAGCGGCCGAAGACGACGGGAACGAGTGGCCGTTTGCGTGCCGGGGCGGGGCGTGCACGAACTGTGCGGTAGCAGTCCATGAGGGCGCGATGCCGACCCCGCCCGGCCACATCCTGCCGCAGGACCTCCTCGAACGGGGGATCCGGCTCTCGTGTATCAGCGCGCCGACCTCCGACGAACTCAAAGTCGTCTACAACGTCAAACACCTTCCCGGGGTCGATGAACTCCGTCTTCCAGCGAGCCGGTTTCGAAAAACGTACCCAACCGATTGATCGGAGTGGATGCCAGAACCACACCACCGTAGGGACAGGCCACGTATCGCGCGGAGCGGGCCCAGGGGTGCGAACCAGAGGCGGCAGTCCGTTCACCACCGTCAGGATCGGCCGGGCCCCTGGAATCGGTAGCGAGAAGAGGGCCGGCTGGCCTTCGCCGATACGCAGGACCGACACTCGTCGGGAGAAGCGTCAGACGGAAGACCGCTCTCAGTTCGGGGTGCGGAGGACGTCGCGGCAGGTGTCGAGAAAAGTGGCGATCTCGGGACCGACGTCCCGGTCAACGGCAATAGCGACGCCGTGGTCGTTCTCGAAGAACAGGACGACGAACGCGTGCTCGAACGCCAAGACTGACGCCTCAGCCCCTCCGAGTGGTTCCAGTTCGGTCCCGAGCCCGCTGAGCGTCTCGTGGATCTCGTTTGCGCCCTCCAGGAGTTCGAAGAGCCGGTCGTCGGTATAGCCGTAGGCGATGTCTTCACGCGTGTAGACCACGGTCCGCTCGTCCGGACCGAACAGGTATACCGCTCGCAAGCCCTCGCCGATCCGCTCCTGGCACTGCCCCACGAGCGTCCGGGCGCGTTCCTGCATCGGGAGTGGGTACTGACAGCGGGACTGAAAAACTGACGACGCCGAGTGGGGAGGTTCCAGGCAGGGTTAGCGAGTTCGGACCCACCGCTCGATTCGATCGAACGCGTCGTCGATCCGCGCCACCGAGTTCGAATACGCGATCCGAACCCGATCGGGCTGATCGCCGAACACGTCCCCCGGAACAAGCGCGACCCCTTCCTCACGTAACAGCGAGAAAGCGAACGAGCGTCCGTCGGTGGCTCCGGTCGGCGTCGTCGGGAACGCGTAGAACGCGCCGCGCGGCTCCGGACACTCCATCCCCGGAACCCCCTGGATTCGTTCGACGACCCGGTCCCGTCGATCCTCGAATGCCCTGACGAGCGGCTCGTGAAGCGAGCCCTCGAGGGCTCGAACCCCAGCCCACTGGGCGACGGACGGTGCGCACGTGGTCGTGTACTGGCGGACCCGAACGATCGGGTCCAGCAGATGATCTGGGGCGGCAGCGTAGCCGAGCCGCCAGCCGGTCATTGAGTACGCTTTGGAGAACCCGTTGACTGTGACGGTGCGGTCGTGCATCCCGTCGAGACCCGCGAGGCTCTGATGGGTCGCGTCGCCAAAGACGATCTTCTCGTAGATCTCGTCCGACAGGACGACAAGATCGTTGTCGATGGCGAAGTCACGCAGGGCCCGGACCTGAGCACCGCTGAGGACGCTTCCGGTTGGGTTGTGGGGACTGTTCACGATCAGGAGTGTCGTCTCCGGGGAGACGGCTTCGTGAAGTTCGTCAAGGTCCGGCCCGAAGCCCGCTTCAGGATCCATCCCGTACCGGACCGGGGTGGCGCCGGCCATCCGGACCGAGGCGGGGTAGGTCCAGCTCGGGTCCGGGACAAGCACCTCGTCGCCGGGGCCGGCGAACGCGAATATCGTCGAAAGAACCGCCTCCGTTGCGCCGGTAGTTACGACGATCTCCGTTTGTGGGTTGTACGAGAGCCCGCAGTCCGTGGCAAGCCGGTCGGCGATCGCTTCCCGAAGCGGTTTGATACCGTAGTTCGACGTGTAGTGAACCTTGCCGTCCCGGAGCGCCTGGATTCCCGCCTCCTTGATTGGCTCCGGCGTGTCGAAGTCCGGCCGTCCTATCATGAGTTGAACGATGTCGCGACCGTCCTGGGCGAGCGTGTCCGCCTCCTCGAACACCTCACGGATTCCGGAGAACGGGACGTGCTCCATGCGTTGCGCCGGCATATGGTGGTACCTGACGGTCACGGCCGATAAAACGTCGAGTGGTGGCAACCGGGCCCACCTATTCCCGAGGTGATGCTGAGACCGCTTCTGGTTGTGACACGTTCCACGAAGGCGAACGCTTATCGGCGGGTTTGCCGAACCGGAGGCGTATGCGAATCCTCGTGACAGGGGCCCACGGTCGCGTCGGTGAAGGACTGAAGCTCCATCTGGCAGACGACGACGAATACGAGTTCACCTACCTCGACCGGACGGACCACCCGGAGTACGATACCCACGTCGCGGATGTCGCCGACTACGAAGCGATCCGCCCGGCGTTCGATGGCCAAGACGCGATCGTTCACTTGGCAGCGTATCCGACAACCGACGGGTCCTGGGACCAGATCCGGGAGAGCAATCTCGTCGGGATGCACAACGTTCTTGAGGCCGCTGCGGACGCCGGCGTGGAGCGGTTTGTTTACGCCTCCTCGATCCACGCAGCGGGGATGTACGAGGAAGACCACGCGCCAGAGCTCTACGAACTCGACTATGATCTTACGGTCACACATGAGGACCCTGAGCGGCCGGACTCCTACTACGGCGGGTCGAAGGCCTTCGGGGAAGACTGGGGACGCTACTACATCGAGAAGCGTGACTATCCGGAGCGGTTTTATGCGATCCGGATCGCGAGCATCCGAGAACCACCATACGATAACCCATATGGCGACGCCGAGAAGGGAGTCGAGGCGGGCGACTGGACACGGGGAAGCGAGCCGTACGAGACACAGGTCAAACGGCTCAAGGGAACCTGGCTGTCGGAGCGGGACTGGGCGCAGTTGGTCGAGCGCTGTCTGACCGATACGGCCGTCGAGTTCGATATCTTCTTCGCCACCAGCGAAAACGAGCGGGGCTGGTACGACATCGAACACACCAAGGAAGTTCTAGGGTACGCCCCCGAAGACCGTGGCGAGGAGTGGACCGAGCCCCCTGCCGACCTCGTCAAGCACGTCGACGGCCGGCGGGGGGAGTAATCGCGCCCGAGGGAGTTAGGCGCTGAAGTACGTCTCGTGGAGTGCCTCCCCCCGGTCAAACCGGTCCCGTCGGAGCGGGGCGACGTCGACGGTTCGGGCTTTCCCCTCGAACACGAGGTCGGCTACCACCTGTCCGGTCCCCGGTGACTGCATGAAGCCGTGTCCGGAAAACCCCGTGGCGGTGATCAAGCCGGGGAGCGACTCCTCGATAACGGGATGGTGATCCGGAGTCATCGCGTACAACCCCGCCCAGCCGCGAACGATCTCGGTCTCGGGACCGAAGTAGTCGGCGACGGTTCCCGCGTGGTCGAGCACTTCCCTCGTCCAGTCCATATCCGTGGAGGTCCGGTAGTCGTCGGGGTCCTGCGTAGGGTCGTCGGTCTCGAAGTGACCACCGACGAGCGCCTGTCCCTCCCGCTCCGGGCGGAAGTAACACCCGTCGTCGAGATCCGTGACGAGCGGCGTCGACCCGGGGACCCCCCTCTCGGGGTCGACCACCACCGCCTGGCGTCGCCGTGGGGTTACTGGCAGGTCGAGGCCCGCCATCGCCGCGACCTGCGGCGACCACGCCCCGGCCGCGTTCACGACGTAGTCCGCCTCGTACGCTCCGTCGGTCGTCACTGCACCGACGACGGCCGCGCCATCCCGACGAAGGTCGGTCACCTCGACGCCGGTGTGGACGTCCGCGCCAGCCTTGGTGGCCGCCTGGGAGAATCCCTGGAGTCCAAGGTGAGGATCGGCGAAACCGTCGGTCGGACAGTATGCCGCACCCACGTACTGGTCGGTTCTGAGTCGCGGGACGTAGTCCTTCGCCTCCTCGGGGGTCAGGAACCGACTCTCAACACCGTGGTCGTTTTGGAACGGGATCGTCTCCCGGAACAGGTCTGCCGTCGGTTCCTCGCGAGCGAGGTACATGTATCCGGGGCGGCGGTACCCGATGTCAACCCCAAACTCCTCCTCGAAGGTCTCCCAGACTGCGATGGAGGCCTGAGACAGCCGGATACTGACCGTCGTCGAGAACTGGGCGCGGATACCGCCGGCCGCACGGTCCGTGGCCCCCGCCCCGACGGACGCTTTCTCCAGGACGGTGACGTCCGCGCCTCGGTCAGCCAGGTAGTATGCGCTCGCGAGGCCGACGATTCCGCCGCCGACGACCACGACTCTCATTTTCGGGCACCTGTTCCGGCGCGACGAGTATAACGCCTCCGGGACCCCGGGACCCTATCACCCGGTGGCTGCCGGAGACGATGCCGTTAGCACCCCCGGCACCCAGGCTTGCACGTGAACGTAGCCGATGCCCGGCGAGGCGTCCGGGACGTCGCCCCGCTCCTACTTGGGGTCGTCCCGTTCGGACTCGTGGCGGGGATCGCGGCCGTCGAGACGGGCCTGACCCTCGGAGAGGCCGTAGCCATGTCCGTGATCGTGTTCGCCGGGGCCTCGCAACTCGCGGCGCTCGAGCTGCTCGGCGAGAACGCCCCCTTCGTCGTCGTCGTGGTGACCGCCGTTGTCATCAACCTCCGGATGTTGATGTACTCCGCATCGATCGCGCCTTACCTGCGGTCGCTCTCCGGGCGACGCAGGGCTATCCTCGCGTACCTTCTCACCGATCAGGCGTACGTCCTGTCCGTGACAGCTTACCGGTCCGACAGATCCGTCGACCGGACCGCCTACTATCTCGGCGTCGGTCTGACGTTGTGGGTCGTCTGGCAGGTCACGACCGTCGGCGGGGTACTCCTGGGAGCGGGTGTTCCCGATGCGTGGGGTCTGGAGTTCGCCGTCCCGTTGGTGTTCCTCGCGTTACTGGTGCCGGAACTGACCGACCGCTCCACCGCCGCTGCAGCGGGCGCAAGCGGCGTCGTTGCCGTCATCGGGATCGGGTTGCCGCTCAATCTCGGCCTCCTCGTTGGGGCCGCCGTCGGGATCTGTAGCGGGTTGCTCGTCGAACTGAACGGAGGTGAACCGAATGGCGACTGAGTATTCCCCACTGGCACTTGCGGCCGTCATCCTCGTCATCGGTGTCCTCACGTACGGGATCCGGCTATCGTTCATCGCTCTGTTCGGCCGCGTCGACGAGGTTCCCGCCATGGTCGAACGTGCGCTGCGGTTCGTTCCGCCGGCCGTCCTGGCGGCATTGGTGGCCCCGGCAGTGATCGTCGTTCGGCCTGAGGCGGGTGGCCTGGCCGTCGATCGCCTGCTGGCCGGAGGGCTGGCAGCCGGCGTTGCCTGGCGGACAAAGAACGTGTTCGCGACCATGGCTGCCGGGATGGCCACGCTCTGGCTGGTCCGGTTCCTCCTATGAGGACGGCGAGCACGGCAAGTGAACGGGAGCCCGCCGAAGCAGAGTCAGCGTCCCACTCGCTCGGCTAGATCCCGATAGATCCGGTAGCACCGCGTCAGGACACTCAGCGATACGCTTTCCGTTTGGGTGTGGGCTTCGCCCGGTTCCGACGGTCCACAGACGACACAGGCAGTCCCCGCCTGGTCCAGCCATCCGGCATCGGTAGCGTGGGGCTTGGTGACGTGCTGGGGCGTGCCCTTCTGGCCGGCACGCGCCGCTGCCAGCGCGGTCTCGGCGAACGTCGCATCGGAACACTGCATCGGCGGGAGGTCCTGGTCCACCTCCCAGTCGACGCCGTCGACGTCGGCAGCCCCCTCGAGATCCGCTCTGGACCCGGGAACCGTCCGTTCGTCGATCGTCACCTCACACCGGTCCGGAATGACGTTCCAGGCGTCCCCGCCTTCGATTTTCGTCACGACGACGCTACCGGTCAGTGGCTCGTCCATGACGTTGGTGGTCGGTGCGGACAGCTCTCGAACGACGTTCACGGCATCACAGGCCCGATAGACCGCGTTCGTCCCGGCTTCCGGTTCCGAGGCGTGTGCCGTCGTTCCGGTGGCGATGAGCCGGCTGGCGCGCCGTCCCTTGTGGGCGACGACCACGTCCGTCACACCGTCCGTCGAATAATCGGTCGACCCTTCGGCGATGAGCGCGTAGTCCGGCGCGAATCCGTCGTCGATCGCTGCCCGGGCCCCCACACCGCCTGTCTCTTCGCCCACAAACGACGCGAGAATCAACTCACACGACGGGTCGGCATCCCGGAAGGCAAGCAGACAGGCCGCAACCGCACCCTTCATGTCAGCCGTCCCGCGGCCGTACAGCCGGCCGCCACGACGCTCGACCGTGTATTCGGTCGCCTCGGCCGGTGTTCCGCCCTCCACCTGCGATGGGGCCGGTGGAACGACGTCGTGGTGGCCGACGAGCGCAAGCGAGTCGTCCGCATCACCGTTCCGGCGCGCGATCACGTTCCCGGCAGCGTCTCGGGAGACCGCCGCGTCAGTCTCCGTTCGGAGCCATTCTTCGACCGCCGTCCCGGCGGCGGTTTCATCCTCATGGCTCGGGATCGAGACCAACTCCCGAGTCAACTCGGCCAATTCCTCCATACGACCGGTTGAATAGGGGACTACCTAAAACGGCGCCGTCCCAGCGAGCGGCGCTCGCTGGGCGCTGGCTATCAGCGGACACTGGGATCACCCACACTGCTTTGACGGGCGTTCCCGAAGCGGGCGGGTATGGTCGACGCGCGCGAGTATCACGAGCGGACGAAACACTCCCCCCGGAGCCTGCGCGAATCCGACTTCAGCCTTGATCCAGAGACCAAACCCCGGCCGTACAAGCGCTACGCGAGTCGTCCAAGATACGTCCCGGAGGACCAACTCGACCCACCGGACACCCCTGCGTTGGCCGCGATCGCACAGGGTCGTCCCGATCCGACCGTCGCTTCCCCCGACACGTCGCGCGGGCCGGACCCGCGGATCCTCTGTTATTACGCGACGGGCGTGACGAAGGAACTCGAACGTAGAGGGCAGACCCGGCGGTTCCGGGCGGCGGCCTGTACGGGGAAGCTGTACCACATCGACCTGTACGTGGTAACTGGTGACGGCAGCGGGTTCGACGCCGGGATCTACCATTACGATCCCGAACAGGACGCGTTCGACGTCCTGCGTCGCGGCGACTACCGGGGCGTTCTCGCCCACGCCACCGGCGGGTACCAAGCAGTGGCCGAGGCGCCGGTTACTATCGTCGCCACGTCGGAGTGGTGGCGAAACGCCTGGAAGTACCGGGCACGGACCTACCGGCACGCGTTCTGGGACGCCGGAACCATCCTCGCGAATCTCCTAGCGACCGCCCACGGAGGCGGTCACCGTGCGGAGATCGTTCCGGGATTCGTGGACGAGATTGTGGCCGATCTGATCGGCGTCGATCCCCACGAGGAGGCACCGCTTACGGCAGTATCCGTTGGGAGTGGGGCACCCGCGCCCGACCCGCCGGCTGTTCCCTCGCTTGAGCCGGAAACCGTCCCACCAACGGATCCGGACGGAATCACGGAGTACCCACTGATCCCGGACGCCTGGCGGCAAAGTCGGCTGAGGAACGAGGAGAGCGTGCGGTCATGGCGCGAACAGCTGGCCGCAACGACGCCCGAGGAAATCGGCTGTCGGTCCCCCGGCACCGGCGAGCAGGTTTCCCTCCAGCCGGTCGACTCCAAGACGGCGTCAGCGCGACCGGTCGGGGCCACAATCGAACGGCGAGGGTCGCTCCGTGAGTACGCCCACTCTGGGGTGAGTTCCCGGAAGTTCGCGACCGTCCTCGATCGGGCGATCCGGGGCGTCCCAATGCCGGGCCGGAAAGAGGAAGGTCCGAAGCGAGTGACCGACACGTACGTTCTCGTACACGCGGTCGACGGGATCCCGTCCGGCGCTTACCAGTACCACCCAGGGGCCACAGTACTGGAGCGGGTCGGGGACACGAACCGAGAGACTGCGGGGCATATCGCGCTCGACCAGTCCGTCGTCGGTGACGCAGCTGTGAACGTGCACTTCCTCGCGGACGTAGACGCGATCGTCGAGCAACTCGGGAACCGCGGCTACCGCCTCGCACAACTGGAGGCAGGCATCACGCTCGGCCGATTGTATCTGGCTACCTACGCTCACAGGGTGCTTGGCGGTCGCGGATTCACCTTCTATGACGACGAAGTAACGGAACATTTCGCTCCGCAGGCGCGTCATCAGACGCCGATGTGTTTGTTCGCGTTCGGCCACTCGGCGAAGTGAGCGGAGCCGGGGTGATCCCGGACTCCACGCTACTGGACGGGTCGCGCCACCACCGGTCAGGCTTCCTCGAACGGGTGGACAACTACAAACCCTAACTGGTAGGTTTCCATCGGGGACCGGCCGATAAGCTCGGAGAAGGCTCGGTTGACAGAACTGTGGGTCCAGACGCCCCAGGCGACGGTCGCCGCGGGGACACGACTCGAACACTTCCGTCCACCGAGCGATCAAAGCCGTGGCGATCCTGGGGCGTCACGTGGCGCGGGGGCCCGAAAGCCAGTCGAGGAACGAGCCGGTAATCAGAGTGTCCTGCTGGCGGGCAATGTACGCGGATTGCATCCCTCGGATAGCCTCCTCGAGCGAGTCGCCTGCCGCGATTCGCTCCCGAACACGGCCGTGTTTCCACCGTGCCGGCGTGATTCGGTGGTTGACGCGTCCCTCGAGCGGGCGGAGGTAGGCGTCGGCGGCCGGGGCCGTAAGCCCGCGCATCGTCAACCCGTCGCGGGCGGACTCGAACAGGTCGGCGAAAATCGCCGTGGTGTCGTTCGTCTCAGTGCCCGATCGCGTGATCCACTCGAGATTCGCGTCAAGACCGTCCCGCATCGCCCCGTAGAAGTTCTCCTTCGCCGTCTCCCAGTCCAAGGTGACGGCAGGGTGGTCTCGGGTGACCATTCCCTCGAGGAGTCCAGCGAACAGTGCCAGGAACGCCACACTGTCGCGCACGGTCGGTTGGGCCGGAAGCGGCCGGAACTCGACGCGGAGGTTGGCTTCGGACGGGGTCGCGCCCCCGAACACCGGACGAATCCAGCGCCAGAAGCTCTGTCGCTTGAGCATCAGATGGCGGAAAGCGTCGTCGAACCGTTCGGCTGGATCGACGTCGAGCGGGACGATCACCGGGTCCTCCGCAATCAGGTCAACTGCCTCCACAACGGTGTCGACGTCCCTGGGAAATCGGACCTTGTCCGGACCGTCACGCGGGTTGAGTACGCCCTCGAACACGGGAATGCGGGTTTCCATCCAGTGGTCGGCTAAGATCCTCTCGGCATCCACCTCGTCGTAGAGGTCCGGGGGCAGAAAGGGCGAATTGACCGCGAGCGCAAGTACCGGTCCGGCGACCCGGACCGCATAGCGGTGGTAGGTAGGGAAGTCGAGCGCGTGGGGTACCTGGTAGTGGGGCTGGATAGACGCCGTCAGGCTTTCGGTTGTCACGGTGTCCGTTTCGAAGTCGACGTGCGGGGTTTCCACCCGCCTGGCG
>CAZCXJ010000071.1:0-8232 GCA_964502585.1 uncultured Candidatus Halobonum sp.
CGCTCATACCCCTGGGTTGTCGCTTGCGGCGAATAAAACCGCCGGGACGCGAGCGGGCGGGACCGGGCCGCCCTCGGCTCTGGGCGGCCCGGGAAGCCCGTCTGGTCCTGTCTCGTTGGACGAGGTCCGACCGCCGCCGTTTTTACCCGGGGGGCCCCCGCAGAGATATGCTCGATGCGCTCGGCGTCGTCGGTATCGGTGGAGTGGTTCTTATGTTGGCTGGAATCGGCCTGATCGCGGTTGAATCGCCGCTGATCGCAGCCGGGTTTGCCCTGGTCCTTGCTGGGACCGGTCTCGTGGTTCGAGGAGTGACTGCGAACCTGCTGCAGCAGTTCGGGTTAGCCTGACCGACGTCCGGTCGAACTAACCCGTCTCAGCGGTTGGTGGTGTTGGTCCAGCTGAGACATAGAGAGCGCCGACCTAAGCGGGACGTTCGGTTGGCAGACGGGACCGCCGGGAACTGTATCCTGACCTGGGAGACGGTCATTCCCGGGCCCGGATCCGATCTCTTCCCGGGGCAATCAGGCGGTCTAGGTATTCTACGAGTGCGGCCTTCGCGTCGAGCGGGTGGAGTTCGCCGGATTCGAGGTCCGCCGCAAGGCCAACATACGACTCGTAGGACAGGTCTCCGCCGTACTCCTCGTCCCGTTCGACGACCACCGTGTCGAACCGAGGGAAGACATGGTACTCGAACGTCTCGAGCACGGGGTTTCGAAGGTCCGTGTCGGGATCGTGGCCGAACTCCTCTGGGTCCGGATCCCGTGTGGGTGGGCAGAACGCGTCGCTTACCTTGGCTTCGATGTCCGCCCGCGAGTCCTCCATGGAGATCGTGACACCTTCCGAGGTGGACATCTTCCCGACACCGGTGGTCAGGTCGGCGAGGATCGGCGTGTGGAGGCACGGCCGGGCAGCGTACCCGAGGCTCTCAATCTCCTCGCGATGAAGGACATGCACCTTCCGCTGGTCGAGGCCTCCGACGGCGAGGTCGAGATCGAGGTACTCGATATCGAGGGCTTGCATGAGTGGGTACAGGACGTGGCTCACCTTGGCGGTCTCCCCGCTCTGAAGTTCCGCCATCGCGCGCTGGGCGCGGTTAAGCGAGGTTTCGAGGGCGAGTGCGTGGAGATCGAGCAGGTAGTCCTCATCGAGTTGAAACGAGGACCCCAGGACGAACTCCGTCGCGTCGGGGTCGAGACCGTACGCGAGGAACTGCTCGCGCATCCGGTCGGCGGTCGCGCGGATTTCCTCGAAGGTCCCCTTATCGTTCAGGTAGGCGTGAACGTCAGCCAGGAGGATCACGACCTCCATGCCCGCCTCTTGGAGGTCGATCAGTTTGTTGGCGGCGAGCATGTGCCCGATATGAAGGACGCCCGACGGTTCGTACCCGACGTAGGCCCGCTTGCCGACGGGATCGTCGGCCAGGGCCTGCACCTCGTCTTCGGTGATTACCTCGACGGTATTCCGGGTGAGCAACTCGTAGGCGTCCATACCCGCGTAGTCCGGCGTAATCGGATTACCTCTTTCGGATGTGTGCGGGAAGACGCCAGCAGCACCGTTCAATAGCGGGCCCTCTCAGCGACCGAATCCGTGCCAGGGAGGAGCGGACCGAAGCGTTTTGCCCCGGGACGGTCAAGCCTCCCGACGTGACGGAGGGTGACGGCGGAGACGGAACAGAGGATACCCCAGCGAGCGGGGACGCCGCCCCCAATCAAGATGCCCCTGGAACTGCTGTCGATGAGTGGCAGGGGCTGCTCGCGACGGCGGGCGAACTCACGCCGGCAGCGACGGACGCCATTATTTCGACCCATGGAGACCGCGGGCGGCGGGCGATCGAGGCCGTTTCCGAAAAGCGGGTGAAGCAGTACCGCGATTTCACGGTCGTGGTCGGACACCACGACGAGTACATCGTGGAGGACGGCGGATGCGAGTGCGCCGACGCGGCCTACAACCTGGACACCGCGGATCCCGAGCAGCGCTGCTGGCACGCTATCGCGGTCGACATCGCAGCCCGAATCGGCGCGGTGGATCATCACGACATGTGGTACTCCGAGGTCCGGGAGTTCCTCTGAGGACGGGGGGACCCGGGTGACCGCCGGCGTTTATACCGGTGGTCACCGTCTCGAAGCGCATGTTCGAGTCAGGGGAATTCGTTGCCGACCATGTGGAACCGATCGTCGACGCCCAGATCCAGCCGAACGGTGTCGACCTCACGTTGGCAGCGGTGTTCGAACAGGTCGAACCCGGACGGCTTGGGACCGATGACAAGACGATCGGCGACCGGCTCGAACGCGATCCGTCGGTCGAACCCGCAGTCGACGACAGGTATGACCTACCGCCAGGAGGGTATGTGATCCGGTATGCCGAGACCGTTCAGATCCCCGAGGGCCACGTCGGGTTCGTTCTCCCGCGGTCGTCGCTTATGCGGAACTCCTGTATGTTGAACACCGCCGTCTGGGATGCCGGCTACCGGGGACGAGGCGAGGGACTGCTTCAGGTCCACCACCGGGTTGTGCTGGAACCGGGAACCAGAATCGCGCAGTTGGTTCTCGCGAAAGCTGATCATACGGGTACGTACGCCGGGAGCTACCAAGGCGAGAACCTGCAGTAAGCGCGGGACGCGCCCCAGCTGACCGCCTCACTCCCTGAGCACGGAACGGATGTCTCACCCGATTCGGTCGGAGATCAGCCGCCCGGCGAGGAGGCCGACTCCGCCGGCAGCCGCCAGGATCAGAAACCCAGACACCGACGCCGGCGCTCCGAACACTGTAACGCCAGCCCAATACCCGATCAGGAGAACGGTCAGCCCGCCCAAGACCCGCCAGGTTTCCACCATCCGGATATTCGGGTTCCGAGGTGAGAGGCATAACGACTGTGGTCGCCAGCCTGGTTGAGGATAACGGAGGAAAACACACGGTCGGACCGAATCATCAAAGCGGCCGCGTGGACGGGCCGGGAGGGATTTGAACCCCCGTCCGTCTGGTATCCCCCGCATCCATCCGCCCACGGGCGAATGAGTGCGTTAAAAGCCAGACGCTCTGCCGAACTGAGCTACCGGCCCTCAACCCTGGTTGATTCGCAGCAGGGATAAGCGTTTACGATGCCCGACACAGGCCCGGGTATGGGACCCGACTCCGCTCCCGGAACCGACCGGGATGATGGCCTCCGTTCGTTTGTCGAGTCGTTCTGTCGGTTCGAAACGACTGACGGAAACGAGAAGCCCGCCCAAGAGTGGCTTCGGACCCAGCTCGAGACCCTGGGGTTCGACACGTATACTTGGGAAGGTGATCCAGCGGCGCTCGCCGACCACCCGTCGTTCCCGGACGACCCCGCCGAGATCGAGACCACAGACCGCCCGAGCGTCGCTGGAGTGCTGGCGGTCGGGGACCCGGACGCCGGGCAGACACTGATCCTGAACGGCCATACCGACGTAGTCCCGGCTGACCGCTCCCTCTGGTCGGGGGACCCGTTCGAGCCGCGCTGGACGGAACGGGACGGTGAGGAGTACCTCGTTGCCCGCGGGGCGGCCGATATGAAAGCTGGCGTGGGTACGTGCGTCTTCGCTGCCCTGGATGCCCGCGAGCGACTGCGGGCGGCCGGCCTCGACGGCCGGCTCGTGGTAGAAAGCGTTGTGGGTGAAGAGGCGGGCGGAGTGGGAGCAGCCGCAGCGGCGCTGTCGAATCCGTACCCGTTCGAGCGTGACGCGGCGATAATCGCAGAGCCAACCGACCTGACACCAATCACGGCGACCGCAGGGACGCTCATGGCCCGGTTGCAACTCCGCGGCCGGTCGGCCCACGCCGCGACACGCTGGCATGGTGAGGACGTCCTGCCCCATTTCGAGCGAGTACGAGCGGCCTTTCGACGGCTCGAACAGGAGCGGGCCGAGGGGGTCACCCATCCGCTCTACGATCACCCGGTACCGTGGCCGGTTGTCTGTGGGCGGGTCGAGGCCGGGTCCTGGGCTGCGACCGTCCCCGGGTCGCTGACCAGCGAATGGCGGATCGGGGTCGCACCCGGAGAAACCGTCGACGGAGTCGAAACTGTCTTCAGGGAGCGATTGGCCGAAGTGACGGCGAACGACGACTGGCTTCGCGACAACCCACCCACGTTCGGCCGGTTCTCGGTCCAGTTCGAGCCCGCCGAGATCGCGGTCGACGAGCCCGTAGTGGAGGCACTACAGCAGGGGATGGACGCCGCCGGTATCCGGACGCGGGACCCGACTGGAGCGACCTACGGAACCGATGCCCGCCACTACATTGAAGTCGGAATCCCGACGGTGGTGTTCGGGCCTGGGGAGATCCAGCAGGCACACTTCCCGGATGAGGAGATTCGGTGGAGCGACGTCAAGGACGCCCGAGCGGTCCTGACGCAGGCGGCCATAGCGTATCTACACGACGAATAGACTCCGTCGAACCGATCGTACGGAACGATCTGGTCACTCAACGATGGCTCGCTGTCGTGCGCCTCAGGGACCGGTGGCCTGGTGCCTCAAGGAGCGATTCGCCGGAGGCCAGGCTTCCTGACAGGATCGCCCTCTCATGGAAAACGGAGGGCAGTCGTTGTCGTCGGTCCGCCGGATGGCACGACGGGGGCTAGCGCTCGCCGTCCGTCGAATCAGCACACCAGGCGTCCGATCGGGCACGATCGCGCCAAGTACGTTGCTGGGCACGCTCGGACACATGGCGGCGCCCGTTGGCGAGTTTCTCCCTGACTCCGGCCTCGAACGCGGTGGCATCCGCACGAATACCGTCCTCGAAATCCTCCACGAGTTCGTACGTCCACCGGTCGTCTACGGCCCCCGCTGGCAGGAGCTCGTCGCGGAGCGTATTTGCGGCGGTCGTGTGACCGGCCGCCCGGAGCCGGGTTTCCGCCGCCGCCAACCGGTCCATGGCGTGGCCGATTCTGTGGTGGAAGGACAGGAGGTCGGCGTAGGCCCGGTGAACGTGCTCCACCCCGAGTTGGAGGTCATGAAGCGCTTCCCGTTCGCCGTTGGTCAGATCCGGACCCGCCGCAGTCGTGGAGTCCTGATCGGATCGATCACGGTCCGAGGTGTCCGGTGAGCTCGGGTTGCTGGGCGCCATACCCTCGGAGTTGCCACCGGGGGGACAAAGCCCTGTCGCGGCGCAACGCTTTCGACACGGCCTGCGCACCGGGGCGTATGGACTCATCCCCACCTTGTGCGGTCGGGATTGGCGTGTTGGGACTCGGACTTGCCGGGTACGCTATCGGGGTCACTGCCGCTTACCCGGGGCGCGCGTTTGCGCTGGCCGGTGTAATGGCCGGCGTCACCCTCGTGGCCATCGAGTGTGGCCGAGCCGCCGGTGAGGATGGGGAGGACCCGCCAGATTCGGGAGCGACCGGCGGGACGCTTGCGGCGGGGGCCGGGAGAGACACGGTCGCGGATTGGGAGACAGCGGAGGATCGGGAATGATCCGGGCGCTCTCGTATACGGAGAGCAGTGCGACCACATTCAGTGACCCGACCGCCGCTATCGAGGCCGCCGGGACGACGTGGGTGTGGGCCGAGGACAGCGACGCAGTGGAGCTGGAGAGGGTTGCGGGCGAGTTCGGGGTCCACGCGCTCCACGTCGAGGACGTGGTGAACGACGTCCGGCCGAAGACGGAGTTGCTGGACGAGTACACGTTTTTTCTGGTGAAGTCGGTCCGGCTCCGTCCCGGGGACACAACATTCGAGGAGGAGGTCGGGACGCGTCCAGTCGGGCTGTTCATCGGCGACGACTGGGTCCTGACGCTCACGACCCGACCCGTCGAGACGGTACAGACGGTGTGGGACCGCGTCAACAAGGACGAGCGACGCGCCCTGGAGCACGGCCCGGATTTCGTCGGCTACCTCGTTGCCGACCGCATCGTCGACGAGTACTTCCGGACGCTCGACGAGATCGAGACCGACATCGAAATCGTGGAGGAGTCGATCCTCGATGGGGCCGACCCGGACACGCTCCCCGCAATCAACGACCTCCGTCGGGATCTGTTGGCAATCCGGCGGGTCGTCTGGCCGGCCCGGGAGGCGGCCGCGGTCCTCTCCCGTGGCGATTCTCAACACATCGCCGCTGCGAACGAGAAGTACTTTCGTGACGTGTACGATCACCTCGTCCAGGCGGTCGACCTCGCGGAGACGTATCGTGACCTCACCGGCGGGGCCCGTGACATCTATCTCAACACGCTCTCGCAATCGACCAACGAGGTGATGAAGCGGCTAACAATCGTCGCCACGATCGTCCTTCCCATCACCTTCATCGCAGGCGTATACGGGATGAACTTCGAGGCGATGCCGGAACTCGGCTGGCCGTACGCCTATCATGCGACGATGCTGGGAATGGCGGCTGTCGCCGGGATTCTGGTCGCGTACTTCCGGGCGGAGGACTACCTCTGAGCCCACGGATCCGGCCGGCGCAGGGACACCGCGGCCGTCAGCAGTCCGTTCCAGGGACCGCAGAATAGTAATGGGCCGACTCCCAGGATTAGTCCATCACATGAGCAGCTCGGCAGAACGGATGTGGCGACCTCGACCGGAACGGACAACCAAGCGGTCTACGCCGAAGAACTCGGTCGCGACAGGGGCCGAACGGGAGCGACTTTGCGGAAAGGGGTGACCTGAGCCGATGCAACTCACCGACGTGACGGTTCGGGAGGGAGCCCAGATGCCAGGGCGGTCCTACACCGCCGACCAACGAGTCACCGCCGGGCGGCGAATCGACGAGTTGGGTGTAGCCGCCATCCAGACTGGGTTTCCCCGCGCTGGGGCCGTCGAGCGGGAGACGAGCCGGCGGTTGGCGGAGACGGTTGCAGCCGAGACGGTCGCGATCGCGCGTGCCCTTCCAGCCGACGTCGAGACGGCCGTCGAGACGGGCGTCGACACGGTCGAGGTGTTCGCCCCGCTGTCGGAACTGCATCTCGAACACGACCTCGGGAAGTCCCGGGAGGAGGTGTTCGAGATGCTCCGGACCGCGGTCGACACCGCCCACGCCGCCGGTGTGGATGTCCGGGTCAGCCTGCTCGATGCCTTCCGGACCGACGAAGCACACATCGTCGATGCGTTCGATCGGTTCGGGGACGTTTCACTGATCAACCTCGCGGATACCGTTGGCTGTCGAGCCCCGCGGACTGTTCGGACCCGACTCGAGACGCTCGCGACCCGGGCCGACCTGGGACGGACGAGCGTTCACTTCCATGACGACCTCGGGGTGGGGGTCGCGAACGCCCTGACGGCTGCCGAGTGTGGCGTGGCCAACGCCGACGTGAGCGTGGGAGCCCTCGGCGAACGGGCAGGCAACCCCGCGCTAGAGGAACTCGTCGTCGCTGGGACCCTGGAATACGACGACACGTTCGGCATCGAGACGAACCGCTTGATTCCGCTCGCGACGGCCGTGCTCGAGGACCTTGGCGAGCCGATCCCCGACCGCAAGCCGATTCTCGGCACGGAGCCTACGCGACACGAGGCCGGGCTCCATACCGCGGTCATGCTCGAGGAGCCGACCGCCTATGAGCCGTTCGACCCGGAACGGTTCGGCGGCCGCCGGACCCTCGTGTTCGGGAGCGGAACAGGGCGAGGCGGCGCCCGGAAACTGCTTGAACAGGCCGGGATCGAGTCTACCGACGACCGCATCGAGCGGTTCCGAGACCGGCTCGCCGAGGAGGGGCCGCTCGACCAGGACGCCGCGATGGAACTGGCCGAACGCCTTTTCTGAGAAGTGCGAGCAGGTCGGCTGCTGACCGAGCTCCGGAACCCGGATCCTCGATTGAGCACCTCCAGGGGACCCGGATGAATACGACCGGAGCCGCTGAACAGCGCTGCTTGCGTTCGTAAGAAATTGGCAACCGTGCGCCGAGCCGCTCCCCGGGTCGACAAGCACGCTGGTTGTAACTGGGAGGATCAGATTCGAAGAGGTGGCGCCGGTCAATCGAATTAGGACGGTTCCCAGGGTCCCCTGGAACTGCGTCCCTCAGAAACGGTCTGAACGAGGGATTCACCGTCCCGGAAGGGACTACTCAGTCGTCTCTCCGCTGGTCGGACCCGCCTCCACGCCCGGTTTCGTCGTTGGCCTCGTCCGCGTTGTCATCACGGTCCGGGTCACCGCGTTCCTCTTCCTCTTCGTCTTCCTCTCTTTCCTCTTCCTCTTCCTCCTCTTCGTCTTCCTCTCTTTCCTCTTCCTCTCTTTCCTCTTCCTCCTCTTCGTCTTCCTCTTCCTCACCCAACGTGATGGCAGCAGTA
>CAZCXJ010000071.1:8332-12462 GCA_964502585.1 uncultured Candidatus Halobonum sp.
TTCCTCTTCCTCCTCTTCGTCTTCCTCTTCCTCACCCAACGTGATGGCAGCAGTATCGATTACGACATTGGTTCCGTCCCCATTGGTATCGTCAGGGTCCACGTACGGACCGTCCTCGCCGGGGAACCCGTACTCCTCGTCCCCGTCGGTGTCCCGGTGAGCCATTGCAATCAGGACCGGCGATCCGTCGCGGCTTTCGCTGACGATGCCGTCGATCGGTACTTCGATTTCGATTCCCGTGCTGGTCCCTGGCTCCAGGAATTCGGAGTTGCCGATGATGCTCTCGACGACTTGGCCATCCAAGAGCGCCTCGTTGTGGATGACAATGAATCCCCCCTCAGAAAGGGCCGTACTTGCGACTTCGACTTCCGCAGTCCCACCTGCGGGGTCGACGGTCTGATCCTCGAACGTGACCGTCGCGGGCGGGGGTGAGGCGTCGTTGGTGACGATCAGTTGGAAGGTCCGTTCCATCGGGTTATCGACTGACTCATCCTCCGGTGAGAGATACCCCTCCGCGAAGACCGTATACACCTCGCCGCCGCTGACAGTGAGGTCCTGCTCGAATACCGGATCGGCGTCGTTATCCTCGCTGTCCGGCCGGACCTCGACCTCATACTTGGTCCCTTCCGTCGTCGCAGGGACCTCGACATAACCGCCCGACTCGCCGAAGGCGACGCCATCGAACAGCGTCAGTCCGCCGTCGTTCACCGTGACATCGACGGCGGGAGCATCTGGTGAGGCATGGACGAGACGGACACGAGCCGTGTCCGTGTCAAGAGCGCCGTTGTCGTCTTCGAGAGCGAGCAGTTCGAAGGCGGTGTCGTCGCTGAACACCTCGCCGATGGCCGCAGCCGTGACGTCCGTGCCCATCTCCAAGTCGAGTTCACTCGTGAGCACCGCATTCTCGCTCCCAGCGCCTGCCGGAGCGATCTTCACCTCGTACTCGGTCGCCGCCACCTCAAGGTACGCGCTGACGGTGCCGAACGAAACGTCGCTCAGAAGCTTCGTGAACTCGGCCGTTTCCTCATCGACCGGCCGGGCGAACACGTCCACGTCCGGTGCGTCCGGTGACGCGTGTGCCACCCGGAGCCGTGCTGTCCCCGGTTCCTCGTCACCGTCATCCTCGTCGGCGCCCGCGGGGTCCGCTCCAGCGAGCGTGAAGAGCGTAATCCCACCGATACCTTGCAATACTGTTCGTCGGTCCATATCTCCACCCACCATGTTACAATCCTATCATACGCCTGGACTGTCATAAACCGATGTGGGTGTTCGGTATGAGACCCAATTCTAACCACACTCCTGGATAATAGCGTATAAAGCGCCGTGTAACGGGATTTCACCAGGAGGTCTCGGACCTAGACAGGTATGGTTTCAAGCCGATATGTCCGATCGGCATGGCGGTGCATGTCGAGCCGGCTGAGGCAGGAATCTTCTGACTAGTCTTGGGACGCATGAGGGCACCTCGTCAGACCCGATTCCTGTCTGAGACGCCTACTACGTTGCTTGCCGACGTCGAGTCGATCGAGTCCGAATGCAACGCGTCTTAGTTTCGTCAGGAATTAACCTCTGGTATGCGCCACCTTGGCCTGAAAGCCCGGATGGCGGTCGTGGGGGCGATCCTGTTCGCGTTCTATGCGGTCGCCGCCGTCGTCGTGATGGGGGTGTTTGGCTGGCCACTCTGGCTTGTCCTCTTGGGGAGTGTCCTGTTCGTGGGCGTTCAGTACAAGATCGGCAAGTGGGCAGCCCTCCGAAGCGTCGGCGCCGAAGACCTCCCCGAGGACCGGGCGCCAGACCTCCACCGGCGGGTCGAGACGCTCGCGACCGATATGGGGATCGAAAAGCCCCGGCTGATGATCGCCCGCATGGGTGTTCCGAACGCGTTCGCCGTCGGTCGCAAAGACGCCGGGACCGTCGTAGTCTCAGAGGAACTCCTGCAGACTCTCGACCGGGACGAAGTGGAAGGCGTCTTGGCACACGAACTCGCGCATATCCGGAACCGGGACGTCGTGATGATGGTTGTTGGGCAGGGAGTCGCGTCGATTGTAGCGATCATCGCGCAGTGGGTGGTCCTGCTGACCGGCGACAACGACCTCGCGGACTTTTTCCTTGCAATCGTCGTGGGCCAGATCACCCAACTGCTGGTGATGCTGTTCGTGTTCGCCATCTCGCGGTACCGCGAGTACGTCGCCGACAGCGACGCGGCCGCCGAGATCGGGAGCGGGGAACCGCTCGCAAGCGCGCTCGAGAAGATCTCGCGTGGGAACGAGCGAGCCCGCGAGTCCGCAGTCGACGACCAGGTGAACGCGCTGTGTATCTTCGGCGAGGGGCGTGGCCTCGCCGGACTGGTCGCGACGCACCCGCCCGTTGAAAAGCGGATCGAGCGCCTGCGGACCTGACCCCGGGACGATGGCCGACCTGCGAACCATGGCTGCAGCCGTCCTGGGAGTCGGGCTCGGGTTACTCCTCATCGCGTACCCGGAGGCGGTGATTCAGGTCCAGACTGTCGGCCGTGTTCCCCGTGACCGTAGCGGTGAGTACGGCCAGGATACCCCGACGGACGACCAGTGGCGTCGGCTGGTCCGGATCGTGGGGGCCGGGATTCTGGTCGCGGGGATCTACTTCGGGCTAACTGCCTTTGCACTCGTGTGATTGGACGGGGATGAACGGGAACGCTGGGATTCTGTGGCCCGTCTCGCGGTCAAGCCCCAAAGCACTCGGTCTGCTCCGCTTGTAGAGAATCGAGGCGAGCGATCACTTGTCCGCACCGGCAAACTTCGCAGCCGCTCGCGACCAGTCCCACGAGCGGTACCGGAGTTTTGGATCGGCATTGCCGGGAATGGCGCCGTACTCCCGGAGGAACGTCCGGATGCCGGTCCCGCCTCCGAAGTCCCCGTGGTACCAGAGGAACACCCGCGGCAGTCGTGCAACGCCGGCGTCCGGGTCATGCGTGACAGTGGTGTCAAGGTAGCCGCGGGTGGCTAGGTCCAGCTGGTCGTCGATCCGGTCGGCGTCGTACACTCGAATCGGCGGACAACTCGCCGCCCCACAGTTGAGCGCGAAGTGGACCCGCGGGTCCGGCTCGTCGAGCCGGTAGCGCCGTTCGAACGAGCCCGCAAGGAACCGTGGGAGGTACCCGAGTCCGTACTTCGATCGGCCGCGGAGGATTCCCTGCTCGATATCATCCAGGCCCAGCGACGCTCCGGCGACGGTGACGCAGGGCGCCCGGAAGAAGCGGACGAACCGGAGCGGACTCTCGTACAGGGCCGGCCGGCGGTCGAGGAGCAGTTGTGTGCCCGCATTATAAAGATTCAACCAAAAGGCGAGCGCGGCCGCACGGTCTTCGCGGAGGGACGACAGGGCGGCGTCGTCATAGTCGGCAAGCGCCTCCAGATACGGGTCCGGTGGTCGCTCGTCCCTGACCGCCTCCAACAGTCCGCGAGCACACTCGAGGGGGTGGTCTTCACCGCCTGTCATCTCGGCGGGGCCCGAATCGACCTTGCCGGATGCGAATCCAGAATCGGCGGCGTCCGCAGAACCCTCTGACATGGACCGAGATGGGGGTCGCCGGCGAAAAAGGGTTGTGCGGGCTGGCGAACGGGGCGTCCAGGTGGGTCGTCTGTTTCTCGGGCCCTGCACACGCCCACCACAGTCTTAACTCCGGAAGGTCCCTGGCAGGGTTGTGAGTCAAGACCACGCACACCTCGGCTCGACGACGAGCCTCTGTCCGACGTGTCTTGAACGGGTCCCCGGACGGTACGAGGCCCGGGACGGCAGCGTCCACTTGACCCGGGAGTGTCCCGACCACGGGACGACGAGCCGCCGAGTGTGGGACTCGCTGGACCACTGGGAGTGGGCCGGCGACTACGGACCTGAGGTGAACCCTGACCCGGACCCGGCGGATAATCTCGCGGTTGATCCTGGTCACGCGTGTCTGGCCGTGGTGGAGGTGACGCAGGACTGTAACCTCTCCTGCTCGTACTGTTTCGCGGGGTCGGGCCCCGGGGGGACGGAACTCCCGTTCGACCACGTCGTCGACCTGCTCGAAACGGCCGGGCAAGACGGACCGCGACCGATCCAGTTCTCCGGCGGCGAACCGACCGTCCGGGACGACCTCCCCGCCCTGGTGGAGG
>CAZCXJ010000072.1:0-531 GCA_964502585.1 uncultured Candidatus Halobonum sp.
ACCCGGCCTGGACGCGCGCCGGATAGCAAAAAGCCGGACCAAAAGTCCGATCATCGTCCTCCCAGCCCTCGATCTCGATCGGGTCAAGGCCCTCTTCGCCGACGTAGACGACGTCGTTCATCCGGGCTTCGAGCCCGGTCGCCGTCACCACGGGGCCGCTCACGCTTCGGATCTGTCCGGTTTCTTCGGTCGTTGTCTCCGGTTCGGTTGCCTGACTCATGATTGACGTTACTCGTCGGCCATCAGGTCGATCCCGATGGCGCGCTTGATCTGCTCCCGCATTCGGTCGCTGCCGCCCTCGCCCCCGAGCGTCACCAGCACGGGGTCGACGCTTCCCTCGACATCCTCACGGGTTCCCCGGGAGAGATGGTCGAGGTCGTCGTCGTGCATCACGATGATACCAACGTCCTCATCGTTCAAAGTCCGTTCGACCGCACTATCCAGTTCCTCCGGCTTCGCGTCGTCCCGAACGTTCTCGACCTTCCGGACGCCCGCAAGCCGGAAGCCGGTCGTGAAGTCCGGTGCTCCGAC
>CAZCXJ010000072.1:541-11896 GCA_964502585.1 uncultured Candidatus Halobonum sp.
TAGCAGGACCAACTCCTCCTCGATCCGGTCGGCCGGAAGTCCGGCCTCCTTCCCCCGGGCGATAGCCCGGATGTTGTCCACCTCGCGCTCCTTTGCAAGCACGTACGAGACGACGGGCGTGACCGACAAGGGATGGACTCGTCCCATCGTGTCGGCGTATTCGACGAGCGCAGCGTCGAGCGCGCGTTCGAACCCCGTGAGGTTCGTCGCGTCCTCCAGGGCGTCAAGCGCGTCCGACAGCTCCTCGCCGTACCGGCTCTCCCGGATGTGCTCGACGAGCGGGTCGATCCCCGCCGCCAACTCACGGAGTGTCGTCCGCGTGAACAGGACCCCGCCTTCGATGTAGTACTCCGCGGGGTCGATATCCGCCCCGGACCGGGCGAGGCGGAGCGCGTTGATCGCGTTCCGGAAGTCGATCTCTGCTTCGAGGAACTCCCGGTACTCGTCGAGGCCCTCACCGCCGCCGAGCTCGCTCAGCAGGAGCTCGTAATAGGCCCGGTCGATCGCGTTCTCCAGCGGGATCAGGACGTCCGTCTCCTCGTAGTCCTCGTACGCATCTACGAGGGCGTCGCCGAACACCGTCCGGTCGAGGGCGTCGACCACTTCGCCGACCGACCCCGCTTCGAGCAGGCGCCCGATCAGCGCGTCGTCGAACTCGCCGGCACGGATGAGGTCGTCCTCAACTTCCTGTCTGTCCGCGTCCGAGTAGATCCCCCGGATCACGGTTTTGATGTTCCAGGCGTCGAACTTCCGGAGATAGCGGGCGACGAGGTCGTACAGTCGTCCCTCACACCAGTCCAGGACGTCGTCGAACTCCCCCGCCAGGTTCCGGTTGAGTGCGTACTCGATCAGGTCGACCCCCCCGTATCGCGTCCCGAGCGCGTTGATCTGTTCCTCGTAGGCCGACTCTTCCATGTATCGGGCGATCTCGGCCGCGCTCATCCGCGTCAGTTTCCGGTACTCCTCGGGGTCATACAGTTTTCCCCGCCGGGACCGGATCCGCGCGTTGACGTACTCCGGGTTCGAGGCGCCCGCGTTGCTACTGCTCATCCTCGAACAAGCGGTCACTAATCGCTTTCAGGTTCTCTTCCCAGACGGCTTCCAGGACGGAGTCGAACGTGTTGTTCACCCGGACGCGCGACTCCTCGCTCTCGACGACGACGCCGCCCAGACAGTCCCGCTCCCCGGCGTACGACCAGCCGTCGTACTCGGCCAGGATCTCCCCGAGTAGGCTCTCGTCGTCGCTCCGACCGTAAACGGCGACGGTCTCGCCTTCGTCGAACTCGGTCGCGGCGTTTTGCAGCAGCGAACGGGTGAGCTCCTCGCGGCGGTCCCCCTCCAGTTCCGCCAGGCGTTGCTCGGTCGCTTCCCTGACCTCCTCGAGGACGTCGCGGCGAGCCTTGAGCCGTTCCTGCTTGGCCTCGAGGGCGGCGCCAGAGCGGGCCTGTTCCCGCTTCTGTTCGATCTCCCGGTCGACCTCCCGTTCGCGGCTCTCCCGGATCCGTGCAGCCTCCGCTTCGGCCTCGTCGACGATCTCCTCCGCTTGCTGTTCGCCTTCCGCGCGAATCTGCTCTGCGCGTTCCTGGGCACGCTCGCGGATGTCGTCGACGACGGTGTCGAGGCTCATCTGTGCGCTGTTACTGGACCAGGAAGATCGTGACGAACGCGATGATAATGAGCGTCTCGGGCAGGGCGGTAAAGATCAAGGCCGGCACGAACATATCGTCGTCCTCAGCGACCGCGCCCACGGCGGCCGCGCCGATCCCGCGCTGGGCGTATCCGGTCCCGAGCGCGCCGAGACCGACTGCGATCGCGGCCGCACCGACGTCTTGAATCGCGGGGGCGGACCCGCCCTCCTGCTGCAGTACTACATTGGCTAGTTCAGTGGTAGCTTCGATCATGATTGGCGCGTTTGCTTGTCTACGGACATCTCGTCTTTGCCTCCGAGGAGGGCATAAAGCTTCCCAAAGAGACCGACCTACGCGCCCGATTCCGGGCAGTACGGGATGACCGCGCCCCGTGGCAGCCCGTCGCACATGTCAGTATTCGAGAATAGTTCGACGGCCGCGGTCGCCTCACTCCTCGGCCGTGAACTCCCGTTCCTGTCCGAACGGACTGTACGGCGTTCCGCCCCCCTCGTAGAACTTCGAGAAGAACTCGAAGTACTCGAGCCGGACCGCCTGAATCCCCGCGGACGTGACCCCGAGCGCGAGGACCACGAGGTGTCCGACGAGCAACACGACGATCCCGCCGACGACGGCGGCGGCCCCACCGTGGACGAGCCCGCCGAACATGATCTCGGCGGTGGGTTCGTTCGCCGCCACCCACTCGGGCCCGTGGTTCAGCATGAAGTGGAAGTGTCCCCCCTCGTCCACGTACGCCCCGAAGAACAGGAGGTTCACCGCGAACGCCATTCCCGCTTTCGCCAGCAGCACGGCGGCGATCCGGAGATACGAGAGCGCGTGTGCCAGCACGACGTGGAACTCGATGAGTTCGTGAGTGGGTCCCAGGCCGAGCAGGACGAGTCCCACCACGACCATCCCAAGACCGATCCACCCGACGACCGCCGGGAGCCCCGAGAAGCCGAGCGCGAACGCGGCCTCCTCGCCCGTGTCGAACACGGTGAACAACAGGTCCGGTTTCGACTCGGCGAACAGGCGGCTGAAGACGAACAGCCACAGTCCGTTGAGCGCGAGCAGCCACGACCCCGATTCCTCGATCGCCGCCACGAGGCCGTGGAACTCGAGGTTCTCGACGAACTCGAACGTGTACCCGATCGTCATGTGGACCACGCCGAACAGGGCGGTGATGACGAACCATGCCTGCGCCCATTCGACAGTCGCCGGCGAGAGTCCCTTCTCGATCGGCGGATGGCCGATGAGCGGCTCCCATATGAAGTCGGTGATCAGGTGCAGCCCGAATATCTCGCCGTAGAACACGCCGAACAGCGTGGTAAACAGTCCGGCAGCGATTGTCACGCCGCCGAAACTCCGGAACGCGTCCGACTCGGTTCGGGCGTACACCGCGACGCCGATCGCAGTGTAGATCAGCCCGTAGCCGAGGTCGCCGATCATGAACCCGAACAGCACCGGGAACGTGAGAAACAGGATCACCGTCGGATCCAGTTCCGTGTACTTCGGCCGGCCGACCGCCTGGGTCAACAGTTCGAACGGCTTGACGAGGTCGGGGTTGTCCTGCCTCACCGGCGGATCGTCGTCGCGCATGACGACCGCACTCCCGTCCGCGGCAGCACCACCGTCGGCGACGGGACGGGGTTCTTCCTCCGCCCGTTCGGCGTCCTCCCCCGCGTCGGTGTCCGTCGCAACCCCGTCGCCCGCCGGGCCGACTGTCGCCACCGATTCGGGGACCTCCTCCCGGAGCGTCACCTCCCGGTCTGCGCCGAACGACGCCCGCTCGAGCTCCTCGACCTCGGCGTGGTCGTCGACTGCGGCGGCCATTGCCGCCTCGAATTCGTCGTATCGGTCACTCGGGATCCATCCTTCGGCGACGAACGCGTTCGGGGTGGTCGCGAACGACAGGGGTGCCTGTGCTTTTTCGACTTCGATCGTCAACTGCTCCTCGGCTGCGAGCAGGAACCCCGCCGCGTCTTCCCGGATGCCCTCGAGTTCCGACTCGATGTCCTCGAGGTCGGCCTCGAGTTCCCCCCGACGCGTCTTCAGTTCGCGAAGATATGCTTCGGGGTCGGTCGAGGTCTCGGCAGGGGTAGGTACTTCGAGCGCCGAGAAGTCGACCCCGACAAGGGCCTCGCTGAGTGCACCCGGACCTGCCCCCTCGGTCGGGCGGGCGACCGCCGCCACGGTATCGCCGTCGCCGCTGAACACTTCCGTCTCACGAATGGTATCGGCCGATTCGATCGCCTCCTCCACGGCGTCGGCGTCGCCCCGTCCTACCGCCACTTCCAGGGTATCGTACCCTTGGAGCAGATCCAGGTCGATCCCAAGGTCAACGAACGGTTCGGCGGCCTCGATCCGTTCCTCGATGCGACGGAGTTCCGAGCGGGCCTCGTCCCGCCGGTCGTCGAGCGCGTTTACCTCTTCCCGTAACTCCTCGAGTTCCGCGACTAACTCGTCCTCGCTGATGACCCGTCGGGGACCCGCGTCCTCGGCCTCGATCCCAAGCGTCGATTCCAGCGCACGCACCGTCACGAGCCGGTCGGCCGCCTCCTCGGCCCCCTGCACCGGGTCGCCCGGCTCGAACCCCTCCCAGGAGCCGTCGTACTCAGTGACGTGGACGAGGTTCAGGCCGTGAACCGTCTCGATGACGTCCCGGAGGACCTGACGGGACCCGGTCACCGAGACCTTGCTCATCCGCTCAGGTCTGAGCATGTACCGCCTCCTCGAACCGTTCGACGGCGTATTCCACCGCCTCGTCTACCTGTTCTTGAGCGTCCTCGACGAGTTGCTCGCGGGCTTGCCGTCCCTCCTCGAGGATCTCCTCGCGGGTCGCCTCGATCTCCTCGCGGGCGGCCTCCAACCGCTCCTCGGCGGTTTCCTCGGCCTGCTGTTCGGCCTCGGCAACGATTTCGTCGGCTCGATCCCGGGCCTCCGCGATACGCTCGTCCCGGTCCTGCTCGGCCTCGGCAATGATCTCGTTGGCCTCGGCCTCGGCCTGTTTCACTCGTTCGAGGACTTCCGGTCTCGGCATAACTGGTTGTGAAATGGTTGTGCCGACACCGTATAAGGTGTTTGCGAAAGACCGTGGATGCCCCGCTCCGGCGGGGAAAGCCGGGGCCGGCCCGTGGGGCCCCGGAATCTCTCGACGCGGGGCCGGGTCCGCAACCACTAACCACACCCCGACATACGTTCAGGTGATGGCCGACTGGACGGAGAAATACCGCCCAACGACTCTCCGGGAGGTCCGCGGGAACGACACGGCGGTGGAGGAGCTCCGGGAATGGGCGGAGACGTGGGACGACCACCGCGAAGCGGCCGTGCTTCACGGCTCCCCCGGGATCGGGAAGACATCGGCGGCCCATGCCCTTGCAGCCGACATGGGATGGGCAACCGTGGAACTGAACGCATCCGACCAGCGGACGGCCGACGTGATCGAACGGTACGCGGGACGGGCGGCTCGCAACGCAACCCTGGGCGGTACCGATGAGGCGGCCGGCCGTCAACTGGTGATCCTCGACGAGGCGGACAACATTCATGGCACCTACGACCGCGGCGGTGCTCGTGCGATCACCGCACTCGTGAAGGAGGCAAGCCAGCCGATCGTCCTCATCGCAAACGACTACTACGAGCTCTCCCGGGGGCTGCGCAACGCAACCCGCGAAATCGAGTTCCGGGACGTGTCGGCTCGCTCGATCCTCCCGGTGCTCAGGGACATCTGCCGTAAGGAAGGCATCGAGTTCGAGCCCGCGGCGCTCGAGGAACTCGCCGAGCGAAACGCCGGTGACCTCCGGGGGGCGGTAAACGACCTCCAGGCAGCCGCCGAGGGCCAGCGGCGGCTCACGCTCGCGGACGTGGCTACCGGCGGCCGTGACCGGACCGTCGGCCTGTTCCCGTTCCTGGATACCGTCCTGAAGGAGAGCGAGTCCGCTCGTGACGCGATACAGGCGGCGTACGATACCGATGAGACGCCCGACGACCTCACGAAATGGATCGAAGGAAACGTTCTCAAGGCGTACACTGCCGATGAGGCGCCCCGTGCGTACGACGCGCTAGCGCGGGCGGACGTGTGGCTCGGTCGGGTACGTGCCACACAGAACTACTCCTACTGGCGGTACGCGACGGACAACCTCGCGGCAGGTGTGGCGGCAGCCCGGGAAGGGACGAAAGGCGGATGGACCCGGTGGAGTCGACCGCGGTTCTGGCGGTCCAGTTCCGACACGGCCGAGGCGGTGCTCCGGAGTATCGCAACACGCGAGGGGACGAGCATGCGGATCGCCCGCCTCGACGTCCTGCCGTTCCTCGCCGCCCTCACACACCACTGTAAACCTCGTGATCTGACGGTTCGAATGGCGGCCGCCTACGACCTCGACGAGGCTGGCGTCGCGTTCGTGACCGGTTCGGGGGAGTCGACGAACAAGGTGGCATCGATCGTCGAGGACGCGACCGATCTCCGCGAGGACCTGCTCGAGGAACACGCCGAGGGCGCCTTCGAAGTCGTCGACCCGGACGACATCGACGCTGGCGACGAAGACCCCTCGACGACCGATCAGCCGGACGTCGAGGACGAGAGTGACAGGGCCGCCCATGACTCCGATGCCGACGATCCGGAAACGGACGATCAACAGGCCGGGCTGACCGACTTCACCTAGTCCGCGCATCCGGGCCAGCGTAGCCAGTCATCTCGTCCGGCACGAGCGTCCACAGCGTCACGGATCCCCGAGGGTCCGCCTGCCGGAAGAGGCTCGGATACCATGCCGTATCCTCGATCGCTGCCCGGGCAGTCTCCCATTCCTCCTCGGGCGTGCGCTCGAGACGCCCGGAGACGATCACGCTCTGCCACTCGGTCACGGACTCAACGGCATACGTGGTCAGGGTTGCCCGGTCGGTCGCGTCGGCGAACCTCGTCTTTCGACTCTCGGCGTGATACCCGACGAACACGAAATACATCCGGTTCCCGTCATACCCGAACGAGAGCGGAACGGCGTAGGACTCGCCGTCCCTAGCGAGCGCGAGGATCCCCGTCCCCTGCTCGCGGAGGAACGCATCGACTGCGGATTCGCTCATCCGATTGCCGAGCAAGGCGTCGATGTCCGCGGTCCCAGGGTCGTCGTCCATAGGTACCCCACTCGCTGCGCAACCAAATTATTCAGGGACGTCCACGCCCGACGCCGTTTTGCCCCATGGGCTCGGACGCCATGCTATGTCCATGCGTGCAGCGGTACTCCGAAAGTATGCCGAACCCCTGGAGATCACCGATCGGCCGTCCCCCGACCTGGCTCCACATGGTGCCGTCATCGCGGTCGAGGCCTGCGGCGTGTGCCGGTCGGATTGGCACGCGTGGCAGGGACATGGGGAGTGGGCTGACGATCAGGTGCCGCTGGATTTCGTGCTCGGTCACGAACCCGCCGGTGAGGTGATCGCAGTGGGTGAGCGGGTCGAGTCCGTCCGCGAGGGAGACCAGGTCGCCGTCCCGTTCAATCTCGGCTGTGGCACCTGTCACCAGTGCCGCAACGGGCGGGGCAACGTGTGTACGGACGGGCTCGCGCTGGGATTCGAACGTGACGCCCCGGGGGCGTTCGCGGAGCGCGTCCACATGCCCCACGCGGACTACAACGCCATGCCGCTTCCGAAGGGGGTCCCACCCAGGGACGTGGCGGCACTCGGCTGTCGGTTCATGACCGCGTTCCACGCTCTCGCCCATCGCGCGGACATCGGGCCGGGCGATTGGCTGGCGGTCCATGGGTGTGGCGGAGTGGGACTCTCAGCCGTCCACGTGGCGGACGCACTCGGTGCACGGACCGTCGCGGTTGACGTCCGTGACCGACCGCTCGAGCGGGCCCGGTCGCTCGGCGCCGACGCGACGGTCGAGGCGAGTGCGGTCGCCGACGTTCCAGCCGAAATCGAAGGGATCACCGACGGCGGCGCCACGGTTTCCGTCGATGCACTCGGTCGGGCGGAAACGTGTCGAAACTCGATCGATTGCCTGCGTGAACGGGGAACGCACGTCCAGCTGGGACTCACGACGGACGCGGAGCGAGGTGAAATCGCCCTGCCGACCGACTGGATGACCCGGTGGGAGCTCGATTTCCAGGGGTCGCGAGGGATGCCACCGACGCGGTACAACGAACTGCTAGGGCTGCTCGAGGCGGGCGAGCTGGATCCCGGGTCGTTGGTCGGCCGTGAACTCGGGCTGGATGCGGTCCCCGAGAGGCTGGCTGCGATGACCGAGTACGACACCGACGGGGTTGAGGTCGTCACCTCGTTTTGACCAGAGGGGTCGGAGCCGTCCCAGGCATCCGGGCCGCTGGGGCCGGACATGTGACCGGCCGTCTCGGCTGCCCCGACACCAACCCCGCCGATGGGTCAGTCGACTTCCGTCGCTCGGACCTTGAGCTGCCCGCCTGTCTCGAGCCGGATCACGACGGTGTCCGCGCCGGTCCCCCTCGCCGTCTCGAACAGTTCGATAGTCGTGAGCGTGCGTGCCGATCCCGCAGTGACGTCGACGAGGTACCGGCCCGGTTCCCGGAAAAAATCGGTCACGATGCGCCGATCCTCGGCGGGGACGTCGAACTCTCCCGCGTAGACGGCTGCATCCGCGGGAATCGGGCTCGGCGTCTCCTGGGGGGTCGGGGTGAATCCCTCGTCAGACGCGGGCCGCGCGACGGCTCTCACGACGACGGTCACTGTCGCCCCCCGTTCGTTTCGGATGTCGAGTCCGCCCGGAGCGGTGTTCTCCCGGATTGCCCGTCCACAGCCCGCCACCCCAGCGGCCCCCGCAGCAAGCCAGCGGAGTACGTCCCTACGGGGTGTCATACGCTTCAGGTTCCCGGCGACCGACAAAGACGCTTCGCCTCGTTGGACGTGCGTGGACGTGGTTACCGACCCTCCGCTCCACCCACGCCCGGAATGGCGGTTTCCTTCTCGACCCATCCCATGAGTTCCGACGCTGAAACTACTAATCCGAGATACAGGAGCGCGGTCAGCGTGAACATCGCAGTGAATCGGAAGTTGTTGGATGCGATCTCGTTCGCCGTGTCGAACAGTTCCGGCACCGTAATGAACGCCGCGAGCGAGGAGTACTTGACGAGATACACCAGTTCGTTCGACCATCCCGGGATGGCATACCGGAGCGCTTGAGGCAACACGATCAACCGGATGGCGGCCAGTTTCTGTAGCCCGACAGCGCGTCCCGCGACGAGCTGTCCGGTGTCGACGCTTTCGATAGCCGCCCGGATGTACTCCGCTTGGTACGCGGCGCTGTTGAACGTGAATCCGACGATTGCCACCCAGACGGCCCGGTTCGGAAAGACTCCGTCAAGGAGCGGCGGAACGGACGCAGACAGGTTCAGGCCGTAGTAGAGGACGAACAGTTGTGCGAGCAACGGGGTCCCCCTGAGGAGTTCGGTGTACCCGTACGAGACGTACGCCGTCAGCCGTCCGTACACGCGTGCCACGGAGAGGGGAACCGCAAGCAGGAATCCGAGAGCGATACTGATCACCGTCAGAAGCAGCGTCAACCACATGGCACCCCCCAGCCCCGGCAGGTGCTGGATCGCGAATCCGAAGGCTTCGAACACCCCTGCAAACACGGTCCCTGTTCCGACGTTGACCACCGCTTCCGGGGACACGAACGGCTCCTGCTGTGGGACCAAGAGTCCCCCGGCCCAATCGTTGCTCCACCGGAGGAGGAGCCAGACCCAGAACCCGGCGAGCGCGAGGCGGACGGTCCCCTGACCGACGCTCGGCATCGCGGGCATCCGACCTTCCTCCGCGGTATCGATGGCCGCACTCACGAGTCGTTCCCTCCCGTCAGGGGACGGTCGTCTGGCTCCCCCGGCGCGTCCGGCTCCTCACCGATGAGGTCCGTGAGTCGCTGGAGAAACGCGGCCGTCCGGTCCTGTTCCGGCCGCTCGAACAACCGATCCGGCGGGCCCCGTTCGACGATCCGTCCCTCGTCCAGGAACAACATCTCCGAAGCGACGGACCGGGCGAACGCCATCTCGTGTGTAACAACGAGCATCGTCATCCCTTCGTCGGCGAGCCCGCGCATCACCCGAAGGACGTCGCCGATGAGCTCCGGATCGAGTGCGCTGGTCGGCTCGTCGAATAGCATCAGTTTCGGATCCATAGCCAGCGCACGGGCGATCCCGACGCGCTGTTTTTGCCCTCCCGAGAGCTCAGCCGGGTACGAGTCGAGTTGATCTGATAACCCCACCTGGTCGAGTTGTTCCCGGGCACGCTCTCGGGCGTCCCCGCTCGAGAGACCGAGTACATGCTTCGGCCCGAGTGCGACGTTTTCCAGTGCCGGTAGGTGGGCGAACAGATTGAAATCCTGGAACACCATCCCCACCTGCCGGCGGAGTTCGTTCTGGTCCATCTGCTCGGTGTCCGCCCCGTCGAGTCGAATCGTTCCGCTATCCGGCTCCGTCAATCGGTTCACGCACCGGAGCATCGTGGACTTCCCGCTGCCACTCGGCCCCACGAGGACCGTCACGTCTCCACGGTCCATCTCGAAGCTTATTCCGTCCAGGACCTGTTCGTTCCCGTACCGTTTCCGAACGTCCTCCACGACGAGAAGCTCCGATCCTTGCCGGTCGGACGCGTCCGGCCCTGACCCCGTTCCCGTGTCGTCGCTCACGTCGAATCACCGCCTCGACTCGTTCCCGGAATCGCGTAGTAGTCACCCGCGAACTCCAGCGCCCTGTTGGTCGTCACGGTCAGCACGAAGTACACCAGGCTCGCGAACAGGATCACCTCGAGGACGGCCGTCGTCTGCCTGACGAACAGGTCGTAGCTCCGGGTCAGCAGTTCGGAAAGTCCGATGGCGAACACCACGCTGGTGTCCTTGAGAACGATCGTCGCTTCGTTCTGGAACCCGGGAACGGACCGACGGAGTGCCTGTGGAACGATCACTCGTCGGAGTGCTTCGAACTTCGAGAGGCCGACCGCCCGGGCTGCTTCCATCTGTCCCTCGGCAACGCTGGTCAACGCACCCCGGAAGACCTGCGTCTGATACGCCGCACTCCGGAGCCCCAGGCCGAGCACTCCCGCAACGAACGCCCCGGACAGTTCGATGACACCGAAGTCGAGGTCGGGGGTCGGGACCACGAAGAACATGTAAATCAGAATCACGACGATCGGCGTGCCACGAAAGACGGTGCCGACTACTTTGATGGCCCGGCGGCTCCGGGGTCCGCCGTACACCTCTATCGTTCCTCCCGGGAATCCGAGCGAGAACCCTAACAGCAGGCTCGTGACTGTCAGCGCGATTGTCAGCAGCGTCCCTTCGAGGAGATACCCCAGGTTTTCGGAGATGAACGCCCAGTCACCGGTGGCTTGCGCCACTACCCCGGGCTCAACCATCCGATGTCACTGGGTGAACCACTCCTCGGTGATATCATCATACGTCCCGTTCTCCTGGACCGTCGCGAGCCCATCGTTGAGCGCGGATTGGACGTCATCAGCGTCCTCGCGAACGCCGAACCCGTAGCGCTCGCCGGTCTCGTAGGTGAACCCGATCTCGACCGGCCGGTTGGACGCGAACGTGTTCGCCACCGGGGTGTCGACCACGACGGCGTCGATGTTTTCGTTGACGAGGTCTTCGACCGCCAGGACGTAGCTCCCGTAGGTTCGGAAGTTGTCCGCGGACAGTTCATCCTGATCCACGAGCTGTTCTTGTACGACGCTCGCCCCCGTCGTCCCCTCCTGAGCACCGACCCGC
>CAZCXJ010000073.1:0-11845 GCA_964502585.1 uncultured Candidatus Halobonum sp.
CATGATCGTGTGCCACATCCGGCGGGCCGCACGGAACTTCGCCACCTCCTCGAAAATGGAGTTGTGGGAATTGAAGAAGAACGACAGTTGCGGCGCCACCTCGTCGACGTCCATCCCACGGTCCCGTGCGGCCTCGACATACGCGAACCCGTCGGCGAGCGTGAACGCGAGTTCCTGAACCGCCGTCGATCCCGCCTCCCGGATGTGGTACCCCGACACGGAGATCGGGTACAGCTTCGGGGTCTCCTGGACCGCGAACTCGACGACGTCGGTCACGATGTCGAGCGACGGCTCGGGCGGGACGACCCACTCCTTCTGGGCCATGAACTCTTTCAGCATATCGTTCTGGAGGGTCCCGCGCAACTGGTCGCGCGGGACCCCCTGGTCGTCCGCCAGTGCGATGTACATCGCGTAGATAACCGGCGCGCTCGGGTTGATCGTGAACGACGTGGACACCTCGCCCAGGTCGATCCCGTCGAACAGGATCTCCATGTCACGGAGCGTGTCGACGGCCACCCCCTCCTTCCCGACCTCCCCGTCGGAGAGCGGGTCGTCGGAATCCTTGCCCATCAGGGACGGCATATCGAACGCCGTGGACAACCCCGTCTGTCCGTTTTCGATGAGGTAGTGGAACCGGTCGTTGGTCTCGTCGGCCGTGCCGAACCCGGCAAACTGGCGCATCGTCCAGGTCCGCCCCCGGTGCATCGTCGGATACGGTCCCCGCGTGTACGGCTCCTCGCCGGGGAACCCGATGTCCTCCAGGTACTCGAGGTCGGCGACGTCCTCCGGACCGTACAGCCGGTCGATCTCGAGGTTCGAAACCGTCGCGAAACGGTCCTTCCGCTCGCCGTACGCGTCGAGCGCGGGGTCGAGCGTCTCCGCCTCCCACTCCTCGCGCGCCTCGCGGATCGCCGCGAGGTCCTCCTCATTGTACATACCCGTCACGTCGCCGGGACCGCTCATTAAGAGTTCGGGTGCGTTCGGCGGCCCCGCCGGGCCGCGGGACGACCGTTAGGCGTCCGTGGCGTCCAGCGCGGCGTAGGCGGCGTCGACCAGCTCGCCGGTGTCGGCCACGATGTCGGCCATCGCGTCGGACTCCGGGGCGAGCCCCACGAGCCGCGCGATCCGCATGATCGACACATGGTATACCGTCTGCCGTCCCGGCTCCTCCTGCCAGACGACCACGTTACACGGGAACAGTGCGCCGATCCGGCCCTCCGAGGCGTCGAGTGCCCGGTCGGCCACCTCCGGGTTACACGCCCCCAGCACGTAGTACGGGTCCCGGTCGGCGTCGACCTTCTCGTTCAGGAGGTCCGCGGGCGAAAACTCCACCGGGATTCCGAACCCATGGGCGGTGAACGTCTCTCGGACGTGTTCCACGGCCGCCTGGTGGTCCATCTCGAGCGTTGCACGCTTCTCGCCGACATCGCCGGCCGCGACGGCCGCTGGATCGATTGGGAGCGTCATCGTTACTCACGACGGGGCCGACGGGCAAAAACCCGAGCGTGTCGCGCCCGCCACCGCCGGCCTGCCGGTCCGGGACCTCCACTACAGTGCGACCGGGACCCATTCGAGGGCAGCGACGACCCGCCCGGGAGGGAACAGTGGGGGATGCAGCGTCAGCCAGTCCAGAAGAATGAATCCGCCGCCGTGGGCAACGACCGACGGGAGCAACGAGTCGCTCCGGTAGTCGAACACGCCAAACAGGACGTCGGTCGGGCCGGACAGCAGCAGTTCGATCGGCGGTTTACCCGTGTGTCGGGCTGCGTATACGACCGGACTGATGAGGACGGCCTTGTAGCCGAGGTCCTTCACCCCCACACACAACAACCCCCGGTAGTAGGTCTCGGCGGCAACCACGACCACTAGCTGGAGGAGGGTATGCGGGAGGAATTCCCCGAGGGCGCTGCTCGTCTCCCACATCGGATAGTAGGCGCGGATCGTCGGCAGGGAAGAGCCCACGATGTAGAACGGAAGCACGATTGCCGCCAAAGCCAGCGCGTGTTTGACCGCGGGCCAGTCGATACGCCAGCCCAGGTTTCGCCCGTGGGCGACGGCGAGCCCGACGGGTCCGATTATCAGTATCAGCGCATCACGCGTCGCCCGGGCGACCAGCGACCCGCCCACGTCCGGCCCGTACGTCACCACGGCGATCAGTGCGAGCCCGAACACCAGCGATCGCTGAACCCAGGTCAGCCCCACGCGCCGCTCACTCCTCCTCGGTGTCCTCGTCGGCGTCCGCTGACCTTTCCGCCCCGGCGTCGCCCCCCCCGGTCGTGGCGGGAGCGGTGGCGACGGGGCCTCGTCCTACGACGTCTTCGACGGCCTCGATGAACGTCTGTCGCCGGTCGAAGTAGGTGGTCTCGACCTCGTCCAACACCGCATCCAGGTTTCGTGCTCCCCCTGGCGTCCGAATGACGGCATCCCCCTCCTTCTGTCGGATCCGGCTCTTCTCCTGTGGCCAGGTCAGGCGGGCCGCCACCCGGGCGAGAGGAGCCCCTTCGACGGCCGGACCCTCGCCGAGTTCGACCGCCGGCTCCTCCGGTTCCTCGTCCTCGTCGTCGGCCATGGCCCCGGGTTCGCTACCACTCAGGGTAATACTTTCGAAGGCACGACCGTTCCATACCCGGGACCGGGCCGAGGCCGTGCGGTCCTCCCCGGTACGCTGCCGTTTCCTATTCGAAGAACCCGGCGAGCCGGTCGGCCGCGGTCTCGACCCGCGGCGTCACGAGTGCGAACCGGAGCCAGTCCGTCCGGGAGGACCCAAAGGCGTCGCCGGGCATCCCCGCGACGCCGGCCTCGTCGATGAGTCGCTTGACGTTCTCCAGGGTGCCTGGGAACCCGTCGAACCGCGCCATCACGTAGAACGCACCCCGCGGACGGGTGTACGACGCCCCCGCCGCGTCCAGGGCCGCCGTGAACGCCTCGATCCGCTCTTGGACGAGACGCCGGTTCGCCTCGTAGTAGGCTGGCGGGGTCGCTCGGAGGGCCTCGAGCACCCCGTACTGCGCCGGCGTCGAACACGCGACGTTCGTAAGCATGTGCCGGGTCCGGGTGTCCGGCACCAACCACTCGGGGGCGATCACGTACCCGACCCGGAGTCCCGTCGCCGCCATCGACTTCGAGAAGGAGTTGGTCACAGCGACCCGATCCGAGTCGAATCGGAGGGCGGTAGTGAACGCGTCGGAGTGGTCGAACCGCTCGTACACCTCGTCACTAACCAGCAGCGCGTCGTGGGCCTCCGCGATCTCGACCAGCGCCCGCTTCGTCTCCGCGCCGTACACCGCCCCGGTCGGGTTGTTCGGCGAGTTGATACAGACGACCGCCACGTCGTCGTCCATCGCCTCCCGGACCGCTGCCGGGTCGAGGCTCCCATCGGTCTCGGCGGCGACGTAGCGCGCGTCCGCCCCCAGCAGATCGGCCCGCCCCGCGTAGTACGGGTAGACGGGGTCGGTGAGAAGGATCCCGTTGCCCGATCGAGCCTCCAGCCCGCCGGCGGTGGCGAGGTGGTTCGCTTCGCCGGCGCCGTTCGTAATGACGACCCGCTCAACCGGAACGTCGTGACGGGTGGCGACCTCCTCGCGAAGCTCGCGGAGCCCCTCGCTAGGCGGATACTGATACCGGTCGACCGGCGCGTCGCCGAACGCCGCGAGGCCCTCCCGGAGTGCCTCCGGAGGCTCCCAGTCCGGGTTGCCGCTCACCATGTCGATCACGTCTCGGTCCGCCTGGGCCGCGTACTGCATCACATGGAAGAACAGCGGCCGCTCGTAGTCCATGTCGTCCGTCTGTGGCTGCGTCCCTATGGGTGCGACGGTTGCGGTAGGCCCCGGTCGCGGCCCGCGTCCCCCAACGCGTCATGCGACTGTCTGACGTATCGTTTTGTGGGACGACGTCGTAGGAACTGTATGACCAGTCTCGCGGACGCCTACCAGCGGGAGGTGGGCACACACGTCGACCCGCGGCGGCTGTATCTCGGGGTGGGGCTGTTCCTCGTTGGGGCCGTCCTGGCCGTGGCCGCCATCCTCGTCGCTTCGACGGAGCCGTTCATCGAGGCGCTCGGACTGACCACCGCCCGGGAGTACGCAGGCATCCTCGGCGGGATCGCCGCACCAGCCGTATTCCTGGGAATCTTCGCCGTTCTGCCGGCCAGCCGCCAGACCCGAGCGGCCGCGGTCGTCGGGGCCGGCGTCGCGCTGCTGGGGGTGGCGCTGTTCGTCCATGCCTTCCCGTGTCAGTGGACCGGGTCGAACTGCGGTGCCGGGTTAGCCGACTTGACGCTGGTTACTGCCGGTGTCTACTTCGCGGGCACGCTCACCACGTTCTGGTGTCTGTTCGTCGGTGTCGCCAATTTCAAATCACGAAACGACCCCGGCGGGACCGTCACCTTGGAGGTCGTCCGGGAAGGCGAGAGGAAAGAGATCGAAGTCCCACGGTCGGAGTTGGGAGACTGGGCTGGCGCGAAAGCCTCGACGGGTTCCGTCGGCGGTGTCGGCCTGCTCGGGGCCACCCCGGACGGCGACGTGAAAACGCAGACGAACCGTCCCGGTGGTGCAGGCGCCACCGCAGGAACGGCCGACGGCGGATCAGACGCCGAAGTCGTGTCCTCGCCCGGCGGGTCCTCGGCCCCATCCGGGCCGACCGGGCCGACCGGTCCCGGCGGGACAAGCCAGCAGTCCTCGGGGGCGAACCGGACGGGCGTCACCAGCGACGGCGGGGCCAGCAGCCGCGACGTCACGACCCTCCGGGACGAGGCTGGTGCCGACGCGCCGGTCGACACCGTGAGTACCCGCCCTTCGCGCGACCGGCCGACGGGTGCCGGTTCCGGCCCGACCGGGGACCAGTACTGCGGCAGTTGCGAGCATTTCCAGTACGTCCGGACCGAGGAGGGGATGCAACCGTACTGCGGGTTCCATGACGGGCTAATGGATGACATGGACGCGTGCGAGGAGTGGACACCCCGGTAACTCCCCGCCGCCGGTGTCAGCTATCCCCTGACCCCCGCCCCGCCCTTGCTCGTCGCAACCGCTCCCGCACGTCGTCCCAGTGACTCCCCTTCCAGAACCACTTGCCACAGTCGACGCACCGCCAGATTGGCCCCTCTTCCGGGACGTGATCCGGCCGGGCTACGTCGGTGGCCGGCTTCAGCCGTCCGTTACACGACCCGCACCGCCGTGGCTCGGAAGCCAGCTGGAGCTCGACCCCGGCATCGCGGAGTTCGCGGAGTTGCCCGCCGATATCCTTCGCTTCGAGCAGGAGCGTGCCGTCGGTCCGGTCTGCCAGCGCCGCGTCTCGGGTGACGAGCGTCCGATCCTCGGTTGCGGCCAGCGCGAGCAATCGCTCGTCAGCCTCCACGTCCCGGTCGAGCGCGTACGCCGTATCGTAGCCACACATCCGGAGATACGTTGCCAGCGATCCCAGCATCGCGTCGAGCAGCAGCCGCTCGGACCCACCCGACTCGCCGGTCGGGGGCATCAGCCGTCCAGGAACGCTCGGAGCCCGTCGACGTCCCGGGTGTTGAGGACGTCCGCCGGCTCCGCCCACCCGCGCCGGGCGGTGTGGACGCCGTACCGGACGTGGTCGAACTCCCTGGGTGTGTGGGCATCGGTGTTCACGGCGATCGCCGCCCCCGCCTCGACGGCGGCTCGCACCGCGTCCCCGTGGAGGTCGAGCCGTGCCGGGTTCGCGTTCACTTCGAGCGCGGTTCCGGCTGCGGCGGCCGCCTCGGCCAGCCGATTGAAGTCTACGTTCAATCCGGCCCGCTCGTTGATCAACCGTCCCACCGGGTGACCGAGAATGTCCACCTCCGGGTGCTCGACGGCACGGACGAGACGGTCCGTCGCCTCCCCTTGATCGAGCGCGGCATGTGGTGACGCGACTACCAGGTCTAGGTCGGCCAGAAGCCCCCGGTCCGTACTCACCGCTCCCTCGGCGTCGATGTTCGCCTCGATCCCGTGTAACACGTCAACCTCGGTCTCGTCCGCGACGGCCCGGACTGCCTCGCGTTGCTCGCGGACCTCCGCCTCGGAGAGTCCAACGTTGCCGAACACTCCCGGGCCCGCCGCGTGGTCCGTTACGACGTGGTACTCGTAGCCTCGCTCGACGGCACCCTCGATCATCTCCGCGATCGTCGCCCCGCCGTCCGACCAGTCGGTGTGGGTATGGAGGTCTCCCCGCACGTCGGCACGGGTCAGGAGGTCCGGCAGGGCGTCCTCCCGGGCAGCCTCCAGTTCGCCGGTGTCCTCGCGCAGTTCCGGCGGAATGAGTGGCAGGTCGAGCGCTCCGTACATCTCCGCCTCCGTCGCGCCCCCGAGCCGCTCCCCGACGCGCTGTCCGGCGTCGGGGTCGGCGACGTCACTCACGTCGAATACGCCGTACTCGTTGATCTTCAGCCCGCGCTCGATCGCGAGGTTTCGCAGATGGACGTTGTGGTCCTTCGACCCGGTGAAGTACTGGAGGGCGGCGCCGAACTCTCCGGGTGGAACGACGCGGAGGTCGACGCGAACGCCTTCGACCCGCACGCCCGCTTTCGCATCGCCGGCCTCGATGAAGCTCCCGTCGTCAGTGTCCCGGGCCGTCCCGGCCCAGTCGAGAAACGCCTCAACCGCTGCGGGCCCGTCCTCGCTGGCGACGAGAACGTCGACGTCGCCGACCGTGTCGCGCCATCGCCGGATCGACCCCGCCGTCTCCACCCGTTCGACCGCGGCATGCTCCGAGAGCCGACCTACCGCGTCGTCGGCCAACGGCCTGGCGTCACCGAGCCGTTCCCGTTCGCCCGCCTCGCGAGCGAACTGCACGTTTTCCAGGATGTTCTGCTCGGTCGTCGCGCCGAACCCGCGCACCTCCCGGATCCGGCCGTCCCGGGCGGCCGCCTCCAACCCGTCGAGGTCCGTGACGCTCAGCGCCTCGTAGAGTGTCCCCACGGTCTTCGGTCCCACGCCTTCGACCCGGGTGAGTTCGTCGATCGCGACCGGGAGTTCCGAGCGGAGGTCCTCCAGTTCCTCGATCGTCCCGGTCTCCACGTATTCGACGATCTTCCCGGCGATGGCGTCGCCCACCCGATCGATCTCCGTAACGGCCGCCTCCCCGTCGGCCGCGAGGCTCGCCACGTCGCCCGGATACTCCCGGACGTTCTCGGCTGCGCGTCGGTAGGCGCTCGGCTTGTATGCGACGTCCTTGGCCTCGAGGCGGTCGGCGAACTCCTCCAGAAGGGCCGCGATCTCGGCATTCGTGGTTCGACTCATTGGTCAGTCTGGGTGCTGTCGGTCGATTGGCGGTCCATCGCCGGCAGGTGCATCACAGTCGCCCCCCGGTCCGCCGACCGGTATCGCTATCGTCATGACCCAGCGCCTTCCGAAGGAACTGCATCCACCGCTTTCGGTCCATCGCCTCCTGGCGTTCGGCCTCCGCTTCGACGTCCGCCGGCCGGAGACTCTCGAGGGCCTCCAGGGCGCGGTCGATCCCGACGACGCTGTCGGCCAGTTCCTGGCCCGTCTCGAAGTCGACCTCATCGTTCTCGATCGCCTGCACCCGCTCGAGCCGTTCACGCCGAAGGTTGCGCTTGGCCCGTTCGACCCGCTCGCGTTCGCCCGCGGGCACCGTCTCACGGCGCTTGATCTCGAACACGAACTCTTGAAGGTTGACCTCCTCCCCTTGGATCTCGATCCGGTCGGGGATGTCCGCTCCGATGGTGGCCCCCTCCTTGTTGACGCGTTCGAGGAGTTGCTTGCGCTGGTACTCTCTCACTGCTACCCGGGCCTAGGAGCGTAACGGACTTCGGTGTGTCGGCACGGACCGCCGCGATCCACAGCCGTTGCAGTCACTCCGTGTCCCCCGTCCCCTCGTCCTCAGCGTGTTCCGCACGCAGTTCCGCGAGTTCCGCCTTCGTCTCCTCGAGTTCCCGTTCCAGTTCCGCCACACGGTCGGACTCGTCGGAGCCGCCGAGCAGGTTGACGCCTAGCAGAACCAGTCCGACGATGACGACGGCCGGGAGTACCAGGACGAAAAGGATCAGCAGTAACACGAGCAATTCTGGGGCGCCGGGGATCGCTCCGAACAGGACGACGGAGGGCATACCTCGGCCAAGTGGGCCAGGGGGATTAGCTTTTTTCGCCTCAGTCTTCCGCGAAGGTCGCGAGGCTCGTCTGAAGCCCGGCGACCATGGTCGACTTCCGCCTGAGTGCCGGCAGCGAGACGGGTAGCTGGTCCGCGACTGTCCGGACCGCGTCGCCGAACGTCTCCGCTTCCCCCGGGTCGCCCTCGAAGGCGTGTCGGACGGTTTCGCGAACCTGCCAGACCCCTGCTGGCCCCCAGTAATCGTCCGAGACGTGCCGGAGGACGAGCGCTTTGGCTTGTCGCCCGGCGTCGTCGAGGTGTTCGAGGACGCCCAACCGGGCCGCGTGGTACGCGCCGGCGGTTTCTTCGGGATAGGCGGTCCGGCCTTCGAGTCCTTCGTGCTCGCTCGCAAGCCACATTCCCGCCTCGGGATCCGGGGTCCAGATGCTGCCCGGCGCCTTGAGTTCGACGAGCTCGTACTCCCAGTTGCCCGGCGCGAGGACCACCCAAAAGTCGTTCCCAAGGTACCGGTTGTGCCACACGCGGACGGTGTTGATGCTCGGATTCGTCCTGATCTTTCCCCGAAGGAAGGCCCCGACCGTGTCGTCGACGGCCGTAATCGACCAGCGGGTCGGCACCAGTCGACGGTTCTCACCTTGCCCCAACGCCCCCGCCGATAGCACGGTGTTGACGTCGTAGACGTCGAACCCGCGGTTGTAGAGGTAATTAATGGCTCCTTCGGCCCGCCAGTCGTCGTCCTCGAGCGTCTTCTCGACCGCCCGCGGAACGTGCGGGTTCTCAGTCAGAGTCGCGTCGGTCGCCCGGGCCCGGGGTCCCGTCGGCGTCGCCACGTCGTCGTATCCGATATCGAAGTCCAGGTCCGGCCCGTCCGCCAGTCCGATCTCCACGTCCACCGGGCGGTCGGCGATCGCCACCTCTCGTTGGACCCCCAGGAACCCGTCCCACGCGTCGTGGACGTTCACGTCCTCCGTCGCACGGTTGGAGTTGAGGAGGCTCGTGCGGCGGCGGAACACGTCGGAAATCGAGACGTCCTCGTCGTACCAGGCCCCGCTGGTTTCGAACTTCTCAGCCTCGGCCTCGTGCCCGACCGGCGACAGGATCCCCGTCGACACCCGGGGATAGTTCGACGACCCGACGAAGATCGACGGAGAGACGCTGCCAAACACCGAATCACCCTGCACGGTCGCGTCGAAGCGGTCCTTGAACGACTCCAGGTGATCGACGATCTCATAGGACTTCTCCCGGGCGAGCCGCCGCTTCTCGGCGCGCTCGTCCGTTTCCAGATCGACGTACTCGTCTAGCCGCATCGGCCGTAGGGATGGGTAGGACGGTCGTACGCATGAATCTTACCGGTCGGGAAGCCGCTACCGGAGCAGTACCGGCGGGGGGACGCGGGATCCGCCCCGGGCCGGCGACACACCGACGGTCTTCGGCCACTGGATGGACCGCCGCCGAACCGTTAAGTGAGCGGTTTCCCCAACGGATGGTATGAACCTGAAGAACGAAGCGGCCGCGCTCGTGACGCTCGTAGGGCTGACTACGCTCGTCGTCATGCTGGCTGGCGTGGCGCTGCTCGTCGGTGTCGCGTTCGGCGGTGGCGGGGTCGGCCAGGCGGCCGTCGGCGCCCTGGCGACCGTGATCGGGGGGGCTGGATTGGCGGGCGTGCTGGGAGCGATCTCGAGCGGGTATTTCATCACCGATGACGCGGCGGACCTGGACCCTTCCGACACCGACGATCAACCTACGGACGCAGTCTGATCGGGGCGAACCCGTTTTGAGCCAGGCGCCCTGAGTAAGGGCCGTGCCGGTCATCGAGTGTGATCCGGAGGCTGCACGTGGCCGCCTCGATTCCGCGGGGGTCGACATCACCGCGGGGAACACTCCCCACGAGCGGTGGCGTGCTGAGCGTGAGGGTGCCGTCGCGGTCGCGTACGACGACAAGGTCGTCGTTCAGGGGACCGACCCGACACGACTGACGACGCTCATCCGCGACGGGGGCGGCCGGGGTCACGTGTACTTCGACGGCGCGAGCCGTGGGAACCCCGGCCCCGCGGCGATCGGGTGGGCGATCGTCACCGGCGACGGGATCGTCGCCGAGGGCGGCGAGCGGATCGGCTCGACCACGAACAACCGCGCGGAGTACGCCGCGCTGATCCGGGCTCTCGAGGCCGCCCGCGACTACGGGTTGCAGGAAGCGGACGTCCGCGGGGATTCGGAACTGGTTGTCAGACAGGTACGTGGCGAGTGGGACGTCAACGACCCCGACCTGCGCGAGCGACGGGTCCGAGCTCGCGAACTCCTCGCAGAGTTCGACCGCTGGAGCATCGAGCACGTACCGCGGGAGCTAAACGAGCGGGCGGACGAACTCGCGAGCGAGGCGCTCGACGATGCCCGATAACACATCCAACGCGGGATCGCCCGGGGGGACCGACGACCTGCCCGAGGACGTCGTCGCGGAGGCCGTTCGACTGACGCGGCTGGCGCGGCGAGCTATCGATCCGCACGAGGCTGCCGCCTACCGGGCCGACCGTGATGACCAGGTGGCAGCACATGGATACGTCGCCCGGGTTCGCGAGGATGACGATACCCTCGTGTTGTACCCGGCCGAGTGGGTCGACGACGGGACCGCTAACCTGGACCGAATCGACGACACGGAGCGGGCTGTCGAGCGGCGACTTGCCGGTACCGGCGATGACGACGATTGGGGGACAGTCGAGTCACACAACGCGGACCTCGTCGAGGCTGTCGAGCGAACCCATGGGACGGTCCACGCCGCCAACGCGCGGGCTTTCGCCGATTTCATGGGGAACCACTACGCCCGTCGTGTCGAAACGGCGACCCAAGAGGAAGTCCAGGAGTTCCTATTCGAATACTACCCACGCAATGCCTGGCCGACCGAAGCCCAGCAGGAAGTCGTGGAGCAGTCACTCAGGCTGGTGTTCGATGTCGCCGAAGAACCTGCACCCCTGTAGCTGTTTTCGGCGGCTTCAGAACGCGTCGTCGACGATCGCCCGGACGTCGTCCGCCCGGTCCTCGTTCGCGACGTACTTCGAGAGGACCCAGTCGAATCGGTCAAGCAGGGCGTCCCGACCGGACTCCGTGAGTTCGTACTGGTTCGTTCGTTTATCGAGTTCGCTCTTCTCGACCAGCCCCAGCTCGACTAGGTCGTCGAGGTTCGGATACAGTCTGCCGTGGTTGACCTCGGCGCCATAGTAGTTCTCGAGCTCGCGCTTGATTGCGAGCCCGTACATCGGCTCCTCCGCGAGGATGATGAGGATGTTCTGCTGGAACGCAGTGAGGTCTCGCACGATGCCCACACCGTCCGTCACCGTTTGCGCCTCTGACATGGTTACTCGGAGGTTTCGGACGTATTTAACGGTTGTCAACCCAGCAGAAGGATAGCGGTGCAGAACTGCCCAGGCGTCGATTTCCACGGCTGAGCAGGGGCGGCAGATGACCGGACGGCCCAGCACTCACTGCCGCCGGCCGGCTGCCGACATATCCCGAAAGGACTTTTGCTTGATTCCCGGAAGGACCCGTACATGACGAACCTCTGGGAGGACCTCGAAACGGGCCCGAACCCGCCCGAGGAGATCTACGCCGTCGTAGAATGTCTGAAGGGAGAGCGGAACAAATACGAATACGACAAGGACGTCCCGGGCGTCGTTCTCGATCGTGTCCTGCACTCGAACGTCCATTATCCGTCCGATTACGGGTTCATCCCACGGAGCTACTACGACGACGAGGACCCGTTCGACGTGCTCGTCCTCGT
>CAZCXJ010000074.1:0-11810 GCA_964502585.1 uncultured Candidatus Halobonum sp.
CGGAAGCGGTCGGAGCTGGACCGCGTTCGCTCAACGCTTGAGGAACTCAACGCCACCCTCGCCGATAAGGAACGCGACCGGTCCACCGAGACGGCCGAACTTGCGGAAAAGATCGAGGACACGCGGGTGGAGCTTCATGCTGTAACTACCGAGATCGATCGGCTTGAGAGGGAGTGCGAGACGCTCCGCGCCGACCGGGAACGCCAGGACGAATTGCAAGAGAGGATCACAACGCTCGACGAGGAGATCACAGCACTTACAGACCGGATCGAAACGCAAGAAGCCCGCATCCGGGACGCGTTCAACGAGGCGATGGACGACCTCCTCGATGTACTCGGGTTCGATGATATCGACCGTGTCTGGCTCGACGGCGAATTCGAACTCGTGATCGCCCGGGAGCGGGAGGGTACCACCTACCGCGAACCGGTCGTACACCTCGCGGAAAGCCAGCGCGAAGTCATCGGGCTGGTGCTGGGGCTGGCGGGCTTCCGCGCGTACGATGTCGCCGAGGCTGTTCCGGTGATCCTGCTCGATTCGCTTGGCGCGTTCGACCAGGAGCGACTGACGCGGCTGATCGACTACTTCGCCGACAGGTCCCGGTTTCTCGTCGTCGCAGCGCCGCCGGACGTGGCGTCGTCGCTTGGATACCCGACCGTATCCGTGGAGCCACTGACCGCCCGGACCTGAAGCGTTCATCTGTGCCGACTGTCCCCCGGGTGCAGACGTCCGTCGCGGTTCTCCCAGCAGGTCGACACGTATCGCCTGACCCTCGACGGGTCATCCCAGTGTCAGACTGACTCCTGTATTTGTACCTGCTCCCATCGACAAATAACACCCTAAGGGTGTTATCAAATGTATCAGGATAGAAACGTACATATGGTTTTCACAGAATCTGGTTCGGTGGAGCGTGAAGGGTAGCACTGGCCTGGCTACAGACTCCCTTGCAGGAGCCGAGGTTCGTCCTCCCAAACGGCTTTGTGAACCTTCGGTGCAGTAGGGGACGTCCTAGGGAGTCACGTATGCACGCCGAAATCAACGGGGCAGATCTTTATTACGAAGTGAGGGGAGTCGAGACGGCTCCCCCGATCGTATCGTTGCACGGCGGGCCGGGGATCAGCGACCACGCCAAAGGTAAGGAGGCGTTCGAACCCCTGACCGATACCTACCGACTCATCGTGTACGATCATCGTGGTTGTGGGCAGTCGAGTCTCACACCCACATACTCGAACGAGCAGTACGCGCGGGACGCCAGAGGACTTCTGGACCATCTCGAAATCGACGAGGCGGTGTTCATCGGGGGATCCTACGGCGGGTTCATCACGCAGGAGTTTGTCACTCGGTTCCAGGAACGGCTCGCCGGGTTCGTCCTTCGGGACACGGCGGCCTCCAGCGACCACGACGAGCGGGCGCGGGCCATCGCCAAGCAACGGTTCCCCGAAATGAAAGCTCGGGATATCGATGTCCCCGACATCACGTGGGAGGAACTCGAGCGCGTGATGGACGGGAACGTTGGCTCCGACGCGGAGTTCGAGCGGATCTTCCACGGAATGCTGCCCTTGTACGCCCCATCGTTCGAGGAGTTCGACCCGAATGCGGCCCGCGAAGCGACCGAGGCGCGTGATTTCCATCATGAAACACACAACGTCATGTTCACCGAATCATACCCCGAGATGGATTATCGCCCCGACCTGCCGGCCGTAGACGTCCCGGCGCTGGTAACGGTCGGCCGTCACGACTGGATCACGCCACCGGCGGCAGCAAGGGAACTCGACACGTTACTGCCCGATTCCAGACTAGTCGTGTTCGAGTCCAGCGGGCACTCGCCGAACCTCGATCAGCAGTCACAGTACCTCGCCCGCGTTCGTGAGTTCCTCGACGAGATCGGGTACGGGGGTGAGGCAGCATGACGTCCGAGACTGACGGGGTCGACAGCGTCGCCGACGTGGTCTCGATCGCGGACGCCGACGTGATGAACGTGGGCGCGGTAGTGAGCGTGACGTGGCGGCCGGGCAAGGACCGCCGTTTGACCTACGTCGAGCGGGAGACGGGAACCGATACCGTGTACGACTATCGGTTCGATATCGATGCGTCCGAGCGGGTCGTCCGATTCGACGAGCGAATCTCAGGACGATGGGGGCAGGTCGACTGGAACGCCGACGGGTCGCTGTTGACATACACCCGTGACGGCGAGATTCGGGTTTACGACCCGGCAGACGGGTCCGAGATGACGCCCGCGCCAAGCGACGCGTTCGACAACGCGCCGCGGTGGTCCCCAGTGGAGGACCGGTTGGCGTTCGTGTCCGGGCGCGGGGCATCTGGGAACGATATCTGGACGGTCGATCCCGGCGGCGGCGACCTGATGCAGGTCACTGAGGGGGCCAACCCCCACGACGACAAACGATGGCATCCCTCCTGGGGGCCCGACGGTGACCGGATCGCCTTCGTCGGTGCGGCCGACTGGCACGGCCGGGACTGGGCCGACGAGGCTCACGTCGCTCACCTGGCAACGGGCGAGACGGAGCGACTGACCCGCGGGCTGAGCGTCACGAGCGTTCCGTCCTGGAGTCCCGACGGGCACCGAGTGGCGTTCTTCGCCAAGGAAGTCGCCGAACCCTGGTACCGCCACTCCGAGGACGTTCACGTGCTAGACCTTGAGCGAGGGACGCGGACGCTGTACCCCGTCGAGGCCTCCCACCAGTACAACGTCCAATCGCCGCTGTGGGTCCCCGATGGCGGGAAACTCTACTATCCCGTCCGGGAGCGTGGCACCCAGCAGTTGGAAGCGGTTCTCCTCCACGACGAGAGCGCCGCCGAGGGGGTAGCGACCCGTCTGACGGTTCACGACGGGGTGTTCGGCGCTGGCCCCGTCCGTCTCGCTCCTGACGGCGAGCAGCTCGGATACGTGTACGCCGAACATGCCCCGCCTCACCCGCGCTCCCTTCCGACAGCGGGAGGCCAACCGGATACTCTCCGCGATCCGGACACGCCCGCGGGCGTGATCGAGCCGGAGAACCTGACGTACGAGTCGTTCGACGGTGCATACATCAACGCGTACCTGTACCGACCAGAGGGCGCCTCGGCGGACAATCCCGTCCCGACGCTCGTCCAGTGCCACGGGGGCGCGCATTTCCAGTACGGGACGGGTTGGCATCCCCTCGACCAATTCCTAGTCGCGAACGGGTTCGCAGTTCTCGCGGTCGATTTCCGTGGCAGCGGCGGGTACGGCCGCGCGTTCCAGGAACTCTCGATGAACGACTGGGAGGGGGGCGAGGTTCGGGACATTCGCGAAGCGGTCCGGTTCGCCCGGGACCTCCCGTTCACGACCGATTCCGTCGGGGTATACGGCGGCTCCTGGGGCGGGTTCATGACACTCCACAGCATCGTCCAGTTTCCGGAGGTCTGGGATGCGGCCGTCGAATGGTACGGCGTCGTGAACCAGTTCTCCGATTACGAGGAAGTCGACCGGGTCGGCCGACTACTCACCGAGCGCGACCTCGGCGGGCCGCCCGCAGAGCGGGAGGAGGCCTACCAGTCAGCCAGCACCCACTGGCGATTCGACCGGATCGAGACGCCCCTGGCAGTCCTGCACGGTGCCGAGGACGAGCGGGTCCCGATCAACCAGGCCGAGGAACTGATGGAGGCGCTAGAGGGTGGATCGGTCCCGTTCGAAGCGACGATCTACGAGGGCGAAGGACACGGCTTTCGCGACGCGGAGACCCGTCGGGACGCGGCCATCCGGACGCGTGACTGGTTCGGCCGCCACCTCCGCTGAGGCCGCCAGTACTCCCGGTCCGGCGGTTCGTCGACCAGCCACAGGCCCTCCCGTTCGGACAGCAGGTCGTTCTGCGCGCCGAATTGCTCGGCAAGCGCTTCAGCCGTCGCTGCGTCGATATCCAGACCGAGCGTCTCGGCCGCCCGCTCGACTGTCGGCCGGGGGGCGTTCCATTCCATGGGCATGCCCGGACCAGCCGGCTAATCAAGGCTTTCACGCGACCGACTCTTGCAGTAAGGCCTCTGTCCGGATCAGCGCCGCAGATCCCGTTCCAGAGATCCGGACCACTCGGGCGGATATCAGTTCGAGACCTTACCAGACTTCCGCGAGCACGCGAAGGATGTTCCCCGAAAGCAGCTGTTTGATCTCCTCGTCGGAGTACCCCTGTTTCACCAGCCACCGGGGGATGTTGTTCCAGGCCTCCGTCGGGTTCTCGAGGCCTTCGACGTACTCGTTGGCCATGGTCGTCTCGGGCAGGTCGACCCCGTGGAACTCCGCGAGGACTTCCAGGAGACGGGTGTGATCGCCGTATAGGACGTCCGGCCCGAACGCCACATGGTCGATCCCGACCAGGTCGACGATGTACTCGAAGTGGTCCATGTAGGTCTCGATCGACGGGAGGTGAGTTGACGAGAGGATTCCGATGACGCCGCCGGTATCGGCGATGGCTTCCAACGCCTCGTCGGACGTCCCACGCCCGCCGATGCCGGCTCCCTTCGCGAGCGCGTGGGTGTCGAACACCGGCGCGTCCGAGACCGCACAGACGTCGAGCGTCGTCTGTTCGCTCGCGTGGCTCGTGCTGATGGCCATGCCGACCTCGTTCATCCGCTCGACGGCCGCGACGCCGTACTTCGTGAGGCCGCCGTCCCGCTTCCAGACATCACCCCCGCCGGTGCCCAGGGCGTTGGAGGCGTTGTACGTGATCCCCATCGACCGGACGCCCATGCCGTACAGTTGCTCGATCCTGTCCAGTTCGTTCTCGATCATCGCGGCCGACTCGAGCGCTTGCACGATCGCGATCCCGCCGTCGTCCCGGGCCCGGTGGATGTCGTCCACGCTCCGACACTGGATCGCGTACTCGGAGTGGGCGATATCACAGGCCCGCATACTGACGTCGTGGACGATATCGTCCCACTTCCACCCGTGTTGCGAGTGGATCCCTGACAGCCCGTCGAGTTGCATGTCGAACACGGCATCCAGCGGGGTCCGCGCGAGGGGCTCGTAGGCCGTATGGACTCGTCCCTCGCGCACGTAGGTCCAGATGTCTTCGTGGACGTCCTCCGGGAAGTAGAACGGGTGGTCGTGGAGCGAGACGACCGTGTCCGCGGTCAGTTCCTCGACGCGTGCTTTCTCGGCGTCGGACAGTTCGATCTCGTGTGGGTCGAAGCCGGAGTATACGTCTCCGAACGGCACCTGATGGTACGCGTCGTCGTCGAGGTAATCGTACGCCTGGTAGCCGTCGTACTGCTTGTCGCTCCCCATGGTGGGTACGACCACCTCACCGACCGGAATAATGGTTCGGTCCGGCGAAGGCTCTGCAGGGCCCCGCGTTCAGTCGTCTGCCGCCGCGGGGACGTCACCGAGCAGGCCGCCGAGCTTCTCGAACGGGGCCTCAGGATAGGTCCGGGCGCTTTGCACGATCCCGTGTCGGGCCCAGAAGGCCGCCTGTTCGAGGGCGATCGTCGCCGGGTCGAGGAACGGGACGCCGATCCGCCGTTCGATCTCGTCGTGACGCTGGGCGAACGAGAGGCTCATACAGCCAGGGAACAGCGCCTCCGCGCCGTCCTCTTCGGCCGCCCGTCGCCCGACTTCGACCATGCGTTCGACGAGGTCGTCCGACTCGTGGTCGATCGACTCGACCGGGGCGTCGACCGACCGGACGCTGACACATCGCTCGGCGAGCCCGTACTCGTGGGCCTGTTCGCGCGACATCGGAACGGTCGGTTCGAGGATCGTGAGCCACCCGAACTGGTCGGCCACCTGCGCGGCGGTGTAGAACGTCGACTCCGCCGGGCCGACGACCGGGATGTCCAGGAGTTCACGCAACGGGCGAATCCCAGGGTCACCGAAGCACCCGATCACGATCGCGTCGTACTGGTTGCGGATCTCGTGGGCCTTCTGCATCTCGCCGACGACACACCAGGCCTCCTCGACGCCACTTTCGATGCTGGTCGGGCCGGTGTCTCCCGCCTGGATGACGCTTACCGAGCCGGTCGTCAACTCGTTCGCGATCCGTTCACGTCGCTGTTGTTCGTCCGGGTCAAGCCCCGTTCCGGGAACGAGGTATGCAATGTCTGTCATGGATGATCGGTCAGGTTGTGGGAAGGGCGTCCCGGGCGCGGGCCAACTCGTGCAGGACGGCGTTCTGTTCGCGTTTGAGCTGCGTCTGTAGGAAGCGGCGGTCGTCCCCATCGAGCGCGGGGAACTGCTTGGCGGGCGCAAACCGGGGGAAGGGGTCGCGGCTCACCGCGGGATCCTGCTCGAACTGGCCGTCCTGGACCAGGTTGAGCCGCGTAAGCACCCGGGAGAGCTGCTTGATCGTCTCGTTGGCCACTGCTGGCTCGACTGCGCCGTCGTGGGCGGCCGCGTAAAACGCCTCCAGTTCGTCCACCAGGGAGGCAAGCCGGTCGCGCGTGGGACCGAAGTCGAACGCGTCGCCGGCGGTTTCGTCGTACTCCTCGACGGTTTCGAGTAGCCGGGCCGCCGTCCGGGCGTGGTCCAGTGGGAGGACCTCCGCGTTCAACACTCGGAGAACGCTGATGGCGTACAGCCTGATATCCCGGATGAACTCCTCGCGGCCGGCCTTGTCGAGCGTGTCGGTGGTGAGATGCCAGGCGTTGGAGTTCCCTCCGCAGCCGCCGACCTCGTGGTAGCCGCGCTCCTCGCGAACTTCCGTAGGGATGTTCGAGGAGAGCATAAAGAAGCCGCTGATACCCAGGTTGTCGAACGAGTAGTCACCTGCCCGATGTGGATGGTGCTCCGCGTACGGGGCGCCGGTCACGTCTTCGACGGCCTCGGCCACGAGCGGATGGGCCTCCGGCGTCCAGCAGGACATGTCGGTGTACTCGGTCGCATCCTTCGCGCCGGGGCTGTCCATGTTGACCTGTGCGACGCAGTCGTTCGCCAGGTCCAGGGCGAACTCGTCGGCGTACCAGGTCGATCCAGCGTACCGCCCCGTCGAGTGGGCGGGCCACCAGGCAACCCGCAGGTTCCGACGCAACTCGTCCGCATGGTCGTTGAACACCCGGGCACACTCCAGCAGCCCCGCATCGCCCGTGGCGTTGTCGGTGATGCCGACGTGCCAGGAGTCGTAGTGACCGTGCAACAACAGGAAGTCGTCCAGTTCGGGGGCAGCTCCGCCCTCGATCCGGGCCTCGACGACCGGACACTCGAACCAACCGGTCGTCGTGTCCGCCCGAAGTTCGACCTCGACGCCGTCCCCTTCGGCCCACTCGCGGAGTTGCTCCCCGTCAGGCTTGTTCACGTTGACGATCGGGATGTCCGGGATCCGGTCCTTCTCGTCGAGCGGCGGTGCGCCGCCCCAGACAGGGGTCGCGATACCGTCGTGTGGTTCGCGCTCGTGCTGATGGATCGCGATCACGCCGGCCGCGTTCTTCTCCTCAAGGATTCGCGTGGCTCGGATCGAGAGGCTTCCGGCGGCAGTGAGCGCGATCGTCCCCGAAAGGTCGCCGACGTCCGCGTATGGTTCGGTGGCGTCCGTCCCGGCAAGCAGGTCGGTGCTCGCGGCACCGACGTACTCCACGGGACCGGAGACCGTCCGCGAGGCGGAGAACGCCACGGTCTTGGTGTGCCCGAGCTCGTAGTCACGGTCCAGCGTCTCGACCGTCCCCTCGTTCGGCTGGCTGATGTACAGCTCCGGGTCGTAACGCTCGTACTCGACGCCGAACGCCTCGAGCCGATCGGTGATGTACTCCGCGGCCCGTTGTTCGTCTTCCGTGCCGGACACTCTGGTAAGGTCCGAGAACTCCTCCAGGAGGGCCCAGCCCTCCTCGTCGTCGATCTCCTCCGCGACCCGACGTTCGAGGCCGTCGAGCGCGTTAGGATTGGCTATCTGCTGGCTCATCACCTCAACCCCGGCTGCGCTCCCATTTATAAATTCGTGCACCGTCCGAGTTCTGCCGACTACCGGTCGGCCTGCTCGATCACACGGGGAGGGACGCGATGGCCGACGGCCGAGCGGCGACATTACCCGACAACGGTGCGCTACTCCGGGCCGTCCGGAAACCCTTAGGCGGCGGCCGCAGGGGTCTCCGATATGATCACTGACGCCTCCGTCGTCGGGATGGACATCGATTATGCCGAGTCGTTTCCAACCTCGTACGGCGATGAGCTCCCGACACAACACGTGTTCGTCCGGCTACGGGCCGGCGAGCACGTCGGGTACGGCGAGGGCACGGCGCTCCAGTGGTTCACCGGCGAGACGACGGCCACGATGGAGCACGTCGTTCGCGAGCATCTCCTCCCGGCGGTCGTCGACCGGCCGGTCCCGGACGCCATGCGCGCCCATGCCGATCTCGCCGACCGCCTCCCCGGTCATCCCGGGGCGACGGCAGCCGTCGGGATGGCGCTGCTCGACCTGCAGGGAAAGCGCCTCGGTGTCCCGGTGGCGGACCTGCTGGGGACGCGCCGCCGGGACGAGGTCCCACTGGCGTTCGCGGCCGGCGCACGGCCGGCGGACGCGGTGGCGGCGGACGTCGCCGACGCCTACGACCGCGGGTTCCGGACCTTCAAAATCAAGGCCGACGGGTCGCTCGACGGGGACGCCCGGCGGATCAACACCGTCATCGACACGCTTGCAGGGCGAGCCGACCCCGGGGATGTCCATGTCCGCGTCGACGCGAACACGGGGTGGCGACGCGCCGAGCGGGCACGCCGCGTCATCGAGCGCGTCGACCGACTGGAGTTCGTCGAGTACTTCGAGCAGCCGGTGGCGACCGACGCGGTGGCGGACCTGCGGAGCCTTCGGCTGGATACGGGCGTTCCGGTGTTCGCGGACGAACCGGTCCACGACGTCGGCGACGTTCGCGGACTTCTCGAGGAGCCGGCGGCGGTCTCGGGAGTGTGCGTGAAGCTTGCGAAAAGCGGCGGGCTCCGCCCGCTCGTCACGATGGGGCGTCTGGCGGCCGACGCTGCCCGCCCGGTGACGCCCGTCAGCGCCTTCGAGACGTCCCTGGGGATGGCCGCCGATCTCCACGTCGCAGCGGTGCTACCCGAACTCTCCTCGGCGGCGGAGTTGGGCGCGGATCTCATCGCGACCGACCCGGTGACCGACCCGATCGCGACCGACCCAGTCGTCACGGTCCCCGACGGGCCCGGACTCGGCGTCGACATAGACGCCGATGTCTTCTCCGATCCAGCCTGACCCGGCGGAGGGGGTCCTCGTCGAGGAGTCCGATGACCGATTCCTGTTCGAATCATGGAAGTCCCCACCGTTCGACCTTCGACTGACGTTCAAAAACTGGGCTCACTGCCCGATATGTATTCGGTCTGTCTGTGCAGAAACTTTATATCGTATTGTTCGGAATGTGCCACTGCCAATGGTTGACAAGCAACTCGACCGGAGAGACGTTCTTAAAGCGACCGGGGGGACGATCACCCTGGCGACGTTCGCGGGCTGTTCCGGCACCGATGACGAGGGTGCCGGCGGGACCGCCACGCCAGTGGGCGACGCCGACGAGACGGTTAGCATGGAAGGGTTCTCCGTGCCGGCGGACAACGTCGCCCCGCAGAGCGACTTGTCGGGCGACCAAGAGATCGGTGAACTCACGCTGATCGTGAACCCTCCGAAAACGACCCCGAACGACTACAACGCCTCCAAGGAAATCGCGAAGGAGGTCTCGAAGCTCGGGATCGACCTGAGCGTCGAGACGATGGACTGGCCGTCCCAGGTGGACGTCGTGTGGTACGGCGAGGACTGGGACATGACGTTCTGGGAGATGGTCGGCCGGCCGTCACGGCTTGACCCCGACGAGTTCCTGATGCAGATGTTCCACACGGACTTCCAGGAGGGGTACAACTACTACTTCTGGACGAACGAGGAATACAACGAGGTCGTCACCAGCCAGCGCCAGGAACAAGACGTGGACGCCCGTCAGGAGTTGGTGTACGAGGCCCAGCGGATGATCCACGAGAACGGGCCGAGCACGTTCCTCATGTATCCCGAGATTCCGATCGCCTGGAACAGCAACAAGTGGGATGGCGTGATCGAGATGACCGGAATGGGCTCGCGGAACATGCTCTCGTTCGCGAACATGGAGCCCACGACCGACGACGAGACGCTCGTCATCTCGATCGACGCCGAAATCGAGTATATCAATCCGTTCCAGCAGAGCGGCGAGGGGGACCTCATCCAGAACCGGATGATCTGGGACCGGCTCGTCTGGCCCAACGAGGACGCCGAGCCGTCCCCGCGGTTCGCCCGCGAACTCAACTGGAAGGACGACACGACCCTCGAGGTCCCGATTCGACAGGGCGAGCGGTTCCACAACGGCTCAGAGATCCTTGCGGAGGACGTGAAGTTCAGCTACGACGTCCACCGGAACTACCAGACGTACTACACGGGGGCGCTGGGTCCGGTCGAGGGGATCGAGGTGACCGACGACTACCGGCTCGAGTTCAACCTCTCCCAGCACTTCGCGCCGTTCCCGTTGACCGCCCTGGGCCGGATCGGGATCGTGCCCAAGCAACACTGGGAGGAGATCATCGAGAACAAGATGGAAGTCGAGAACCCGATGGAGTATCAGGAGGAGAACCCTGTCGGATCCGGGCCACTCCAGTACGACTTCTGGGAGCAGGGCAACGAGGCAAAGCAGGTCCGGTACGACGACCACTACGACCCGGTCGCGTACGAGGCGCGGGTCACGCGGCTCATCCCCGAGGTCCAGACGACGCTGTCCCAGCTCGAGAACGGTACCATCGACATGTTGGGGATGTACCGCGGCGACAACAACGTGCTCCAGCAGCGGGTCGAGGAGAACGATCACCTCTCGATGACCTCGACGACGAGCGTCGGGTTCAAACAGATCTCGTACAACAACAAGTCCGCTCCGACACATATCGACGCGTTCCGGCAGGCGATGCACCACCGCGTGCCGAAGGACCTCATCGTGAACGAGATCTACGACAACTGGGGGGAGAAGGCACCCAACAGTCCCACCTCCTCGGCGCTTGAGTTCTGGCACAACGACAACCTCGAGGCATACGCGTTCGACCTCCAGCAGGCCGCAAACGTCCTCGCGGAGGCCGGCTTCGTCTGGGACGAGGCCGAAGGCCGGCTCCACATGCCCGCTGACAACACCTCGCCGTCGTAACGCCCCCCGCACCGCTCTACTATCATGGGACGGAAGGAGTTCGTCGTTCGTCGGGTCGCGCAGTTGTTCGTCCTGTATTTAGCCATAGCCACGATGTTGTTCTTCCTGTTCCGGGCCGCCCCGGGGAACCCGATGGCGAACTTCATCGGCCAGGGGTTCACCGAGGCGCAGGCGGAAGCGGTCCGTGAGCGGTTCGGCCTGAACGACCCGCTGCACATCCAGTACGCGAAGTTCATCTGGAACGTGCTCACGTTCCAGTTCGGCATCTCGTACACCACCGGTAAGCCGGTGATGACGCTAATCAACGAGCGAATCTGGAACACGGTCGTCCTGATGGGCTCGTCGATCCTGCTCGCGTACCTCATCGGCGTGCCGTTCGGCGCGTACCTCGCGTGGAACCGCGGGGAGCGCAGCGAGAAGCTCGGGGTATTGTTCGCGTTGGTGTCCCGGAGCGCACCGGTGTTCTGGACGGGACTGCTCGGGATCTGGCTGTTCAGCCTCCAGTTCGGGCTCGTGCCGGCCGGGTCGATGACCTCGCCTGGAGCGGAGTTCGAAAGCCGGCTGGCGATGTATCTCAGTCCGGACTTCCTCCATCACCTGATCCTGCCGGCGCTGGTGCAGGCGTTCTACTACTACAGCCTCCCGGCACTGCTGATGCGCAACAGCATGCTGGAGGTGATGAACGAGGAGTTCGTGAAGTTCGCGGA
>CAZCXJ010000075.1:0-11785 GCA_964502585.1 uncultured Candidatus Halobonum sp.
TCACGCGCCTCACCGACCGTCCGGAGATCACTCTCAACCTCGTCGAGTACGTCCGCGATGCGCGCGAACGCCTGTTTGCGGTGTTTCCGGGCGGTCTCCAGGTCGGCGGTCCGGATCTTCCCCATGTACTCGTCACGGAAGTCGTCGATCTGCCGGCTTGCCCATCCGACCTCCGAGAGCGCCTGACGGAGGTCATCAACGTCTACGATGGCGTCCGCGAGTTCGTAGTAGAACGGCTCGACCTCGTACTCGAAGTCCGGCCAGGCCGTGACGACGTTCTCGAGGTTGTCAGAAACGACGTTGGCGGCCGTCCGGAGCATCGACTCCTGGGCGTCGCGGCCGTCCTTCGCACGGCCCGCCCGGGCAGCCCTGGAGAAGGCCTTGTCGAGAAGTTCGGATGCCCGTGGCGTCGTGGGCAGGTCTTCGAAGATCACTGGATACGTCGGATTCGTGGGGGCCGGGTATAAGCGCGTTCGTTCCGAGTGCGGATGACTCTCATAGCCCTCGGGAGCTCAACCCGCCACCCCATGGGTCATCCGAGCGGCCAGTTGAGCGGTCCGGGCGGCGTCTCGTAGGAGGTCATCGACCGCGGAAGCTTCCTGACACAGGCCCGGCAGTATCGATACCCCGCCTCGTTGGTGGTCCCACAGTCCGGACAGGTCACGGTCGGTCCACCGGCCCGGTCGATGCTCGTTCCGTCGTCCGTCTGCCGGCCCGGCCCAGTCCGGTCGGCTCCCTGCCCGCCCTGGCACCAAACATCGAACGTCCACTGACACAGACGCACCCAGACCAGGCTTACGAGACACACGGCGAGTCCCGCGGCAACCGCAGGCGGAGTCAGCCATTGTCCGGGTTCTGTAGGGAACATCGGTCGAGGTACGGAAACGAGCGAAGGCGTGGTGACGAACGGATCCCCCGTCCCGGGGACGGGACCGGAACCCGATCAGCTCTCGATCGGGATCGCCTTACCCGAGGGGGCCGTCCCCGCGATGGACGGGAGCGTTACCTCGAGGACGCCATTGGTGTACTCGGCGGAGATTGCGTCCTCGTCCACGTCTTTTGGGAACCGGAACCGACGGTGGTATGTCTTCTTCCGGCCGCGGTCCTCGTCGGTGTGTTCCGCAGCCACGTTCAGGACGCCGTCGTCCCATGCAAGTTCGATCTCCTCCGGCTCGAAGCCGGGCATGTCGATGGTCAGGACGAATTCGCCGTCCTCCTCGTACAGTTCGTAGTCGGTACCACCGAAGGTGCCCTCGCCGAACAGGCGGGAGGGCAGGTCGAGACTCTGAGTCCACGAAGACGGTGCCATCGCCATCGTGGGTCACCTCGGTTGCATACGATGATTGTCCGCGGTTCATAAAAAATCTTTTGTGGAAACGAATAGCATATCACAAACCACCATACTGAACGACGGTAGTTCCCTGGACTTCAGGTTTCATTCTCCTTTTAAATAAGTCACCGGCTGCTTCCGATCGCCGATGAGCGACGAGGGACTCAGTCCCGGCCGAGCGCGGAGCCTCGGAACGCGAATACGGGTGTCTCGCTCGGCACCGACGTTGAAATACGCGTCCAGCGAGCCGACGTTTGTCCGTCCTGGCCGAGACTGTCAGCACCGAACACTCTGAAATCGCGGTCGACCTCGACGACGGCCTCCCGGCTCTCGATGGACTCGACGGTTCGGTGGATGGAAACCCCCAGCCGGCCTGTCGGAGGTCACTCGACGAGGAACTCGAAGCGTGCGCCGTCCTCATCGTTCGCGAGGACGACCTCCCAGCCGTGGGCGTCCGCAATGTCGCGGCCGGTCGTCAACGTAACGTCTGACTCGCTCGCTTCCCGACGACCGTCACCGTCGGCCACCGCCTCGGGACTCGCCCCCAGGATGCCAGGACCGTTATCGGCGATGTAAAACCCCGCACGCCCGTCCAGGGGCCCGACCCGGACCGTCACTTCCGGTCCTCCGTGTCGCAGCGCCTTTCCGAAAACGGATTCGAAGAGACGACGGAGCCCGTTCCGGTTGCCCATGATCGGCGGGACGTCCCCGATTTCGAGCGTCGCGGTTTCGGGGGCGACACGGTCCCAGGCTGCCCGCGCGATCCCGGCGACACCAACCCGCTCGGCCGAGTCGACCTCCCACCCGTCCTGAGCGAGCGTCAGCGCGTTCTCGAGGACCGTCCCCGCGTCCTCGAGTGCCGTCTCGAGATCCCTGAGTCGGGCATGATCCACGTCCGCCGTCGCGTCCGCTAGGGCTGCCTCTCCGTCGGCCAGGGCTGCCCGGAGATCGCCCCGTACGACGCTCGCGAACTGCTTGAACCGCGCGTTGCGACGTTCCAGCTCCTTGCGTCGCTCCCGGAGGTCCCGCTCACGGTCCAGCCGGTCGAGGGCGGACCGGACGTTCCCGGCAAGGGTCTTCGCCAAGCCCTCGTCGGTCTCGCTGAACCGTCCCGCCTCCTCCGAGCCGATCAGTAGAACGCCGTGGTCGCCCAGCGGGAGGTGCATCTCTGCCCGGATGGGCGTCGACTCCTCAAGGACGGCCGCCTCCGTCCGTACGTCGTCGTGCCGGCTGGCCTCGCCGCTTGCGAAGGCCCGCCAGACCAGGCCATCCCCCTCCCGGATGGCCGGCAACTCCCCGAACAGGTCCCGGGCGGCCCCCGAGACGGCGACGGGGACGAGCCGATCGTCTTCGTGGTAATAGACCCCGTTGATCGGGAAGCCGAGTCGATCCGTCACTGTCTCGGTCGTGATCCGAGCGACCGTCTCCGCGTCCGTCGCCTCCATCAGCTCCCGGCTCGTCTCGTGGAGCGCGGCGACCGCGTTCTCGCGTCGTTTCCGCTCGCTGATATCCCGGAGGACCCCGACCGTACCCGAGAACTGCTCGTCCCCTTCGGTCGGAAGCAGCGCGACGTGATTCTCGTGGGGGACGTGTTCGCCCTCGCTCCGGACGACGTCCATCTCGTAGGTGACCTTCCGCTTCCCGTTGTCCGCCAGCAGTTCCTTGATAGCGTCCTGTGCGGCCCGGACGTCCCTCCGCGGCATCACGCGAGCGAGGTAGTCCCCGATTAACGCTTCCCGGTCGTATCCCAGCGTCTCGGCAGTATTGAGCCACGTGAGCCGCCCCTCGGCGTCCGTCGTATAGATGATGTCGGGCATCGTCTGTACGGCGGTCTCATAGCGTTCGAGATCCCGATCGTGCTCCCGACGGTCGGTCACGTCCAGCATGGAACCCAGGAGCGCCGGCGCTCCTTGGTGGCTGACCCGCTCCATATTGACCCGAACGTACCGCGGCGAGCCGGACGGATGTGCGATCCGAAACTCGGTCAAACGGGTGTCGCGGTCGTCACCCGACTGCCCCCTGAACTGGTCCTCGACACGGTCGCGGTCCGCTTCGTGCACGAACTCGCCGAAGTCGGACCCGATCACCTCCTTGACGTCACGGCCCACGATCTCCCCGAACTTTGGGTTGGCATAGACCACCTCGCCGTCTTGGACCACGTAGTTCCCGACGAGGTTCTGCTCGACGAGTGCCCGGTGCAGGGACTGTTGGTCGTCCGGTTCGGCGCTAGCGGTATCCGGTCCCGCGGTGGACCGGCCGCCGTCCGTCACCATCCGTCCCCGCCCTGTAACGCGCTCGATCTGCTCGGCAACCCGTGCGTACGCCTGAGGCCCGGGAGCCGGCGGGAGCCGGACCGTGGCCGTCGGCCCCTCCTTCCGGGACGGATCCTCGCTCGCGGCGGTCAGGCGGATCCAGGGGATCTCCGGGACCGATTCGAGCAGATTCGCCCGACGAAGGTCTCTCTCCTGAGAGGTGGTGACCAGACAGTCGTATTCGGCGGTCCGGAGGAGATCGCGGGCCGCTCGTTCGCTCGGAACGGCCGTCACGCGCAACTCGTCGCTGGCGTCCTCCAGTCGGCTCGCGACGTCGCTCGGGATCGGCGCCGCTACAGAAGCGAGATAGAGTACCCGGATCGCCTCGTCCATACGCGCCCGCCGCATGGCCCACTCAAAAGGATTGCTCGCCGATTCTCAGTTCCCTCATGCTCCGGGACGAAACGAACCGGTACTGGAGGGCCGAACCGGGGATCCGGACGTCGACAGCCGGGAGGGTGTGCTCGGCGGTTAGCTTCGTATGCAGACGTCTGTTCCGGGCACGCAGACGCCTCGCCGTCCGCATCCGATCGACCGGACCTGCCGTGACAAGACGACGATCGACGCCGCCAGAAGGGTGCCGACGATGAACCCCTGAGCCGCGAGGCCGGGGGCGGTGACCGCCCACAATAGGGCCGGGACCGCTGCGAGCAGGAGCCCTCCGACGAGGAGGCCTCCCGCCCGAGGATGCCGATCGACCGCAACCGGATCGTGGAACGAATGACTTCGTCTCATGCAGATAGGCGTTGCAGCCCCGCCCACATAAGTATAATCTGAATTATATTTTTGTAGGGCCGCTTACTGAACGTGAGATTTGTAGGACGCTCGACACACGGGACGGCGGCCGGGATCAGACCCGGACCGCGTCCAGGACCGTCAGGTCCCCGTCCACGGTGACCTGCAGCGTCTCGCCACCGAGGCTCACGTCCACGCGGAGGCGCCAAGGATCCTCTTCGAGCACCGTCACGGGATCGTCGCTGACGCACCACTCAAGCCGCCAGTACGGGATCTCCGAGAGCGTGCGGCCGTGGTCCTGGTAGAACCCGACCACATCAGACTGATCGAGTATTCCCAAGCCGACCGCGGAGCAGAGTTCGTGGTCGCACTGCAGACAGACGTTCGTCGCCCGAAGCCCGGCCCCGAGACAGCACTCGCCGCCGCGCTCGATCGTCGTTTCCATCCGCCCGTTGCACTCCGGACATACGCCGTCCTTAGCGAGACAGTGGAGGTGTCTGATCCGCTGGTCGAAAGCTTCCAAGATCTCGGCGTCGGTCCGATCGTGAAGCCCGCCCGGGGGGAACGGATACTCGCCGTGTCCGTGACCACACTCTGGACACTCGATCGTGAGCATCTCGTCCGCGTAGCTCGCCGCCAGGGTTGCTCCGCACTGCGTACACGGGTCGTCGATGGCGATTTCCCGACGGGGGTGTTCGGTGAACGAGCCCGCCAGGATGGCCTGAACGACCCGTTCGCCGGCCGTCCGAAGTTCGTACCCGTCGTTCGTCTTCTGGACGAACTGGCCGGTCAACTTCCCGAGATGGTAATTGAACTGGGCGCTGTCACGGAGCCCGACCTCCCCCCGGACGTCCGAGAAGCTTGCGGGCGTGTCGAGTCGCCACAGCGCCTCGAGGATCGACAGTCGGGTTTCATCACCCACGAGCGCGAACGCGTCCGCCGGCTCGACGCAATCCTCGCACTCTTGGATGCTGTTCGCTCGACTCATACGGACGTCTTGACAGGTTAGTGGCTAAAATCTGATGGAGGATCAGACCCGGATTCGGGTGACGGCACCCGTCCAATTCCAGTCTGGTCGACCCGTACCCGTCCCACGTCACGAAACGGTCAAGAACCTGGCCGCCCTTGGCGGGCCAGAGTCTCGATTATGACCCCTGACTTGTCCCTCGACCGCCTCCGTGTCCGTTCCCTCGTCCGTTTATGCCCCGCGTAGTTGACCCGCCGGACCTCGACGGGCGGACCGCGTTCATCACCGGAACGACCCGTGGTATCGGCAAGGCTATCGCGCTCGCGCTTGCTGAGGCCGGCTGTGACATCGTTTCCACGGGTAAGACCGTCGAGGAGGACGGCGACCTCCCGGGAAGCATCCACCAGACTGCCGCGGAATGTGAGGACAAGGGTGTCGAGGCCCATGCCGTCCAACTCGACGTCCGGGATCCCACAGCCGTCGAGACCGCAGCCCGAGAAACGATGGAGGTGTTCGGCGGCGCCGACATCGTCATCAACAACGCCAGCGCGATCCAGCTGGCCACGGTCGCGGACCTACCCGCCGACCGGTTCGACCTGTTGACAGAAGTGAACGTCCGGGGGACCTACCTCGTTTCGCGGGCGTTCCTTCCCCAGTTGCAGGACACCGGCGGTTGGCTTTTTTCCAACGCACCACCCGTGACCGTCGACCGCGCGCCCGGGAAAGCTGCCTACGCATGGTCGAAACTCGGGATGTCGTTCGTTACACTGTCGCTGGCTGAGGAACTGGGGACTGCCGGCGACGAGGCTGCACCCGTAGGGTGCAACTGTTTCTGGCCAGTCACGGCGATCGACACCCGTGCCACCCGCTATTTCGGGCTAGGTACGGAAGACGACTGGCGCCATCCCGACGTCGTGGCCGACACCGTCCTGGCGTTGCTCAGGCGCGACCCGGAGTCGTTCACCGGCCATGCCCTCTACGACGAGGCCGTGTTGCGGGATGAAGGAATCCTGGATTTCGAGCCGTACAACCTCACCCCGGGAGACCCGCCGCCGCGGTCTGCTCGCCTGTTCGACCCCGAGTTCGAGCGCCCGGCCTGAGGTCCTCGCTTCGACGGACCCAAGCGTCGTCGCCCCACAAAGCCGACAATGGAACTCCAGTTCCTCGGGGGTGCTGGCGAGGTCGGCCGGTCGGCAGTCCTCGTGAACGGGAGACTCCTCCTTGATTATGGTTCGAAGACGGCAGACCCCCCACAGTACCCGCTTGGGGACGTCTCGCCGGAGGCGGTCGTCGTCTCCCACGGCCATCTTGACCACGCCGGCGCCGTTCCCGCCCTCCTGTCCGGACGGGAGCACCCCGCCGTCCACTGGACCCCCCCGACGGGCGAACTGGCGCGGCTGCTCGCTCGGGACACGCTTGACCTCCGCGGCTACAGCCCCAGACTCCCATTCACCGATGAGGACCTCAAGCGGGTTACGGAAGTCTCGACCTTGCATGGGTATCGGGAGTCGTTCGAGGCCGCCGATCATCGGGTGACGTTCTTCGACGCCGGACACATCCCCGGGAGTGCACACGTCCTCGTTGATGACGGGGAGACGCGTCTCCTCTACACCGGCGATTTCCATACCGAGGATCAGCGACTCGTCGGCGGTACCACCGCTCGGCCGGATGCGGACGTCGTCGTGACTGAAAGCACCTACGCGGATGTGGCTCACACCGCACGGGACGTACTCGAGGATCGGTTCGTCGAGAGCGTCCGGACCACGCTCTGGCAGGGTGGGACAGTCGTCGTCCCGGCGTTCGCGGTCGGTCGGACCCAGGAGGTGATGCTGATCTGTGAGGCACACGATCTGACGCCGTACGTCGACGGGATGGGGCAGGAGGTGACCAGACTCTTCCGGCGCTCCCCCGACTTCCTCCGTAACCCGGCGGCATTACAACGGGCGAAAGCCAACGCTCGGTTCGTGACCGGGCGTGACGGTCAGCGGGAACGGATCGCCGAGTCGAACGCCCTGATCATCACCACCGCCGGCATGCTCGGTGGCGGGCCAGCGCTGACGTACCTCCCGGCCATCCACGAAAACCCCGTGAACAAGGTGTGTCTGTCCGGATACCAGGTCGAGGGCACGCCCGGCCGTCGTCTGCTGGAGACCGGCCGCCTCGAAACCGAAACCCGTGTGATGCCCATGAGCGCCCAGGTGGAGTCGTACGATTTTTCGGCCCATGCTGATGGCGAGGGGCTCCGAACGTTCCTCGACCCGTACCGAGATTCGCAGGTCTTCGTGGTGCACGGCGATCAGTGTGAGGCGTTCGCGAGGGAACTCCGTAGCGACGGGTTCGACGCGACCGCCCCGGGTCTGGGCGAGACGGTCACCCTCTCCACGTCTTGACCACTCGCGGAAGATGTCAACGAGGCCCCGTCCTAGGTCCCAAACGCGTAGTGACCGCGAGGGAAGTCATCACGGGGCGGAGTGCGACTTCCAGCAAGCGACACATCCCATCCTCGCTGTCAGTTGACCTCGGAACTGTGCGAGGTTCCTCTCGCTCCACGACCGACCAACGGATTTTATAACATTCTCGTTGCGGGGCCACCTGGGTCCGGTGAATAGGACCTTTGTTTTAAATACCAGCCGGGTTCGCCCCTTCACGAGACTCGTCCCGGCGCTACCCGCCCGCCGCCCGGGACTCTCCTGTCTGGGTCTGCCCGGACGCTCACTTCGCTCCGTCCTGGCGGAGCCACGCGTGCGTCGCGTCGCCGATCTCCGCGAGAACGTCCGCTCCGTCCGCCCCGTGATTCGCCCTGTCGACAGCCCCAGCAAACACCAGCGGGCGGTCCGTGGTCGCTCGACCCTTGACGACGATTCCGGCGTCCAACGCTGCCGACGGAATCCATCCCGTCTTATGTTCCACGTGGGTGTCGTACGGGAAGTACCTCGTGAAGTGATCGCCGTATTTCTGTTCCCGGAAGGGAGTCCGGAGGTCTTCGTACGCCTCGGACGGAAGCGTTTTCTCGGTGACGACGTCCGCGAAGAACGCCGCACAATCCCGTGGCGAAACCGTGTTGGCGGGCCCATCCGTCGGGAGGTTTCGGCGTGGTCCCAGGTCGTTGTCTTCCAGCGTCACCATCATCCGGCGTCGGAGTTGCGTGTCCGTCATCCCGATCGTCTCGGCCGTCTCGTTGATACTCCCGAAGCCCAAATAGTCGATGAGTTCGTTCGTCGCGCCGTTGTCGCTGATCGCGATCATCGCCCGGGCGAGATCCCGGAGTGACGGGGTCGGGTCGGCAAGCAGATGAAACAGCCCACTTCCACCAACGCGATTCCGCGGCTTCAGCCCCTGTGTCGCCCCGAGACCGGCGAGGTCGCCCTGGTGACGCCGGTAGAGCGCGTGGATGATTGGGAGCTTGATCACGCTCGCGCTCTCGAACGCGAGGCTGCTCCGGTGCTCATAGACCACGTCGAACGAATCTGGCCCCTCGATGAACCCCAGAAAGACGCCGAGTCGTCCGTCGACCTCGGCCGCGTATCCGTCCACGTATTCGACGAGGTTACTTCGGGAGTCGACGGTGGTGATGGTGGGCCGCATTATCCTCCCCGCTTGCACGCGCTCGAATCCCGATGATCCGTTGTCCTGGGATGCGCGAAGGCCCCGTCGCTGGACGGGCAGCCCGGAACCCCGGCATCGCCCAGTGGCGCGGTCCGCCCGCCGGGCCCGCGGTACTCCTGACACGGCTTCTACCGGAGGATCACTCTTCGACCGAGGCTGGTTGCCTTCGCCGCTCGGATCGACATTGCTGCCCGAAATCACGGGGGGTTGCTCGTATTCCTGTCGGTGAATCGGCGTGGCTGTCGACACACTAGCGATGTCTTTCGATCTGAAGAGGTGACCGAATCCGGGAGCGGCCGACATTACAGTGAGCGGCGTCGTCTGATACCTGCTCTACGGGCGCTCTCGCACCGACTGACCCGGCTGCTCGGACCCACCACCGACTCCCGACGGGCTGCGGGACCGTCGGATTCGGACTGAGTCTATCTCCCTCCGACAACTCTTTTTTCGATTGCAGTGAGGCCGGTTGTCCATGCGTCACCACCGGGGGACCGAGTAACCCTCAGCGCTACGAGGGCTGAAAGCCAGGACAATGGGTACGGGCCCGCTTCAAAGGCTCGTAGTCTACGCGTCTCAACAGCCTCGATATGGTCGGTAACTGAGCAACGCGATAGCCAGCCCCCCAATCAGAACGAGGAGCAGAAAGACGCCTAGCAGAAGCCTGGGTATTCTTGGCGGTGCGATTCTCTTCCGGGGAACATCGTTCCTGGGTGCTTCCTGCTCGGTCCGTGCCTGCCCGAGCATGAGAGCGATCGGTATTGGCATTGGTGATATCTCCGGCCGGCAAGCCGTGGTATACTCGGATGAGCTGTTCGTGATGGGATTACTCGGTGACCGTTTCGGACACCGTTATGACGCCCCACCCGACAGGCACTGCTCGCCTCCGCCCTCCAACACATCAGACGTCTTTTGAAAATTCAGCAAGGTGTGTCTTAAAAGTTGGCTCGCGAGAGGGGCCTCCCTCCCGAGCGGCGTGGGATATTCTTAAAGCGTCACACGCCTGACTGGTCCGGTTAGAGATCATGGCCATCGAGGACGCTTTCGACGGCGACTGATGCCAGCACGTCAGTCTTCCGCCCGGTCGGTGGGGTTGACAGCATGGAGGTTATGCTACCGGAAGTGGTCCTCGCTTACGCCACCCAGATTCGTGACGTGCACATCGCGTCGATCGGGGGGATTGGCCGGACACGCGTACGACGCCCAGGTGGCGGCGTGGGCACGCGAGAGCGATCCCGGGGCCTGCCCGAACGAGGCCGAAATCAGGTAGGCCGTCGTGGTAAACTAGACGGTCGAGTCGCCGGATCCGACTGGTTGATTGTTGACAGGTGACTGTTTCGATACCCGGGTTGAGGGCGAAATCACTACCGCCTACATCCACCTGTCGTATGCTGGTCGGGATCTCATAACCCGGGCCTACACCGAGTCGGAAGTCGCAGCCCGCCAACGTAGGGTTTGGAGCTGGGGCTCTGGGTTTCACCCGACCCGATTCACTTCCCGGAGACACACCTGCCGGCGTGTCACCGGGCAAACCATCGGGGTTTCGGGGGGTTTCGAGGGCGCCGTCGCAAAAAGCCGAAGGGACTGACCGAGTCCCCGCCTGAATGAAAAGCGCACGAGGCGGCGATGGCGGGTTCTCGCAAGCAATACTGATAGGAGGGAGACGAGTGCTCGGGGAATCCTCCATCAAACGAATGGAATTGAATTTTATGCCGTCGGACGACGTCGGGGTCGGTATTCATGACATCGGTCCCTGCGAGTGATGAGACCCCGCCGACCGAGGCAAATGATGGTGATGGCCGGATGTCGAACACGCTCCGTAACGCCCTCATCGGTGCCGTCGTCTCCGTCCTCCTCGGAATGATCCCGTTCTCGCCAGTCCTCGGAGGTGGCGTCGCTGGGTACCTCGAGGGAGGGGATTCGAGAACTGGGATCAGGGTCGGGGCAATCGCTGGCGTGATTGCAGCCGTCCCCCTGACGCTATTCGTTATCGTCGGCGTCGTCGTCGCCGCGTTCGTGCCGGACGGTGGGGTGTTCGGGTTCCTCGTGTTGATCCTCGGCGTAATTGTCGGTGTGATCGCATACACCGCCGTGCTGAGTGGGGTTGGCGGGCTCGTCGGCGTGTACGCCCGAAACGAGCTCTGAGCTGACTCCTCCCGCCGCGGTTGATTCGCGACTTGGGATCCGGTCAGTTCAGCGGGGCCGACATGTTCTGCCGTCTGCACCGTTCTTCGACAGGTCGGGACTGTCAGATTATGAGACCGGTTCGCCCTCCACATCAGCTGTCGGCCGGATTCCGGATTCGTAGTGCCGATTTAAACACGGCATCCTCCTCCATTCCCGGGACGTCTCCCACACTCAATCTTTGTATTAAATATCAACCGCTACAAACCCGTCCGGCCCTCGCGCACTACTGTCCAGTCCGGACTCGCTACGAACCGGCACGATGTGTGACTGCTCGTTCCGATCGAGAGGTCAAATCGGACCCCCTTGGGACAGCGGAGTCGCTGAGGGCCGTGGTTCGACCGGCTAACTGTTCCACAGACTGCCTTCCGACGTCCCGGACACGAGATATCCGGGACGGATGAATCAGATCCCGAGGCCCGCCCCCCGATATCCCTGATGTACGAGAATCGCGTTCCTGCTCACTCTTCTCTCGGCAATACACGCGAAGCGATCGACGACGGCTAGCAGGATGACACTGAGAGTTCCGATTCAGCCGTAAGTTATTTTAATTCTACTTTATTATTTAAACAATTAATGATGGGGGAACGGCACCCACGTCCGGGCACTCCGGTTCAGGTCACCCAGGAACTGTTGGTGTACACGATGCTGCCG
>CAZCXJ010000076.1:0-11127 GCA_964502585.1 uncultured Candidatus Halobonum sp.
CGGACCGCCGACCGCCCTTCCGCCGATGATTGACCGCGCTCCCGGCCCGACTCGAGCTTCACAGCCCGTCTCGACCGGGACGAGACTGGCCTCGAGGGACACGTAGTGATGGACGCGTTCGAGTGTGCGTTCGGCCGCTGTACAGTGAGTGACGGGGTAGTTACCATCGAGCGGGCCGACCCGGAGACGATGGGGCGGCGGACGGTCCTTCGGACCGCGGTCGCGACGAGCTGGGAGCATCAGCCGCGACGGACTGCCCTCCGGCTGGGGAGCACTGCCCTGCTCGGACTGGTGTATCTCGGGCTCGTGGCCTCTTTCTCCACCGCCTTTGCGGTAGAACCCCCGCTCGTGGGTGGGTTGGGCCTCCTCGGCGTGCTCGCGCTTCTCGGCCCGCTGGAAGTGACCTACCGTCGAGCCGTCCGGGAGCGTCGGCAGATCCGCCGGAGGCTCGCTGGCGAGCGACGGGTGTCGTCTCCGGCCCAGATCCCCCTGGACGACATCACGGGAGTGAGCATCCGAACCGTTTCGACGGGTACCCTCTTCAGCGATGGCCACATCCTGGTGATCGACTTTCACGACGCCGGTGCTGCCGCGAGGACCTATCTCGGCTTTCCGGAATTCATGAGCGCTGAACTGGCGACTGCACGTTCCCTTTTCGAGCACCACGGGATCCCCGTCACCGCGAAGACCCACGATGGGTAGCATCCCGACGGTCAGTGTCCGAGCGTGACCACCGACCGGGTCGAGCCCGCAGCACCTGCTGACCGACGTGCGCGGATGAATGAGTCGGTCAGTCCTCCAGGCCGGCACGAGCCGGCGGCATCACTCCCGGCGATGCGACCTTCCCGGGTTCTTCAGGACGCATGACCCGGCCGATCCGGGACGCGTTCGCCCGTATCCCCGAGCGCGGCTTCGCGCCGGGCACCGACTTCGGAACCCTCGAGGAACGGCTCGCGGAGGTTGACACAGCCATGGCGGAGCGACAGTTCGGCACGGCCCGCGACGAACTCACCGCTACGCTCGAGGCTGAGGTCCCCGGGACGATCGAGCCCGAGTTCGAACCGCTGGCCAATCAGCCGGACGAGGCCCGCCTGACCGCACTCTTCGAGGAGATGATCGGTCGCCTGGATGGCCTCGCCAGCGGCGAGACTTGACACGAACGGTGTGGTGAATATCGGCAAACGAGTCCCGGGCGAGTTCTCGAATCCGCTGTTCAAGGCGGGGTCCCACTGACACGGTCCGGTATGCGTGTCATCGTCCACCGCAACGACGGACCGGCGAACCTCTCCGTGTCCGTGGGTTCGGCCCCCAGGTGGGGAACCCAACGCCGTTAGCCGTGGGAGAATATCAGACGCGGTCCAGGGTGCTGAACGCTTCGGTACTGAACTCAACGGCGCGGGAGAGGAGTTCGCTCCCCTGGTCCATTCTCCAACCAGTGCCTTTGCCGAGCACTGCGATCTCCATGCCACCGTCGACGGTGCCGACAGGCCGGGTGAGACCGCTCGCCGCGATGACGTGATCGTCGTCAGTGATTCGGGCGACGGGGAGGATGGCCGCCCACGGGCCGTCGTCACCGCTGACGACGCCACCGAAGATTTCGAGGTCGGTCTCGGTGCCCAGCAGCGTCGTCTCCGGCGGGGCTCCCTCGATATCCACCCGCTTGGGGCCGGCGAGCCACTCGACCGTGTCGCCGTCCGTGATACCCGTCGCGGCGAGTACCCGGGTCGCGGCGTCGTGCTGGAGCAGCTCCGCTGTCTCCATACCGACCAGCGGATTCGCCGACTGGCCGGCCACTGACGCGTCCGGTGTCGCCACCGCCCCCAGGCCGTACGGCTGGCCTCCGAGGGGAAGCATCACGCCCTGATCGAAGAGGTCCGCCGGTGAGGTGCCGACGAGCGATTCCATCTCCGGCATCAAGCCACCGTGCCCGCATTCAACGTACAGCCTCCCGGTGTCGAGGGTATCGCCGGGGTCAACCAGCTCGGCACCCTCCGGCAGTTTCTCGATCCCGAGTTCGGGCGTCTGGACAAACACCTCGTCGACGTTCGGCACGAACACCCGGAAGGTGTCATCCGGGAAGAACGTGTCATCCGGGAAGAAAATATCTGAGGGGAAGAACGTGTCATCCGGGAAGAAAATATCTGAGGGGAAGAAGATATCCGACGGGAAGAACGCGCCAGGTCCGTCGCCATCGTAGACGACACTATCGGGTGCCATGGCCGCTCCGGGCACGAGCGCCATCAGCTTCCCGTGCTGGAGCTCCCCGCCGTGTCTGGCCCCCTCGGGGATGAGCAGGCTGACCTCGTCGCCGGCCACTGACGGCGAGCCTTCCAGGAATCCGAGCGACGCCTTGTCGATTCCGAGGTCGCTTCCGATAGCGTTGATGACCGACCCGGAACCGGGGGTCTGGTTGACCCCACTGACGAACTGCTCGAGCACAGTTGGCGTCTCACGGGCAGGGCCGCGGCGGTAGACGCTCGCGTGGGTGGTGATCTCCACCTCGACGGTGCCGGACGGGCCCTGTCGGGTGACCGTCTGGGAGTCGCGGCCGGTCTCGGCCAGGACGAGATCCTCGCGGGCCCTGTCGGGCAGCACCACCGGACTGGCCGCGAACGACTGGGTGGTGGACTGCTGGCAGCCGGCCATCCCGACGGTCAGTCCCGCAGCCAGCGCGGAACCGACCTTCGAGGCGAAGCTACGGCGGGACAGTTGCGTATCGGTGCGATCGTCGTGGGAATTGTTGTGCGTCATGGTGTATCAGTCTCGTTGCGTGATTGGTGATCGGGTGTTCGCGTGGTGTCGGTCCCCAGCGACGGGGGCCGTCCCGTCGCCGGCGGACGTCGGCTGTGGATGCGAAGTGCGGCACACTGCAGGTGCAGAGCGGCTGGCGGGCGGCTCAGTCCCATCCGTGGCGCCGGGCGGTGCGTCGGACCCGACCGGCAGGTCGGCTAGCAGGGCCGTCAGCGGCGCCCGCAGGACCACGCGAGCGCCGACTGTCGCGGTACGTCGGTTGATCCACCGGGCCAGCCGGCGGCGGACGCGGAGCCGTGAGTCCAGTGCCACGGCCGTCTGCCAGGCCCGCTCGCGACAGCCCCCGATGGCCGCCGCGACGCGGCCCGCGCTGGGCGCCACCGCACCGTCATCGCGGGCGAGCAGCGTGGACCGAACGGACTCCGCCAGCCCGGCGATCACGTCGGTCACGGCACGGTGATCGTCCCGCTTCGTCTCTCGGGCTGTGGCGATACCGACCTCGTCGAGCGCGAGCGCGAGGTCGTGGTTGATATGCGCGTTCACGCCGAGTGCGGCGGTCCGAACCGCCGACGCATCCACACGCTCGGCGGCGGCGAACGCGAGCCGCCAGGCGGGCGGGACCGCGCTGACATCCCCGACTACGTCCGCACGAACCGCCCGGCGGTAGCGGTTGGCGAAGGCGACCAGGTAGTCGGCCACCCAGTCCGGGTTCGTGAACCCCCCGCGCTCGATCCGGTCGGCGACCGCCTCGGTCGTCCGGACGTACACGGTCAGGAAATCCGCGCGACGGTCGTCACGCGCCTCGAACGCCGACAGCAGTGCTCTCAGCCGGCGGCGCGTCTCGGCAACGCTCCGGTACGGGGTGGCGACCAGCGCCAGCAGCTCGGCGTCGCCATCGGGAGTCGGCGTCGCCGGCCGCGTGTCGGCGCTCGTAGCCATCCTATCGCACCTCGTCGAGGCTGACCGCGGTGTCGGACTGGATCCAGCCGGCCGTCGCCTCGGTATCGTACACGACGTACTCGTCCGCGAGGCGGAGGCCGGCGTAGCGGTCGTCGTTCAGCGTCGATTCCTCGGGTCGGGGGAGATCGTCTGTCGTCGTCATGGGTTGGCTCCGATGCGGCCGACCGTCCCACCCATCGACCACCCATGGTGGTCGTCGGGGCGGCGGGTCGGCACCGATGCAGTGTGTCGCATCGCAGGTGCAGCTGGGACGGGTGAGTCCGTATAAACCCCCGTCGCTACCGCCGAATCAGGCCGAATCGCCGCCGATTTGGCCGAATTTGGACCCGGTTACGTCCTGTGATTTCTCGAAATGTGTCCGAAGACTCCCGATAAACGAACGATAGAATTAAATACCAGATTGTCGCCCCGGGCTGGCAGGCCATCCCGTCCCCTCGGTGTCGCCGCGGTGGCGCGCTGCCGGGACTGCCCTGGGAAATTAAGACCCTCGGTCCCGCTACCGACGGAACGAATGTCCCTCGGCCGGGAGACCGCCGCCGTCCTCGGACTCGCCGTGCTGGTCGCCGCCGCAGCCGTGGCGCCGGCAGTGGCCGTAGCCGAGCGGGGGACCACGCTCCCGGACCACGGGACGAGCCTGGCGGCCGACAGCACGAGCATCCAGATCTCCGTCCGACCGGACGGACATGCGGACTGGACGGTCCAGTACCGCACGAACCTCGACGAGGGGAACGCGACCGCGTTCCGACGGCTGCAGCGCCGCGTCGAGCGCACCCCGCTGAACTACACCGGCCCGTTCGCTGAACAGATGCGCGAGGGGGCATCGCTGGCGGCCGCGGAGACCGGCCGGTCGATGGCCATCCAGAACGTCACTGTACAGACCCGCGAGCTCTCGACGGGTTACGGCGTCGTGACCTACCGGTTCACCTGGACGAACTTCGCGGCCCGGACCGGCGATGGGCTCGTCATCGGGGACGCCCTCGTGGGCTTCTTTCTGGGGAGCGAGGACACGAAACTCACCATCCAGTGGCCCGCCGGGTACGACCTCGATCGGGTCTCCCCACCGCCGGACGAGCAGCGAGACAGGGTCGTGATCTGGCAGGGCCCCGTCGAGTTCGCCCCGGACGAGCCCCGGGTCGCGGTGTCCGCCGGCGGCCCGCTTCCGGCCGTCCCGGTCGCGGTCCTTACCGTCGCACTCGTGGTGGTCGCCGCCGCCGGCTGGCACCTCCGCGGCCACGACTCCCCGCTCCCCTCGCCCACAGACTGGCGCGGCGACACCGACGCCGAGGCCGCGCCGGCCGGGGAGGACGCGAACACGGACGCGGATCCCGAGGTGCCATCGGAACTGCTCAGCGACAGCGAGCGCGTCCTGAACCTCGTCGAGCAGAAGGGCGGCCGGATGAAACAGCAGGCCGTGGTCGAGGAACTGGGCTGGTCCGAGACGAAGACCAGCCAGGTCGTGAACGACCTCAAAGACGAGGGCGAACTCGAGGTGTACCGTATCGGTCGGGAGAACGTGGTCTCGCTCCCGGGTGAGATCGATGTCTGAGCCGCTCGGAGCCCGCTCACCGGGAATCCACCGGACTGCGGCGGGACGGACGGACGCAAATTCGGGCGGATTCGGCCAAAGGGACGTGTCGATTCATGTACCGTGGCTGCGAAGGGGAGGTGTGACCGGGCCATGACTTCGACGCGAACGCGCGCGGCCGTCGTGGGCGTTTGCCTGCTCCTGTTTGCGGCTGGTGTCGCCGCACCCGAGCGCGGCGCCTCCGCGACCGGGCAGGCCGCCAACGATACCGCCGGAGGTGTCGTCGCGACCGGCCTCCAATCCCAGGGGGACGACCTCGAGCGGCCGCTCGACACCACGGACCGTCGCTTCGACCAGGCGTTCTACCAGCGGGTCGCCCAGTTCGTGGTGGCGTACAACCAGGAGCAACCCACCCTGGGTGTCGCCAGCGGGGTCGCGCGGGGCAACGTGGTGAATCTCTACATCCGCGGCGCCGACGGTGCGGAAGCCGTCGTCTCCTTTCGGCTGACCGAGGACAACCGGATCGAGAACCTCCGGGTCGGCGCCCGGGCGGACGCGAAGATCCGGATGGAGATGGACGAGGAGACGTTCGACCGGCTCGCGGCTGCCGACCGCCCGGGTGCGGCGTTCAAACGCGCACTCGACAGCGGAGAGGTGCGCATCAGCGGGCGAGGCCTGTTCAGTGGGGCGGTCTGGCGGGTGCTGAACCTCCTGCGACCCCTGCTGGGCGGCTAGTCGAGCACCCATAGGTTCGCGCGGCGCCTCCCGCCAGGGGAACTGTCATCGTTCGTTCCTCTCCGGCGGAGGATACAGGGAGTTCGCTTCAACTTCCTCCGCCGCTCGTGAGGCGTTCTCGCGTACTCTCCCGGTAGCAGTGGTTCGCGTCCGGACTCGGCTCTATCGCGCTGAAGCGGGAGCCCGCAGTCAGTCGGCGATGAACAGCGGGAGCCGCGCCAGCGTCTCGACGGCTGGGTGGTCCTGGCCCTCCTCGAAAATCGCGGCCCTGGCGACCGCCTCTGCGCCGACCGCATCACAGAGCCGCTCGAGCGCCTGCATCGTTCCGCCCGTGGACACGGCGTCGTCGATGAGCGCCACCCGTTCGCCGCGCAGGTCGGTCGCGACGGGGCCATCGAGCACTAGTTGCTGTTCGCCGGCGGTCGTGATCGACTCGACCGGCACGGTCGTCGGGGCGCGCATGTACTCCTTGACGTGCTTGCGGACGACGGCATACTCGATCTCGAGGTGCCGAGCCAGCGCCTGCGCCAGCGGCAACGCCTTGGCCTCGGGGGTGACCAGATACGCCGGTTGCCGATCCGCGAGTCGGTTCGCGAGTCGCCTCGCGGCCGCCTCGATGAATTCCGTCGTGCCGAGCACCAGCCGCGCATCGGAAGCGATGTAGGTTCCGGCCTCGACCTCGACAAGCGGGAGCTCCCAGTCGGTGCCGAACAGCGTGACTGTGTGAGCCTCCTGCCCCTCGTAGGCGCGTTCGTACACGGCCACGTCAGGCCACCCCCACCCCGGACAGTCGTAGCGCTACGCCGAGGGCCAGACAGACCAGACACCCGCCGGCCGCGAGGTAATCCCGCCGCTGGAACCGGAGCGTGCGCGTGCGGGTCCGGTTGTCGGCGTTGGCGAAGCCCTTGAGTTCGAGTGCCGCCGCGAGCTGTTCGCTCGCCTTGACGCCCCGGACCAGCGCCGGCACGAGCACGGCCGTGTTGGCGCGAACCCGCGTGCGAAGCCCACCGCTATCGAGAACGGCCCCCCGGGCCTGCTGGGCGTGTCTGATCTCCCGGATCTCGTCGATGAACACGTCGACCATCCGCAACACCAGCCCGAACCCGAACGCGAGCTTGTACGGCACGCCCAGCCGGTCGAGCGCCGCCACCAAGTCCCGGCGCTGGACCGTCATCAGGAACACCAGCGGCGTGGTGATCATCACCAGCAGTCGCAGCGGCATCCCCAGCCCTTGCATGAGCGTCGCCTCGGTGATCCCGAGCGGCCCGACAGTCACCAGCGTTCGGGTCGCCCCGCCTCCGCTGGTCCCGCCGAGCGACAGTTCGCCGAACACCGTCCACATGACGAACGAGAACAGCGCGAACGGGACGAGCAGCCGGACCCATCCGAGGAGTTCCCGGTGGACACGGCCCACCACGGCCAATCCGAGGACGGCCGCGAACAGGCCCGCCAGCGCGGCGGGATGCGTGAACACCAAGCCCAGAACGATGACCGTTGCCGCCAGGAGGAGGTTCACCCGCGGGTCCAGGGCGTGCAGCGGCGAGTCCCGTTCGACGTACTCGACGACCTTCATCCGGATCCCTCCGACCCGACGAGGGGCTCGCCAGTGGCTACGTCCGCGTCCGTCCCGCCTGCAGCGTGGGGGGTGCTCTCGGGGGCGAGGATCCGGCCGTCCTCCAGCGCGACGACGCGGTCGGCCCAGCGGTCGACGATGGCATCGTCATGCGAGACGAGGACCACGCTCGTCTCAGCGTCCTGGAACTCCGCCGTGATGGTGGCCATGATCTCCCAGAAGCGGCGGTAATCGAGACCCGATGCCGGCTCGTCGAGGATCACCACCGCGGGCTCCAAGGCCAGCACGGACGCGATCGTCACGCGCTGTTTCGCGCCCCGGGAGAGCTGGCCGATGCTGTCGCCAGCTCGGTCCGCAAGCCCTACTGCCTCGAGTGCGGTCGTCACCCGTCGCTGGACGTCGTCCACGCCAATGTTCTCGGGGCCGTACGCCACCTCCTCCCGAACCGTCGTCGCGAACAGTTGCGTGTCCGGGTTCTGGAACACGTAGCCGATGTCACTGGCGAGGTCGGCCGCCGGCGTAGCCGTGATGTCGGTCCCGCGGAACCGGATCGTGCCGCGCTCCGGCGTGAGCAACCCGTTCAACTGCTTCGCGAGTGTCGTCTTCCCGGAGCCGTTGGGGCCGACCAGCGCCAGCGTCTCCCCGGGTCGGACCTCCAGGGAGACGTCCCGCAGGACCGGCTCGGGCCCGTAGCCGAATCGGAGGTCCGAGACCGTGAGGTTCGCGGGCCGGTCGGTGGCTGCGTCCGGTCCATCCCACTTGCCGGAGTGCGACGACCTTGTCCCCCCCGCAGGGATGCGCGGCGGGACGAGTCCGAGGTCGGTGAGTAACTCCTGGCGGGCGAGGAACGCGTCGGCTCCGAGGTCGTGTGTCAGCCGGCCGTCCTGGAGGACCAGTGCGCGATCAGCGACGTTCGCCGCCGCGTCGAGTTTCGTCTCTGTGAGCAGCACCGTCGTGCCCCGATCACACAGTTCCGTGATGACCTCCTCGATGATGCGGCTGCCCTCCGGGTCCACGTTGAACGTCGGTTCGCACAGCAGCGCCACGTCCGGGGCGGTCGCGAGGGCGGCCGCCGTCGCGACCCGGCGGGTCTCGCCGCCGGACAGGTCCCGCGGGTCGGCGTCACGGAGCCCGTCCAGCCCCAGGCGGTCGAGTGCGTCGGTAACACGGCGGTCGATCTCCGGGCGATCGATCCCGAGGTTGGCGGGCGCGAACCCGAGTTCGTCCGCGACAGTCAACTCCACGATCTGTGTCGCGGGGTTAGCCAACACCGCGCCGACCTGTCGGGCGAAGGTCGTCTTCGACAGGTCGGCCACCGGCGTGCCGTCGTGGCGGACCGTCCCGCCGTAGCGGTCGGGCCGCTCCACTCGAGGGATGATCCCCGTCAGCGCCTTGCCGAGCGCCACCGTCGCGTCCGGGTCCGACCCGGCCAGCAGCACGCAGGTGCCGGGTTCGACGGTCACCGAGACGTCGCTGAACAGCGTGGTCCCGGTCTCGACGGTCGCCAGGTCCTCGGTCTCGATCCGCACCATCTCAGTAGCGGTACGAGAGCAGGTCGCGGTCGCGCAACACGGGGATGGTCGCCCGGAGGACGATCGGCGTGCCGATGATGATGCCGGGCATATCCGCCGGGATGAGCGTGGTGACGGCCGCGACGAACGGCGCGACGCCGACGAGTTCGAACCCCAGCGCGACGATCGGGATCATGATGAGTCCCGCGACGGTGGCGATCCCGGTCGCCTTCGCCAGGCCAGCCGTCGTCTCGCAGTCCTCGGCCGTCATGAAGTACCCCGGGATCGCGCCGGTCAACCCGACGCCGATGAGGTCCAGAACGGGCGTTGCGGGGTTGAAGTACCCGCCGAGGATCGCCCAAATCAGGTTGCCGACGCCGCCGGCAACGAAGCCGGTGCGCCAGCCGTAGAGGATCCCGAACACCACGGGCAGGAACGCGAGAATGCGCAGTTGGATCGCCCCGGGAATGAGCGGGATCGGCGCAGTCAAAAGGAAGCCGACGCCGGTGATGGCCGACGTGATGGCCATCATCGCGATGATCCGGGCTTCCGATGGGCGGTCATTGACCTGTTCTTCAGTGGTCTCTGTAACGGCTGTCTCAGGCTGAGCCATCCACAGATGTGCCATTGTTTTGTCTTCAAAAAATCTTATTATACACGTTCGTGTATATTCATGCTAGATAATTACTGGCAGGATTTCTGCTCCAACGCTCGGTGTCCCCCCCACCGCCACCACCGGGCTCTGTCATCGGCGGAGGGCGGTCGAAATCCCCCCTCTGAGGATTCAACCGGTGTAATCGGACGACAGTTCGGGTTGTCCCTCACGTACCGGGTGGCATCCGGTTGTCGTGTCCACAGTCGGGATACTGGCCCCCGCTCATGAACTCGGCGGGGCCGGTCCCGGTCGCCTCGTTGTGTCTGATTGCGTCCGGTCGATGCGGGGACGACGTACAGCCGTTGGTACAAGCCGACCAGCCACGGGAGTGTGAACATGGACATCGGGGTGACGGTAGGCGACTCGGCGGAGCGGCTGGAAGCGACGGCTGACGACTTCAACTCCGCCGAACTCTCGATCGGCGAGTCCTCGTACATCCCTACCGAAGCGACCGACGGCCACCTCCGCGCAGCACTCGAGTCCGTCGACGCAGACCCATGCGTCCACCTGCCGTTCGACCAAGTCGTTGCGACGTCGGTCCCGCGAGTTAACGACGCGATCGAATCCACGCACCAGACACGATCCGCCGATTCCGGGGGCCGCCGATCACAGCGGTGCAGCGCGGAAGCCCACCCCGTTCACGGGTGGGAGGAAGCGCGTACGCTCCGTGCAACAGCCCACCGACAATGGCATAGCCGACTCCCCCACGCTTGCACAGTGCAGATAAACAAGCGGCTTGTACGTGAAGATGCGATGGAGGTCACACGCACCGTTCCCGTCAAACTCAACGTGCCCGACGAGCGACGTGACGACCTCCATCAGACCATCCAGCAGTTTAACCGCGCCGCCAACTACACCATCGACCACGGGAAAGATGAGGATGGTGATCTGATTCTCACCAAGGCCGCCATCCACGATGAGGTATACCATGACTTGCGGGACGAAACCGACCTCCCCGCGAACCTCGTGGTGCGTGCCTACTCCAAAGCCGTCGAAGCGATGAAAAGCACCGTCGCTGAGTGGGAGAAGGGCAACAGTCGCCCGCTCCCCTCGTTCGATGAACCCTCTGCAGTCTATGACAAACGGACCCTAACCATCAAGGACGAGTCTGCCACGCTCTCCACCGTGAACGGGCGGGTCGAAGCCGACTTCGTACTCGGCGAGTACCAGCGATCGTACCTGGAAGACGACGACTACGAGAAACGGATGGGCACGCTCCACTACCGCGAGGACGCCTTCTACCTCCACGTCGTCATCCAGAAAGAGGTCGATGAGCGTGACGGCGACCGCGTGCTTGGTGTGGATTTGAACCTGAAGAACGTTGCCGTGACCAGTACGGGACGGTTCTTCGACGGCGGGGACCTGCTGTGGGGCCAGAACCACTATTTCCGCGTGCGACGGAGCCTTCAGGACAAAG
>CAZCXJ010000077.1:0-10778 GCA_964502585.1 uncultured Candidatus Halobonum sp.
CCTGAGGCCGAGGCGATCGACGACCTCCGGCCCGCTGGCGTGCTCCAGCCGCGGGGCGGCATCCCAGCGACGCTCCGGACACCCTGAACCCCGACCCGGTGCGAGTGAGTGGTCGTTGCTGAGACGGGACCGTAGATCATTCTGGACTGTGAATCAGGAACTGACCGCCTGCGGACTGGGCTGTTGCAGGTACACGACGACGAGGATGGCCGCAGTCCCTCTATTCAGGGTGGCTGCACGAACGGTGGCTGAATCTGTGGGGTCGATCACCCGGTCCCAGTCCGGAGCATCTCGGCAAACGCTGTCGGCATCCCCGACTCCTCGATTGCCGTCGCCGCGCGCTCCACGTCGTACTCAACGCGGCGAAACGTCACCTCAAGGTCGGACCCATCGGCGGACAGGATAGCGTAGCAGGCGCGCGGGTCGCCGTCTTTGGGTTTCCCGACACTCCCCGCATTGATGACGTGCCGATTGTTCGGCAACGGCTTGTGGTACGGGATGTGGGTGTGACCACAGACGAGAACATCTGCCTCGACATCGGCCAGCAAACGCTCGAAACTGCCGTCCGGTCGGTCCTCGTAGAGGTACTCGTTGATTCGGCGAGGGCTTCCGTGGACCAGCACCACCCGTAACTCGCCAAGCTCAAGTGCGATTTGTTCCTGGAGGTCGCGGAGATACGCCCGGTTCTGGTCGGTGATTACCTCGTTCGTCCATGCGATGGACTTGTCACCTCGCCGCTGTTCGACCTCGGTCTGATAGGCACACCCGCAATCGTCGCTGTTGTTGCCGACCCCTTGGTCGTAGTTTCCGATGAGTGTCGGGATTTCGCGGGAACGGATGAATTCGACCACCTCGTTTGGAGACGTCCCGTAGCCCACCAGATCACCGAGACAGTACCGCTCCGGGCTGAGGTCCCGCTCAGTCATATCCTCGAACACTGCCTCGAGGGCCGCGATGTTGCCGTGGATGTCACCGAACACGACGATGTCGTCCCGATGCTCTGGCGTGGCCATACGTGACCACCTTGCCGCAGCGGCTATAATTCTCACTAGGAGCAGTATATAGGTGAAGGACCCTGCCGAAACTGGGAAACGCTCGGGAGGCTACAGCGGGAGGGCGTCTTTGACCGCGGTCCGGACCCGATTGGTGAGGGATTTCTGTGCGGCGCGGTCCGGTGCTGTGGCTTCAATCTCATCGAATAGCGCTTGGACTCGCGCTTCGATATCGTCGCGAATCCTCCGGACGGTCTCGATATCGTTCCCCTCAGGGTCGACGAAATTCCAGCGCCGTGACTCGACACCGTAGAGGGCGGGATCGAATTCCCTGATCGAACAGCCCATGCTGATGAGATAATGGCTCTCGGTGAGGTCGTCGAGGACGACGTAGCTCGGCCGGCGGTCAGAGATATCGATGTCGATCTCGTCCATCACTCCGACGACCGTCTCGTCGACCTCATCGGCCGGATCCGTCCCCGCGGAGTGGATGTCGACGACACCGTCAAGTCCTCGGTCATCCCGCTCTCGCTCGGCAAGGGCAGCCGCCATCTGACTCCGACCCGCGTTGTGGACGCACAGGAAATCGACACGGATACTGTTACTAGATGCCATACCTGGCGTACCGCAGTTCGTGACAAAGAGCTGTATATGTGAATACTATTCTACTGGTGATATCAATATACGACTCGGTACGGAGGGGAGTCAGACTGTAAAAGCAGCAAGCAGTTCACTCCTCGTGCCTGTGGAAAGAGCAGTCGTAGTAGCCACGTGTAAGCCGAATTAGTCGTACGTAACCCGGGGGTAGGGCCCGACCCTTGTGGTCATGTCACCCCAAGGTCAAGCCGCTAATCGGGCTACTCCTGGAGGCGGGCACGTAGGGCACCCGCATCGACGCGGTATTTGAATGCCGGTCGGTCATCGATGAGGACGTACGGCACCCGATCTCCGTATTCCTGCCGGAGGTCCTCATCGTCATCGATGTTCACCAGTTCCAGCGCCACGTCGGTTGAGATGGAGTCAGCGACACGCCGGATCGTCGCGATGGCGTCCTCACAGAGGTGACAGTCGTCGCGGGTGTAGACCGTAATCGTTGTCGAATCGGGCACGGTTGCTAGGGCGTCGCTCGGGTCGATTCAGCGGTCACCTATACGGAATCGATCGTGTCCAACAATCGCTCAACATCGTCCGTAGTCTTGTAGAATCGCCACCGGCCGTCCTTCCGCTGCTTGACTAACCCCGCTTCACGGAGGCGTCGCAAGCCATGGCTCACTGCACTGTCCGAGACGTCCATCAACGTCTGGAGTTCACAGACACAGAGTTCGTCGTCGGCGACCGCAAGCAGGCGAATAAGCGTGTATCGCGTCTCGTTCGATAAGGCGGACAAGATTTTGATGTCCTCTGAGAAGTCCGATTCGAGAATCGTTGATAACGACCGGAGTTCCTGGAGCCGGTCCTCTGTGTCCTCGTCGCGACACTGGTTCACGTCCTGATCGAGGAACTGTGCCTCACGACTACTCTCCTCTTGGGCCATGTTACCTTGGCCTACACACGCGATGGAGTAAACCATTCGGTCGCTTCCCAGGTGGTGATCCCTGCGAGGGGTTCAGTGATGAGGGGCTAGATGCGGTAGAGCCCGCTCTCCGATCCATTGGCTCTGACGTTTCCACGATCGATGTCCCCGTGGATTCTGCTGGCTATATGCCAGCGCCCCGTCACAGACGGGCACTCGCATGGGGATGGGTGTCGGTCCTACTCAGAGGTCTGAGCCACCTGAGTGTGACTCCCTGGTAGGACAGTAGCGTTGGAGTGTTTGCCTAAGCCTCGACGTCACCCCTACAGGCGGTCCCTTAGTCAGGCGGATGAGGTTCTGCCCGCGACTGAAATCGTGGACCCTCACGCCGGTTCCGCTGTGATTCGCCATGGAGACGGACCCTTAATTGGACCCCGATAAGTGTAACTAACGTTATAAAATAGTATATTAAGATATGCTCATATATTGGTCTGGGTGTGCTATCAATGAACACACACGGCGAGAAGAAAACCAGACGCCGGTTCCTCAAAACGGCCGCGGCGATGGGGGGGACGGCCATGATTGCAGGCTGTGGGTCCAGCGAGAATCAGGAGCCAACCGATACCGGAGGAAGTACGCCGACCTCGCCTCCGGAGTCACCAAGCGGACAGATCGAACAACTCGACGCGTACCCCCGGGTCAAGATAGCCAGTGTCTCAGAGCTATCGACCGGCGACGTGATGGATTTCAAGTACCCGCTTCAGGGCCAGACCAACTTCCTCACGAAGTTGGGCGCCGAGGCTTGGGGCGGTGTCGGCCCGGACGAGGATATCGTCGCGTTCAACAACCGATGTACACACGCCGGGTGTAGCGTCGGGGGAACGGTGGCGCCGAACGATTCGATGGCGGGACCGTGTCCCTGCCACTTCACGTCGTTCGACATCAGCAAAGGCGGGCTAGTGGTCATCGGCCAGGCGACCACCGACCTCCCGCAGGTCCGTCTGGACGTCGAGGACGGCGACATCTACGCCACCCACATCGACGGCCTGGTCTGGGGCTATCACGACAATCTGCGGAACGGGACACCAATCGAGGCTGCAGGACAATGAGTGAGCACGACGACAGCGTTCCGATTCCACCGACAGACGCAGAGCGGCACGCCACGGCCTGCAGATACTGCATCGTGGGCTGTGCCTACGAGGTGTACAAATGGCCCGTCGGCGAGGAAGGTGGGCCGACGGCCGACGAGAACGCGCTCGGGGTCGACTACCCAGCCGGCCAGCTCGGTGGGGACGGTGTCACCACCAATCAACACACCGTCATCAAGGAGGACGGCCAGAAGTACAACATCATCGTCAAACCGGATGACGAAAGCCCAGTTAACAACAACTGGTCGCAGGGCGATCACTCCGTGCGGGGCGGGTCGATGGCGCGGTCGCTGTACGGCCCGGGCAACCCGCACAACGACGACCGGTTGAAGACCCCGAAAATCCGTATCGATGGCGACCTCCAGCCGGTCGACTGGGAGACGGCGATTAAGGCCGTCGCGATGGCTAACGACATTGCGATGGAGCAGAACGGCCCGAACGGCGTGGGAATGAAGCTGTACTTCTACCAGTTCATCGAGAACACCTACGCCGGCACGAAGCTGATGTTCGACGTGATCGGATCGCCGAACTGGGGTGGGCACAACCGGCCGGCGCTCACCCCCGAAAACCCCGGCTTGCGGTTTGCCGGGCTCTGGCAGTTCGCGTACGCCTACGAGGATACCCACGAGGCGGACAACATCCTCATGATCGGGGCGGAACCGTACGAGAACCAATCCGTCATCTTCCAAGAACACATCCACCACGGCGTCGCCAACAACGACGCGACGCCGATCTACGTCCAGCCCCGACGGACGTTCACCGCCAACTACGCCGAAAACCACGGCGGGGAGTTCCTCCAGGTCAACGAGGCGACTGACGCCGTTCTGTTGAATTCAATCGCTCGACACATCGTCGACCAGGGCTGGGAGAACACCGAATTCATCGAGGAATGGACGATGCGGGACCGGGCGACGATCGACGATGAAGGCTGGTACCAGACGGAGTTCGGTGTCACCTACGAGGAACTCAAGACGTTCCTTCAACGGAAGGACCTGTATGCGCCGGAGAATGCCGCCGAGATGACGGGCATCCCGGCCGACCAAATCCGCCGAGTTGCCGAACTGATCGCCAAACCGGATGGTGGCGAGCGGCCACGGACGACGTTCCTCTGGGAGAAGGGCCTCATCTGGGGCTGGTCACACGAGAACACCGCTGCGCTGGGGAACCTGGTCCTGCTGACCGGAAGCGTCGGGAAACCGGGAGCGAGCCTCAGTCGGCTGGGTGGCCACCAGGAAGGCTTCTGGGTGGGCGGGCCCGCCGGCGAGGCCATCAGCGAGCATTCCACTCAGACGTTCGAGACCTCGGACGGCGAGGAGGTGACGGTCGCGCCGAACACGATCGAGCGGGTGAAAGACGGCGAGATCAACCACTGGCACGTTATCGGCTGCGACCCGGTCCGGCAGTCGTACAACACCGACCAGTTGCAGGACCGCGTGGAGGCACGCACCCGCCGTACGGGTATCTACCCGCGGACTGCCGACCTCAACGAGATCGAACGGGCGTTCCGCGAACGCATCGAGTCCGGGGGGATGGTCATCACGAATCAGGAGATCTACGCTCGGGATACCGCTGAGTTCGCCGACATCATCCTGCCGGCGACATCCTGGGGCGAGGAGTCGGACTACCGCCGGTGGAACGGCGACCGGCGCCTCCGACACTATGCTGCATTCATGGAGGGCCCCGGGGGTGCGAAGCCTGACTGGGAGATTTTCTCGTTGATCGGTCAGGAGATGGGGGCCACGGACATGAACTGGGACAGTTCCGACGAGATTTTCGAGGAGATCGCCGCCGGCGCCGATCACGGAAACCACGCCCACAAGGCTATCTACGACAAGGCCCAGGACGAGGGGCGGAGCACCGCCGAGGTCCTGGAAGAGCTCGACACCACCGGCGTGCGGATGCCGGTCGAGTACGATGGTGAGGAGCTCCAGGGAACGCCTCGGTTGCACACGCCCGACGAGGAGACGCCCGGGATGGGCCGGTTCTACACCAGCACCGGGGACGCGATCTTCATGCGGTCGGACTGGGATCGCGTCGCCGACGTGTACGACCAGCTCAAGCCCGATCCGGCGAAAAACGAGATTTGGGTAACCGACGGTCGGGTCAACCGACTGTGGCAGAATCTCTACAGCCACATGCGGGACCCCTACATCATCAAGCGGTACCAGCAGAACTTCATCGAACTCCATCCGAACGATGCCGACCGGTTCGGAGTCGAGGCCGGCGACCTGGTCGAAATCCGCAACGATGACGTGTACAACATGTTCGGGGAGAACACCGAGGGATCGTTCACCGCGATCGCGTACGTGAGCGAGGACCCGCCGCAAGGACAGATTGTGCCGGAAGGCACGGCGTTCACCTACTGGCTGTATCCCGACCAGGAGAAGAACGACATCACGCCCGCGTACGTCGACCCGGCCAATCCGAATCCAGCTTACAAGTACAGCAGCGGCGAGATCGTGCGGCTGGGCGAAAGCGACTTCAAGGAGGATATGAGCTTCCTGCCGCGGAACGTCGCGCCTGGGGGACAATGACTGCCTCCAAGGAAACCCGGCCGGGGCTCTCGATGGGCGACATCATCGAGGTGTCCTACACCGCCAGGCTTGCCGAGAGCAACCGGGTAATCGATACGACCGACCCGGACGTCGCGGCCGAGGCCGACATCGCCGACCTGACCGCCGACGGCCCGGTGATGATCGTACTCGGGGCGGAGCATCTCTTCGACCCCGTCGAACGAGCCATCATCGAGACGGGTGTTGGGGGTTCGGACACTGTTGCAGTGCCGGCATCCGAGGCGTTCGGGGCCCCGGATCCGGCCGCAACGGCGACGGTCGATATCGACCACTTCCCGGCCGATAACCGGGCGGTTGGTGATCGGGTCGACTATAAGGGCCAGACGGGGTTTATCGAATCCGTCGAGGACGGCACGGCCAGAGTGAACTTCAATCACCCGCTGGCCGGGACATCGCTAACGTATACGTTCAACGTCCATCGACGTGTCGAGGACCCGCTCGAGCAGGCCCGAGGCCTCGTTGAGCTGCACGGACTCACCGACGAGACGACGGTGACCCGCGATGATCAATCGACGCTGACGCTGACCATCGCGGCGCCGGAGCGCATCGCCGACTACGCGACCAAGAAGCGTGATGCGGTCAAGGTCCTCCACGAGCATGTCCCGGTCGAGGAAGTCCGCGTCATCGAACGGTACCCTGGGGGTGGCTGATGGAGACCACGGAGCAGTTGGGCGTCGGACCTGACCCGGCGTCGCAGGAGGGAGTCCGGGTCGGTGGAGCGGAGCCGTTCACCGTTCCGCCGAGCGTTGCGGCCGCGGCCCGGCAGGTCGGTGATGTCGAGACGCGGACCGTCGAGTTCAGGTGTCTGTCCGGTCGGTGTATCCGGAGAACGTGGCGCGGCGTGCCGCTGCCGACCGTCATCGACCACCCCGCGATGTCCGGCGCCACGACGCACGTGCGGCTCGAAGCGGCCGACGGGCACACGGTCTGTATCGATGTCCGGGCCGCGGGGACGGCACTGCTCGGCCTTACGACAGTCGATACCGCCGACGCTGCAGAGCCCACGGGCGTGCCACGGGTCGTGGGGCCAGACATCGACGGGCCACGAGCAATCAAGCGGGTCGTCAGCATCGACCCGCTCGCCATGCCTCCGAGTGACGACCCGGCAGCCATCGAACAGTTCGAACCTGGCGCTGCCGTCACGAGCGCGGATCAGACCTCCGTCGACAGATGATGCCACCAGACATCACGCCGATCCTGCTCGCCGGTGGGGCGAGCACACGGTTCGGTGCGGATGACAAACTGGTCGCCCACGTCGATGGCACCCCGCTCGTCCAGCACGTCGTCGACGCGGTACGGGCCGTCACCGCCACTCGTCCGATCATCAGTGTCCGGCAAGCCGAGCAGCGTGACCGCCTTAGGGCCGCGCTCGATCCCCCGACAGCGGTCCGGTTCGTCCGGGACGACGAGGCGTTCTCGGGGCCAGTCGCCGGAGTGTACGGCGCCATACCGGAGGTGGAGACGCCGTGGATATTTCTCGGCGCCTGTGATATGCCGATGATGGCACCAGCGGCCATCGAGTGGCTATGCGAGCGGGCGACCCCGGATCGGGACGTCGTCATTCCGGTGAATGAGGCCGGCTGGCTCGAGCCCCTCCATGCCTGCTACCGGCAGCAGGCGTTGACAGCGATCCGGGAGACGCTTCCGGCAGCGCCACGCGTCCGCGCCATCCCGGACCAGCTCACGGATGTCGACATGGTGTCGATGGCGGCGGCACCAGCGCCCCTCGCATCGTCGTGCAGGAACATCAACACGAAAGCGGAACTCGAAAGCATCTCGCAGGCGTCCCCAGCCGGTCGACCTGCTGGAGGAGGGGTCTCGAGAAATGACTGACGGCCCGCAGACCCGGTTGACAGGGCAATTCCGCCGGGAGGTGTTCGGTGCCACGACGGCGATGGTCGGTGTGCTGGCTGGCTGTACGGGAGGCGGCGGAAGTGACGACGAGACTAACAACGAAGAGAAGACACCTACGGCGACGGCCACGCAGACAGCCGCACCCGAAGAGACCGTCGACATGACGGACAATCTCAAATACGACCCGGCATCGCTGACGATTCCGGTCGGAACGACCGTTGTCTGGGAGAACGTCGGCAGCGTCGGCCACTCCGTGACGGCATACGAGGACAACATCCCGGACGGTGCTGACTACTGGTCGTCTGGTGGGTTCGATACGGAGGCGGCAGCGAAGGAGGGGTATCCGTCGCAAGGGGACGTCGGTGAGGGCGACACGTACGAGCACACCTTCGAGACAGCCGGGACGCACGCGTACTATTGCATCCCACATGAGACCGCCGGTATGAAGGGTACAATCGCCGTGGAGGCCCAGGAGGACGGGTCGTGATGTCTGGGTTACTCGATAGGTTACAACGGTCGGTCGGAGGCCTCGTCATGCGGGCGCCTCACCAGCAGATGTCGCGGGCGCTCGTCAAAACGGTGCTGTACCGGCTGCTCATGGTGGCGATCACCATTCTTGTCGCATTCCTCGTCACGGGAGACACCGGCGTAGCACTCAGTATCGGCGTCGCGTCGAACGTCATCAAGACGGGGACCTACTACGGATACGAGCGCCTCTGGGACCGGGTCGCGTGGGGCGTGTCAGCCACTGATATGTAACCTCGAGGGTCCTGGGGTGAACGCTCCGACCCGGGGCGTTCATGACGCCAATCCGTTCGTGCCGTGGTGGCTCTTGAAGACTACCGGACGGGGCTGTTACAGACAGACGACGAGAGTTGCGTATTCGCACTCGCGTTGCCCGCTCGGTGCGCACCCACTGGACCGGATCGATATCGTTCCCCTCGGGGGCGATGTACGCGGGTGTATCGCACAGTAAACGACTCGTTTTGAGACGGGCTATGCCCAGTGTTCAACGAGCAGATACCCCAGCATGCCCAGTACAAATGCAATCCCGATGTTCGTCACTACGCCAAGCACGCCGATGCCCAGTGTGAGTGGCAGGTGCTCCGTGTCGAGCCCCGCTCGCCCGAGCTCGATCGCAATCAGACCGAGAACCACCCCGAGCATCGGCAAGGGGAATGCAGCCACGATGCCGACCGCCAACACGGCAGCCCCCGCGTACAGCACGCCGAGAATCACGTTCGACCCGGCGGTACGGGCCCCGAAGGCGTACTTACCAGCGACACCTCCACTCCCGTGGCACATCGGCATCGCCCCGAGCGGGATTGCGACCAGATTCATCACCCCCATACTCGTCGAGAGTTCGTCGGCAGACACGTCTGCGCCATAGTAGTCCGAGAGCAGCAACGAGGTGGCGACGGCGGCGTTTCCGACCGTCATCGCCAGTTGCGCGACCGTCCCTTCGAGCGTCGCCACGGAGACTGACGAGAGCCGCGGGAGCGTAACCGTCAGCGCGGGAAGCTGCGGGACCGGGATGCCACCCTGTGTGATCGTGACGAGACTGCCGACGCCGAGGACGGCGAGCGCGCTCGCCTCCTGGTAGCCCGCGATGATCACGGCCACTGCGACGGCGAGCGAGAGGACGGCGAGCGTCACCCCCTTGAGACCCAGATGAATGCCGGTTTCGAGAAGCATGAGCCCGACGCCGAGTTGCACCCCCCGAATCACTGGCAGGCCCACGTACTGCTCGATCCAACCGAGCGTCCCCGTCCAGCCAACTCCCAAAAGCACAACGCCCGCCAGCAGCCCTGCAACGGCGAGTTCGCTCGCGGTGAGAGCGCCCGCAATCACGAGCGCGGCGAGGGCCTTCATCGGCTCGACCGAGACCGGAAGGCCGTAGTGGAGTCCCCAAACGATCTGGAATACAGCGAATCCGAGCAGGAGATGGGGCAGCGAGAGGTCTGTGAGGGCAGCGATAGCGACGACTACCGGAAGCACCGTAAACGAATCTCCTATCGCGCCGGTGAATTCACTCCTGGAGAAATCGACCGAGCGCTTGCGCCAGTACTCGTGGTTGAACGCCACCAACTCGAGGCAAGCCGGTGATATACAAAAAAGCACCCAGTAATGACATCTGGCTATCCTGCTTGTCGTAGGTAATTGATATAGGTTTCATGTGGCACAAACGAGCACTGGGTTTGTAGGTCCGCGAAGGTCGGTGCCGGTGCCTCCGAGTGTGCGGACCGTCTTTGGCGTGACTCCTGGCGGGTACCTCACGCGAGGCCGCCCTCGCGAAGCGTCTCAGCACTCGAGGTCAGGGCGCGGGACAGGCCAGGGCGGGACGGGATGGAAAAGTCAGGCTGCGTCGTCCGATGGTGGCAGTGCGTAGGCGCCGTCGACGCGTTCCAGCCGGCCTTCCGCGACGGCCGTGGCGAGCGCGTCGCGAACTGTGTCGGGCGAACCCGCAGCCCCCAACGCTATCCGGACGATTATGTGTTCGCTCACCGGTCCGGGCTGCATCTCGTTGGTGTTCAACTGGACGATTCGGACGACCTTGTCGACCAGATCGGTGCCCATAGGCATTCTTCAGCTGCTGCTGGCATAATCTCGGCGCCGAGACCGGGCTCGACAAGGGGACGGCGAAGTTCTCGCTCCAGCGGTTGCGCGACGCCGGGTGGATTGTCCGGCGGGCTCGCGG
>CAZCXJ010000078.1:0-1966 GCA_964502585.1 uncultured Candidatus Halobonum sp.
TTGCGGGGTCGTGATAGACGATCCCAGAGACGTCGACGTCCTCCGACTCCCAGGTGATCCGGCGCACTTCTGGCATCGAATGGGCCTCGAGGAGGTCGTTGTTGACCCCCGACAGGCGCGTGAGCGACTCCGGCGGACTCGGCGCGTCCAGGTGGTGGGTGCCGACGACGTGGACGTCCTGTCCCTGGTTCGGGTGGGAGAACACGAGAGCACAGCGGTCCGAGCCGTACTCGAAGGCGGTCAGCGCTCGGTCATCACCCTGGGCGTCGAACACCCGCTCGGTCGTGCCGTCGGCCCCGACACGGAGCAGGCGGGTACGTGCCTCGTCGGCGATCAGGGTGTACACCGTCCCGGCATCCGCCCATTCGATGCTGGCGGCGCGAGCCAGCGTCCGGTCGAGGTCTCCGGTCAGCGATTCGTAGGTCCCGGTTCCCGGCCCGTCGTGACTTGAGCCCTCCGCGGCGGAAAGCCCCGAGCCGTCGCCATCGCGGTGATGGAGGTACAGTTGGGTCGGCACGTACCAGTTCTCCGGATCACCCCCGGCGAACGCGAGCGTTCCGCCATCGGGACTCCACTCGGGCATATTCGCGGAGAGGTCCGACCCCGTCAGCTTCCGAAGGTCAGTCCCGTCCGGCGCGATCGTATAGACGTCAGTGATGAACGTGTCGTCCGGGTTGTCGAGCCGACAGGAGACGAACGCGATGCTGTCCGTCGGACCCCATGCGGGCTGGAGCCCCGGGAGCCCCGAGAGCCCCTCGAACGCGCCCCCGCCGTAGGCGTCGTCGAGTCGGGTGGCGTCGCCGCTCTCGATGTCGACCACGTGGAGGTAGGTAGTAACCGTGTCGAGATACCCCGTGCCGTCAAGTTTGTGCTGTGTACGTTCCGTCTCGATCGGGCCTCCGTCACGCCGTTCGGTCAAGTACGCGTCCTCGGCGCCGGTCGGGTCGCGGGCGGACACCACGAGCCGGTCGCCACCTGGACCCCAGTCGAATTCGCGGGCACCTTCGTCGAAGGCGGTCACCTGCTGTGCGTCGCCACCCAGGGCAAGGTCGAACAGCCAGACCTGCTGATCCGGCTCGTCGGATGCCTCTTCGTCCGCGTCCGTTTCCTCACTCGCCTCGTCTTCTTCCTCCTCCTCGTGTTCGTCGTCTTCCTCGCGACCGACCCGTCGGGCCGCGTCCTCCTCCCGGGCGGCAAGAAAGGCGAGGCGGTCGCCGTTCGGGCCCCACTCCGGGCTGGACGCACCCTGAACGCGGGTGAGCCGATGCGGTTCTCGGCTCCCATCAGTCGGCGCCACGAACAGCGACGCGACGGGGTCGTCCTCCTCGGGGTCGTACTCTGTCGCGGTGAACGCAACTCGATCGGCCGAGGGTGAGAGAGCGATCTCTGTGATCTGCGTGAGATCATAGTACGCGTCAACGGGAAGCGGCTCCAGAACAGCCATGCAAACCGCCAGACGGCTGACCCTGAAAGCGCTTCGGTCCACGAAGGTCTCGCCGCGGAACCCACGACTGAGAGGACTCCACCTGGCCACGCCCGATTGGAGGCGGTGGCGCTTTCCCGCCCAGACCGACAGAGACCCGCGGGTCTATATGTCCCAGGGCCGACCGGAGTGTATGGTCGACACCGAGACCTACACCGTCGAGGCACCGGACGGCGATACCGACACCGTTGATCTCCCCGCCGGGCTCGTCGACATCCTCGCCGAACAGGGCGAGGACGCGTCCGAGGTCGTGACCGACGTGATCCTTCAGGCGTTCGCCCAGCAGGCCCACGCGCTCGCGCACCATTCCGAGGGCGAGACCCCTGCGGATGTCGCGGAGATCGCCGAGACGGCTGAGGAACTGTTCGAGGATCGCTTCGGCGTGTCCTTCGCCGAAGCGACGGGCCACAGTCACTGAGCCGCCCGTAGCCGGCCCTTGGTTTCCTGCCCGGAGCCCAGCTTTCTGCGACTCCACGCCCGATT
>CAZCXJ010000078.1:2066-10453 GCA_964502585.1 uncultured Candidatus Halobonum sp.
GATTGGTTCCCGTCGGAGCGGTTCCGCGTTTCGTCCGGTCCGACAGTCATACGTATGGCGGCACCCCGCTCGGACTCGTCACGATCCAGAGACTGATCATCGTGTAGACGACCATCGCGGCCGTGACCCCGTACTGGCTCCGAACCGCCTGGAGGCGATCGGGGAACAGATCATAGGCCGTCGCATGAGCCACCCAGACGGCAAGCAGGTGCCCGGCGAGAACGCCGACGATTGCGACTCCCCCCACCCAACCGGGTACCGGGGCAGGGGCAACGAACGGCGGCGCGAGAGGCGCCGCAATCACCCTGGCGAACACCGGCGCCAGCCCGAGGACCGTGTTGAGGTTATGTGCGAGATGATAGCCAGCGGCGATGGCCAAGAGCGAGGGGGCGAACCGCGCCGCGAGCGCGTCGGCCGTCAGGAACGTTTCACCGTACCGGCGGGCCAGACGGGCTGCAGCCGCGAACCCCACGAGGAACCCAAGATATCCCAGCAGGTACGCGGCGGCGTATCCGAGTAGGGCTGGTACCCCGGTATCGACGAGTGACCGAACGGCCCCGGCCCAGAGGTCGGTCCCGACGAACCCGTCGTATGTCGTTGTGAACAGCATCGCGATGACGAACGCCACTTCGTCACGGCCCTCAACCAGCCCGGGATCGGTCAGCCCCATCCCCGGGAGTCGAAGCCGGAGGCCATCGGATGCCGTGGTGACGGGCGCCACGGCACCGTAGTATCGCAACAGCCGCGTGATTGGATCGACCGTTCCGAACCAGGTGTCGGCGCCGAACACGACCGTTCCGGCGAGTCCCACCAGCGCGTAAACGGCGACGAGACGTGCGAGGAGTCGAGGGTCGTCCGCGAGCGGTGTGACCACCTCCAACCAGACGAGCACAAGCAGCCCGATGACGCTCGGCCACGCTCCCCACCGCTCGGGATAGGGCCGCTCGAGCGACGGAACGACCCGGGCCAGGGTCCGGAACGGGTCGACGACCGGCCAGGCGTTCCCGACCAGGTACGTCAACCCGACGAGCCCGCTCCACCACCCCACCCAGACCACGAGCGTGGCGGTGTTGGCAAGTGGATCGGGCGGTCCGAGAAGGCCGCCAAGGAACACGAGCCCGAGCGCGATTAGGCCGAGGAGTCGCCCGGTCATCGCGCCAGCGCGGCCCGGGCTGGGGAGCCGGCGGCCCCAGGTGTCGATCCGGGCGACGAACGTCCGGTCGGTTACGAACGAGGCGAGCAGGAACGAGACGCCAACGACGCCCCCACCTGTCGCGAGGAACAGCCACGCGGGAACCGCGAGACTCTCCGCACCAGCACCTCTGATTCCGCCAGCGTGTGCGAGCGTGCGCCCCGCGGCGGCGACTGCAAGTACCGCCAAGCCGAGTCCGGCGAGGAGACGAACGCCCCGGGGTCGCATGCCTGGAGCTACCCGCTTTGCGGGGGAGTAAGTTGCGGAGTCGGGCGACGCAGGAGTACCCCGAGTGAAAACGAGAAGACGAGAATCGGACCGCAGGGGTCGGGACCAGACGTCAGACGCGCTTCGAGCGGGCCTCGCGGACGTCCGCACCGTCACGGACGACGTCCTCACACGACGGGCAGACGCGGACGTCATCCATACCTGGCGGCGCGAACACGCGGACGTACTGTTCGGTGACAAACGAGCCGCAGTTCCTGCATTCCGGCATACTTTCAAAACTTTGGACAGGGGTATTGTATGTGTTCCGGACAGGGCGGCGGTTGCCCGTTCTGGACCGTTGTGGCGGATAGGCTCTCGACGAGTCGGACCGGGGAGCCCACCTACGCCTGCGCGACCGCACTTGGGAGGGTTTTTGTCCGTCCATTGGTAACCGCGACACATGGCTACCGAAACCGACGATGGCCACGACGATGGCCACCACCTCCCGGCCGTCGAGGACTGGCCACGCGGCTTCGGTGAAGCGTCCTGGTGGCCGTTCGTCAGCGCCGCGGGTGCGGCAGGCGTCTACGTGGCCGCGGCACTGTACCTGATGGGCCGTGGCGAGACGGATATTGTCGGCCCGATGGTGGGGCCCGCGGCCTTCGTCGGCAGCGTCGGCCTGTTCCTCGTCGGGCTGTACGGCTGGCTCTATCACGCTTTCGTCGCCCGGTTTTGGGAACGCGGCACCGACGAGCGGAGCGCCCGACGGCTCCGGTGGGGTATGTTCGCCTTCCTCGGGTCCGAGGTAGCTACCTTCGGCGCGGTATTCACCTACTACCTGTACATCCGGGCCCGGGCGTGGCCGCCACAGGGGGCCGAGATTCCGGAACTGCTCGGGTCGCTTGTCGTGGTCAACACGCTCATTCTGATAGCCTCGTCCGTCACGCTCCACTTCGCTCACGAGGCGATCCGAGAGAACAACCGTCGGCGGTTCCTGGGCCTGCTCGGCGTGACACTCCTGCTCGGACTGGTCTTCATCGCCGGGCAGGCCTACGAGTACTACGAGTTCATTGCTCACGAAGGGTTCACGCTGACGTCTGGAATCTTCGGGTCGGCGTTCTTCGGGTTGACCGGGCTCCACGGGTTGCACGTTTCCCTCGGTGCCGTCCTCCTGGGCATCGTGTTCGTCCGTGGGTTACTCGGCCAGTACTCGGCCGAGCGGCACGTCTCCGTCTCGACGGTCTCGATGTACTGGCACTTCGTGGACGCGGTCTGGATCCTGTTAGTGGTCCTGCTGTACGTCGGGTCGGAGCTCGGGGCGGGCCCGCTGCTGTGAGCGGCCTGCCAGTGGCGGCACATATAGATCGCGGTGGATCGGGGCGTCCGCCGGACAACGCCGGCCAGGACCCGCCATTACGTCTCCGGCTCGAACCATTTCCCCGGCGGCGGGACGACCCCGATACTCACGCCTCCAAGCAACAGCACGTACGCGACCGATCCCCCGAGTAACGCGGCGACGACGGCCATCCCCACGTCCCGATCGAGCCAAAGGCTTCCGAGGCCGATACCGACGGTAACAACCACGCCAGCCACCTGAACCGCCGGGCGTTCCCACAGCGCCCGGCTTCGGTTCGGGACACGGGCGAGCAGGAGTTCTAACATCAGCGCGCCGAAGGCGCCCGCCACGATCGGGAGGGGACGGATGAGACTGGTCGGTGACCCGCCAGTGACTGCCGCACCGCCGAGAAGCCCTACGGCGACTCCCGCAGCGAGTAGTCCATCACGATACCGGGAGTTCACGCCATTAGTCCTGTCGGCGAGCCGGTTGAATCCCCCGGCGGACAGAATCCATCCGTTCACCGACGGCTTTGATCGACCAGCGCCCTGACGGGAGCCACCGGTGCGAGGATGAGCACCCATGTGGAGACGATAACCGCCCCGATGAACTCGGGGAGTGCCAATCCCGGGGCGGGAAACAAGCCGGCACCCCAGGCTATCCACGACAGGAGATGGGTCCCGGCCAGCCCGGCTGTGATCACCCCCGACCGGGTATCCCGCCGCCCCGTCGCGTCGAGGCCCAGCGCGATCGTCGCGAGCAGATAGAATCCAAGCGCGGCTGGCAGATGAAGGGGATGCCCGGCGACGAACACGCCGACTAGGCCCAGACAGCCGATCGCCGCCCCGAACACGACCGCGACGGCCTCCCTGGTCCGAGTGTTGGCTGCCGACCACAGCGCCCAGGCGTACGGGAGGGACAGAACACTCCCGCCGACGAGCGCCCCGTTGAACAGGAGGGCGGTACCGGCTGTCACTCCCAGGTCGGACAGCGCGTTTGTCCGCCAGTCGAACCAGGGAGCCACCACGGTTGCGGCGAGGATCAGTCCAGGGACGAGAACCGCGGCGCTGGCGCCGGACATGACGGCGTACCTCCCGGCAGGCGAGAGGTCACGAGCCGATGACTGGTCGGCCATCCCTCCGGCCTTATTCCGCGCCCGACGAGTCGTGGCCAGCGTCGTCACTCCCGGCGCTCCCGACCTCCTCGGCATCTTCGTCTCCGACGACTGGCGCGCGGTCAACGTGTTGTCCCCAGAACCCGGGGTACTTGCGGACGGTGACGTCGCCCTCGACCCGCGTCTGGCAGGCGAGCCGGAGCCCGGCGTCGCGGTCGTGTGGCGGGAACGACAGCCGGCGCTTTTCCTGGTTCGTTGGCTCCGAGACCGTCCCGTCCACGGCGACAGCACAGGTCCCGCAGGTCCCATGCCCCCGGCAGTTCACCAGGTCCGCACGGCCGTTGTGCGGCGTTTCGTCGGCCTCCAGGAGGACGTCTCGGAGGACCGCACCCTGTTCGCAGTCGATCTCACGGTCGCCGAACCGGACCGTCGGCATACTCGCCGGTTGAGTCGCCACGGTCAAAAACCCCGTCCGCGGCGGTCCCCGCCGTGACCAGGCGTTTCATATCCTTCCCCGGCGAGGCCCCGCCGTGACAGACCTCGATCTTCCAGCCATCGGGCTGGGGACATCCGGCAATGACGACCCCGAGGAGTGTGCGGCGACGGTCTCGGACGCGCTCGACATGGGATACCGCCACGTCGACACTGCCCAGATGTACGACAACGAGACGGCCGTCGGCCGCGGAATCCGGGCGAGCGACGTCCCCCGCGACGAGGTAGTGCTGGCAACAAAGATACATCCCGACAATCTCGGATACGAGGACGCCATCCGGACCGCCCGGGAGCCGCTCGAGCGGCTCGGCGTCGATCGCGTGGACATGCTGTACGTCCACTGGCCGGTATCGGCGTACGACCCCCCGGAAACCCTCCGAGCGTTCGACGAACTCCATGCCGACGGCGTCATGGACCACGTGTGCGTGTCGAACTTCACGCCGCCGTTGCTGGATGAGGCTCGCGACCTCCTGGACGCGCCGATCGCCGCTCACCAGGTGGAGTGTCACCCGCTGCTCCAGCAGGAAGAACTCCGAGCGTACGCCCGCGAGCACGACCACTACCTGGTCGCGTACTCGCCGCTGGGGCGAGGGGAGATCTTCGACGATCCGACCCTGACCGCCATCGCGGAGAAACACGACACGACCGTGCCGGCGGTGTGTCTGGCGTGGGCGGTCGCCCAGGAGGTGGTGGTGCCGATCCCAAAGGCCACCGGCGACCACGTCCGGGCTAACTGGGAGGCCCGCACGCTGGAGTTGGATCCCGAGGACTTCGACCGGATCGCCGCGATCGACCGGCGAGAGCGGATCATCGACCCGGACGCGGCCGCCTGGAACTAATCCGGGGACGATGCTCCGTCCTATAGCTCGATCCCGACCCGTCCGAGCGCGACGAGAATCAGGTAGCCAACGACGCCGGCCGCGAACAGCAGGACCGGCAGGACGAACGGCCCGAAGACCCGGACGAGCGCGTCGAGCGGCCAGAGCATACAGCGGTCCACGGCGGCCGCGAGGAAAACGCCGTCGCCACGCGACTCGCCGAGAGCCGACGGTTTCTTGTCGGCCACTCCCGATCCGCCGACGTGTATCGGAACGGGCATTTGGGGGTTGCGCTCCTCCTGTTCGCGCCGCTGGGGGTGTGGTTGCTCACGACCGGCTACCCGACGCTGGCGGGCATCACCGGCGTTTCGATGCTCTGGCTGGCGATGCTTCCGGATGTCGATCAGCGGCTCCCGGGGGTGCCCCACCGCGGCCCGACCCACTCGTTGCTGTTCGCGGCTCTCGTGGGAGCGGTCTTCGGCGTGGCGTTCGATAACCTGGACGCGCTCTTGGGCATCCCGACGCCGGGACCCGCTTCGGAGGTGGGCTTCGCCGTCGGCGCGGTCACAGTCCTGGCTCACCTCGCGGGGGACGTGCTCACGCCCGCCGGTGTGAACTTCTTGTGGCCACTCGACTGGACGGTCTCGCTGGGGGTGACCCGGGCCGATAGCACGATCTGGAATACGGGACTGCTCGGCTTGGGAGTCCTGATCAACGTAGCCGTGTTCGGCCGGCTGTTCGGCTTTCTCTAGTCCGCCCTCACCTCGCCCCCGGAGGGAACGGTCTCCGTGGCCAGCCCGCTTAAGAACTGACCCGTCGAACGGTGACCATGGCCGAGGAACCAGACACGAACGGTACGTCCAGCGACGAGGAGGAGCGACCGGATGCCGACCAGCATCCGGACTCGGACGACGAGGTCCCTTCCCTCCAGTTGCGCCCCGAGGCACAGCGGCGGTTCCCCGTTCCCGACCCGGAGGACCTCCCGGAGGACCTCTACGACCGGATCGCCGCCGAAACGGAACGGGCGGGGTTCACGCCGAACGTGTTCGCGGCCCTGTCGTACAAGCCCTCGCACTTCCGGGCCTTCGTCGACTACCACGACGCGCTCGTCGAGGACACGACGCTTGACCGCGAGGAAGTGGAGATGATCGTCGTCACGGTGTCGGGCCGAAACCATTGTTACTACTGCAACGTGGCGCACGGCGCGCTCGTGCGGATCTACGCGGAGGACCCCGAACTCGCGGACCAACTCGTCGCCAACTACCGCCAGGCGGACGTCAGCGAGGCACGACTGACGATGCTGGATGTCGCGGTGAAGCTGACCGAGCGCCCCGACGCGGTGACCGAGGCGGACCTCGAGCGGCTGGCCGCTGCCGGCTTCAGCCGCGAGGAGATCTGGGACATCGGCGCTGTGACCGCGTTCTTCAACCTGAGCAACCGGATGGCGATGTTCGCCGACTGGCGACCCAACGCCGAGTTCCACACGATGGGTCGCTAGGCCCACCTCAGGGACCCGAAGCGTTCTCCCGGTGCCGGCCGAACGGCCGGCTATGCCAGCCGACCTCACTGACAAGACCGCACGGTACGAGACGATGCTTGCGGACGCCATCGACGCCGCCGACCCGGCGGTGCCGGCCGACTCGCCGCTGGGAGCGGCCGCGGCCGACTGTCTGGAGATGGCCGAGTCGTACCTGGCCGACGGCCGCCACTTCCAGGAGGCGGACGATCCGGCGAACGCACTGGCGGCCTTCTCGTACGGTCACGGCTGGCTGGATTGTGGCGTCCGGATGGGACTGTTTGATGTGCCGGCCGACGTGGACCTGTTCACGGTCTGAGGTTCCGCGGGGCTTCCCTCGGGGGGTCGTGGTCGGTCGAGGCCGATGCGCTTACGTAAGACCCCTGTGACTCGCCGGGTGATGGAGGGGGCGCTGTGGTACGTGCTGACGGGCACACGCGGCGGGGCGAACCGCGTGCGCATCCTTGAGGCCGTCAACGACCGCCCCCGGAACGCGAACCAGCTCGCGGAGGAACTGGATCTCGACTACAAGACGGTCCGGCACCACCTCGACGTGCTCCAGGAGAACGACATCGTCCGGTCCAGCGGCGACGACTACGGCGCCGTCTACCTGCCGACCGACCGGGTCAAACAGCACTGGGACACCGTCGAAACGATCATCGACCAGATGGATTGACACACATGCACGCGTTCGAACACCACGCAGGCGCGGCCGGGACCGACGGCTGCCACCATGGGCGTATCGCGCGGAGCGGGCACCCGCCACGCCGGGGGACCGGCCCGCCGGAAGCCGGCGACCCGCCCGGATACGGGCCCCTTCCGGGCCGGAATTGGGAAAGCGTATATCACCGTCGGGCGGTTAGGGGGGGCTGAGATGGTTCTTTCGTTGGACGTAGCCCGAGCCACGGCGGGTCTGAACGTCGTCCTCCTGCTCTCCCTGGTGGCCGTCTGGGCGCGCAACTACCTCCAGTTCCGCTCGAAACACACCCTGGGCCTGCTCGTGTTCGCGCTCCTGCTGTTCGCCGAGAACGGCCTCGCACTGTACTACTACTTCTTCGCCCCATTCGACATCCCGCTGCCGGCCGTCGAGGCCATGATGTACCTCCAACTGCTGGAGGCCGGGGCGGTCGCCTTTCTCGCGTGGGTCACGATGGACTGACCCGGTGTCGGATATCGACACTGAGGTTTCGCTCGGTTCGACCAATCGCATGACTGCGGGGACCCGGATCGGAACTGGAATCAAGTATGAACGAATTTGGGAAAACCCCTTTATCAGTTCCTTCCCTGGTTTGACTCGGGTGCTGGGATATGGTTAAAACACGTAGAGACGTTCTTCGGACGATCGGTATCGGTGGAACAGTATCGCTAGTTGGTTTGCCGAGTGCGGCGAGCGCTGAAGACGGCGAAGCTGGCCTGCGAGTGGCACACGCGTCGCCGAACGCACCGAACGTGGATGTCTTCGTAAACGACGCCGAGGTACTGTCTGACGTACCGTTCGGCGCTGTCAGCGAGTATCTCGAGGTTCCGCCGGGCGAGTACGACATCCGCGTCGAGAACGCCGCGAACACCTTGACAGTGTTTGATGAGACCGTTCCTCTGGAGGCAGAGGACTACACCGCCGTGGCGCTGGGTGAGGTGTTCAACGATGACACGGAGTTCACGGTCTCGACCTTCGAGGATACCAACGGCGCGAACATCGGAGACGACGAGGC
>CAZCXJ010000079.1:0-10364 GCA_964502585.1 uncultured Candidatus Halobonum sp.
GGCGTCGACGCTCTCGACGTACCGACGGAGCTGACTGACCGCATCGGGCCCCACGCGACGCCGCTTCAGTTCGAGGATCACTGGACGGCCCTCGCCGTCGTAGCCCCAGACGTCCACCGGCCCCGCGGGCGTGTCGTACTCCTTCGCCTCGGGGCGAAAGCCCGCCTCGATCAGCGTCGGGGTCTCGAAGATGCGGTCCCGCAGATCCGCCTCCGAGCCCTGCAACTCGAGGCTGGCGTCGTCGTCCACCGGCAACAGCGCCGCGTGGTACACCCGCTCGCAGGTGATGCGAATGACCTCGCGGGGGGTCGTGCGGACCGCGGTGATCACGAGCGGGTCAGTGTCGGTCACCTGGACGGTCGCCCCCGGTGGCTGCCAGTTGCGGAGTTCCTGCTTCGTGTCGCCGTGGACGAGTACGGTCCCGTCGGGTTTGCAGAGGACGAACCGGTCGCCGGCCTCAAGATGGGACTGGGCCCGCCCCTCGTAGGCGACGGCACACCGGGTGTACAGCGACAGACACGCGTTCCGGCGCTTGCTCTCGCCGAGGACTCCTCAACGTCCGCGGGTGTTGGCGCCTGGATCACCCGGCTGTCCATGTAAGGCCGTGTAGCGGTCACGGGAACGAGACGTGTTCGCTGAACGGATCATAACACCAGCCGGTGGTGCAGAGAACTGACAGATCCCGAGTAATTATACTCAAACGTCAGGATAACACACGGCATGGAACGGTCGAGTTCGCTGACGGAGTACTTCGATCGGACGCCGTCCTGTTCGGTCAGCGTCCACCGAGACGCAATCCCGACCAAGCAGCGTGAGGAAACGAAAACGGGGCCAGAGAGATTCTTCCTACCGACGCCGAGGCCCTGCCAGTCGGTCTCAGTCTCCGCCAGCACGTCAGTGACTGGTCCGAACACGTCGGTCAGGTTCGGGACGGCATAGCTGTGGGTCGGGACGTCGACGATGGGGTCACGCTCGGGCTCGAGGCCTGCGTCGGCCCGATCCGGAACGCCTTCACCCGACGAGCCAGGACCGACCCCGACGCGGCTCCCCTGGTGATCGGGTCGTATCTCGATTCACAGATGCACGGCGGGCGCCCCGATGGGCAACTCGGAGTCCTCACAGCACACGGGACGCTGCGGACTCTCGACGACGTGGTTGGCCGTGGTAATATCAGCTACAAATACTTCGCCAGCGGGGCCGGCCACGATGCGACGTACGTCAGCCGAGTCGTTCCCACGGTCCCATCAGCCGGCGGTATCACACATCGAAGCCGAAGATACGCCGTAGGAGGCCGGTCTGACCGAGACGACCACTCCGCCGGGGTGGTTCAGGCGCTTGCGACACAGTAACCGGCGGCGCGACTCCAGCGTTGTCGCTCAACTTGAGCAGCCGACTCTCGTTAGTCGTCGGTCGGGAAGAACAGCGACGGGTCCCCGTGGGTGAACGTCGAAAGTCGCTCACCTCCCAGGTTCCGAACGTGGGTCTGCATCTCGCCGCGGCTGGTCGCCACTTCGAGCATCTCCTCGGTTTGTTCATCGTCGACATCGTAGTAGGCGGGATAGAGGACCGCGATACCCCGGGTTTCGTCCTCCACGGCGACCACGAGAAAGACGATTCCGGCCCTGACGGCTTTGAACAACGAACACGAGTCGAAGGCGGCGTCCTCGGCCTCAACGAGTTCGTACACCGTCTCGGCCTCGTCGCTGGGGACCACCAGATCGAGTCCGTAGCGATCGATCCGCTCGTGGTTCCCCGTCAGCGTCGCCACGTCTCCCGGGTGGAGCTCGATGACCGTCCACCCGTCTTCGCGGTACTCGGCCGCGGTCGCCTCCATGTCCGAAACCACGGCTTCCCAACTGTCGAGGACCCCTGCTGGTGGCCCCTGCTGGTCGTACTCCGCCGACTCATCGCTCATGGCGGAGCGAGGCGATGAGTATAGAAAAAGGTTGCAACGGCGGCGCGAATGGCATCCACGCTATCGGCGGCGAGAGAAACTTTTACCCCGGAAGCTGTAAGAATGCCACGCAGTGACTGAGTTACTCTCCCTTTCGGGGTTACACACGCGCTTCGACACCGAACGGGGGACGGTTCGAGCGGTCGAGGACATCGACCTCACGGTTCCCGAGGGAACCACCGTCGGCCTCGTCGGCGAGTCGGGGTCCGGCAAGTCCGTGACTGCCCTCTCGGCGATGGGGCTCGTCGACGACCCCGGCTACATCGCGGAAGGGAGCGTCGAGTTCCACGACCCCGAGCTCGTCGAGACGTTCGCGGAGCAGTATCCCGGCCGGACAGGGCCTGACTCGGAGGACCCATTCGTCTACCCCGACCGTGGCGTGCTCGACCTGGCGAGCGCACCCGAGTCCGCGATGCGGCAGATTCGCGGCGGGGAGATGAGCATGATCTTCCAGAACCCGATGACCTCGCTCAACCCGGCCGTGCCGGTGGGCGAGCAGGTCGCTGAGAGCCTCCGCCTCCACCGCTACGGCAAGCGCTTGAACGACTCGTGGTTCAACGCCGTCCGCGAGATCGTCCCGTCATTGACTGGGCGCAAGATGGAAGCGCAGGTTCTGGAGGACACCGTCGACATTCTGGAGGAGGTCGGAATCCCGGAGCCGACTGCCCGGCTCAATGAGTACCCCTACGAGTTCTCCGGCGGGATGCGCCAGCGGGTCCTGATTGCGATTGCACTGGCCTGCCGGCCACAGCTTCTGATCGCCGACGAGCCCACCACCGCCCTCGACGTGACGATCCAGGCCCAGATTCTCAACCTCATCAACGATCTCCAAGAGGAGCGGGGCATGAGCGTGCTGTTTATCACCCACGACCTCGGCGTCGTTGCGGAGACCTGCGACCGCGTCGCCGTTATGTACGCGGGCAACATAGTCGAAGAGGGCCCCGTGGAAGAGATTTTTGCGAACCCGTCGCACCCGTACACCCAGGCGCTTCTGGAGTCGATTCCACGCGAGGACAAAGACCGGCTCACACCCATCGAGGGCAACGTTCCGGACCTCATTGGGATGGAGGAAGGCTGTCACTTCGCGGACCGCTGTCCCTGGGCCCACGAGAGCTGCCGGGGCCAAGAGATTCCCAACTTGGAGCACGGCCCGCCGGGTATCGACCATACGGCAAAGTGCGTGCTGGAGGAGTTCGACCCCAGCGAGTACACCACCGAGCAAGAGACGATACGGGCCTCTGAGAGCACGGAGATCGGCGATCCGCTGGTGGAAATCCGCGACCTAAAAAAGCACTTCTCACGAGCCGACGACCTGTTGGACAAGTGGCTCTCGAACGAGCCACAGAGCGTGAGAGCGGTCGACGGCGTGAGCTTCGACATCCACGAGGGTGAGACCCTGGGACTCGTCGGTGAGTCCGGTTGTGGCAAGTCAACGACAGGAGAGACTGTCCTCCGCCTGCTCGAACCCACGAGTGGGACCGCGGTCTTCGCGGGTCAGGACCTGAGCGCACTGAACAGCAGCGACCTCCGGGCGAAACGCCGGGAGATGCAGATGATCTTTCAGGACCCGCTCTCGAGCCTGGATCCACGGATGACCGTCGGCCAGATCATCACGGAGCCGCTGAAGATTCACGGCCTCCCCGAGGAGCCGCCGGACGAGGACCAGAGCCGCCGCGAGCAGCGCAGAGAGCGCGTGATGGAACTCATCGACGAGGTTGGCCTCTCACGGGAGCAGATCGACCGCTACCCCCACGAGCTGTCCGGCGGCCAGCGCCAGCGGGTCGGCATCGCCCGCGCACTGGCGGTCGATCCGGACTTCATCGTCTGTGACGAACCCGTCTCCGCACTCGATGTCTCCGTACAGGCACAGATCCTCAACCTCCTTGAGGACCTCCAAGAGGAGTTCGGGCTCACGTTCCTGTTCATCGCGCACGACCTCAGCGTGGTCCGGCACGTCTCGGATCGGGTCGCCGTGATGTATCTCGGTAAGATCGTCGAGGTGGCACGAACCGAGGAGCTGTTTGAGGACCCGAAACATCCGTACACGCAGGCGCTCCTGTCTTCGATCCCCATCCCCGACCCAACCGCAGACACGAGCGATCGTATCATTCTCGAGGGTGACGTGCCGAGCCCGATCGATCCGCCCTCGGGGTGTCACTTCCGTACGCGCTGCCCGAAGATCATCCCGCCAGAGCACACCGAAATGCCTCAAGAGGCCTACCGCGAGGTGACGAGCGTCAGGCGCCGGATCGAGGAGCAGTCAATCGACCTCGAGCGGGCCTGGACGATGGTTGAGAAGGAGGATAACGACGCGGCCGTCGCCTCCGACGGCGGTACGAGAACCGACGGCCCACCGGTACCGGGTACTATCGACGCGTTCACCGAGGTGCTCTGGGAGGAGCTGTTCGACGACCCCTCTCTCGTGACCGGAGAGTCCCGCACGGTCGTCCAGAACGCGTTCGAACATCTCGCCCGCGAAGAGTGGGCAGAGGCTGGTGCCGTCCTCTCCGAGCGCTTCGAGAGCGTCTGCGAGAAGATCGACCCCGTTCTGCAAGACGAGTCCCACCCGGCAGCGTGCCACCTCTACGACCAGCCCGGGATGAACGCGGAGGGCGCGGACGCGAACACGGAACGGACCGACGAGTAGAACGTTCATCCCGCACTGGGTGTTCGTTGCCAATCCCGGTTACGCACTCGGTGTGGCCCGACGTGGGTCGTCTCGGCATCAGCTCCCACGGCGCTCCTCTCATCCGCTAATAAACGGTGTGTCGGCCTCAATGATTGAGAACATTTATCAGTAGCGCTTCGGTTGGTCAACTTATGACAGAGGACAGTAAAACCGTAGACAGGCGTGACTTCCTGAAGACTGCTGGCGTGGCGACGGCCGGGGCGACGGCACTGGCCGGCTGTTCCAGCGGCGCCGATGGAAGCGACGGCGGCGACGGCGGCGACGGCGGCGACGGCGGCGACGGCGGCGACGGTACGACGACTTCCGGTGACGGCGGCGACGGCGGTGGCACGCTCGTGTATGCTCGCGGCGACCACCCGGAGAACTACGACCCACAGCAGACCACGAGCGGCGAGGTTGCGAAGGTTACGAATCAAGTGTTCGACACCCTCGTTGACTTCGAGCCCGGCAGCGGCGGGGCGCTGACTGACGGCCTCGCAAAGCCCGACGGCTGGTCGCTTGAGGGGACGACCGCCACGCTCGAGCTCAAGGAGGACGTCACTTTCCACGACGGCAGCGACTTCACCGCCGAGGACGTGAAAGCGACCATCCGGCGCTTCACCGAGGAAGGGTACCAGTACTACCTCGGCGCCGAGAACGCGTCGGGATACGCCGGCTTCACCTTCGGCAACTGGGTCGAGAGTATCGACGCCTCGGAGGACTACACGGTTGAGTTCACCCTGACCCAGCAGTACGCCCCGTTCCTGCGGAACCTGGCGATGTTCGCGGCCGCGATCCTCTCGAAGGACCAGATCACCTCGGTCGATAGCCAGCCAGCGCTGGGCACGAACCCCATCGGCACCGGGCCGTTCGCGTTCGACACGCTCGACAACTCGAACCAGCGCGTGCTGTTGACTGCCAACGACGAGTTCTGGGGCGAGGGTCCAAACGTCGACGAGGTCGTGTTCAAGACCATCGGCCAGAACTCCTCGCGGGCCCAAGATGTCATCAACGGCGCCTCCCACATCACCGACAACCTGGGCGCCCAGTCCTCCGCGAGCATCGAGTCCTCGAACTCGGCGAGCATCAAGTCCAAATCGGGGATCAACACCGGATACATGGCGTTCAATATGGCCCGCGTCGAGGAGTTCCGCGACCGGAACGTCCGGCGCGCGATCAGCCTCGCGGTCAACACCGAGGCCATCGTGAACGACATCTACCAGGGCTTCGCGGTCCAGACGGGACAGCCCCTACCCGAGGGCGTCCTGGGGCGGAACCCCGATGTCGACCCGTATCCGACTGACAAGGACCAGGCACAGACGATGCTGGAGGAGGCCGGCGCGGCCGACCTGGAGTTCGAACTCGCGACGTTTTCGAATCCCCGCGGGTACAACCCGAGCCCGATCCAGACGGCGAACCAGGTCAAATCCGACCTCGAATCGATCGGTCTGACGGTGAACATCAATCAGTTCTCGACGTTCTCGTCGTACCTAGACTACACCTCTGCCGGGAAACACGACGCCTGTTTCCTCGGCTGGTACACCGACAATGCCGACCCGGACAACTTCATGTACGTCCTGCTGGACCCGAAGGTCGACCTCGACGCGGTCCCCGAGGGCCAGGACTGGGTCAGCTTCGATACCGAGGGGTACAGCACCCTCAACGTCGGCGGCTGGGCCAACATGGAGTACATGGAGTTGGTCCGTGAGGCACAGGCCACTTACGACGAGGCGACGCGGAAGGAGCTCTACCGTGAGGCGAGCCAGCTCGCCCACGACGAGGCTCCGTGGATTTTCATCGACCACGCGAAGACGATCCGGGCGATCAACCAGAAGGTCGTCTCGGACTCCTTCACGGTGAGTTCCGTCGGTGGTCCGTACCTGGAGTTCGTCCGGCTGAACTGACCGCCCGAGGGACCGTCCCTCAACAGCAAGCGCTTTAATATCCCACTCTGTGAACACGTGACGAAGGATGGTCTCGAAGCGTTTCATACTCAAGCGACTCCTGTTGCTGGTGCCGGTCCTGTTCGGCGTCGGCACATTCGTCTTTGCGATCTTGCATCTCGCGGGAGGTGATCCGGCGCGGATCATCGTCGGCCAGCGGGCCTCGGAGGAGACTGTCCGGCAGGTCAGACGTGAACTGGGCCTGAACGACCCGATACTCGTCCAGTACGGCCGCTTCCTGCTGGATGCCGCACAGTTCGAGTTCGGCAACTCCTACAAGATTTCGAAGGGGACGCCCGTCCGGCAGGTCATTGCGAACAAGCTGCCGGTGACGATCGAACTCGCGATCTACGGCCAGGCGATCGGCCTGTTGCTCGGGCTCCCGCTCGGGATCCTCTCGGCGGTCAAGCAGGACTCAGTCCTCGACCACGGCACCCGCATCGGGGCGCTGACGGGCATCTCGGTGCCGATCTACTGGTCCGGTCCGCTCCTGATCCTGTTTTTCTCGGGGTATCTGGGCCTGTTCCCGGCGGCGGGCCGGATCGGATCGACGATCTTCCTTCCCGACAAGTGGGTTCTCTTTGGCACCACGCTCCCACTGACGGGGATGGTCACTATCGACACGCTCATCCTGAACACCGGCGCGTACGTGGAGTCGATCCTGAACGGCGGGTCGATGGCGGTGCTGTCGGTCGAGGCGCACTACGAACCGTTCATCTCCGCGGTCCAGCACCTGTTTCTGCCCGCGGCGACCATCGGCATCTACTCGATGGCACTGATTTCGCGGATGATGCGCTCGTCGATGCTCGAGGTTATCCGCCAGGACTACATGCGGACCGCCCGCGCCAAGGGCCAGGGCGCCAAGATCACCGTTATGAAACACGGGTTCCGAAACGCCATGATTCCCGTCATTACCGTCGTCGGCATCCAGTTCGGGACGCTACTGGGCGGCGCGGTCCTGACCGAAACCGTCTTTGGCATCGGCGGAATCGGCACGATGCTCGTCAACGCCATCGGCGCCACCGATTACCCGCTCGTCCAAGGGACCGTGTTGACCTTCGCGCTCCTATTTACCCTGGTGAACCTCGGCGTTGACATTACCTACAGCTATCTCGACCCACGGATCCAACAATGAGTACGGAAACCACAGACGCGACCCGCGAGCCCGGCGAGCGCGGTCGGATCGCCCGGCTACTGAACTCGCCGTTCCTCTCGGAGCTGCTCTCGAACCGCCTGGCGCTGATCGGGATCGCCATTATCGCCGGGATGTTACTGGTCGCAATATTCGCGCGGGTCAGCTACGATCTCTCGACGCTCCAACTCTCGAAGCTCGGCGGCTCGATCCCCGACCGGGCCGCCCCCGGGTGGGCAGGCGGGCCGTTCGCCGCAAACGAGATACTGTTCGGCACCGACGCCGCCGCCCGCGACATCTACCGCCGGACACTATACGGCGCGTGGATCGCAATGAAGTTCGGCACGATCACCGTCGGAATCTCGACGCTTGCCGGGATCACGCTCGGGATTCTCGCGGCCTACTACGGCGACGTCACCGACAACGTAATTATGCGGACGATGGACGTGTTGCTCGCGTTCCCCTCGCTGTTGCTTGCACTTGCGCTCGTCGCGATTTTCGGGGCTGGACTCTGGAAGGTGACCATCGCGCTGACCCTAGTGTACACCCCGCGGTTCGCCCGGGTCGTCCGCGGTGCCGCGCTGAAGGTGCTTGAGGACGAGTATATCGACGCGACGAAAGCCCTCGGGGCGAAAGACCTGCGGATCCTCGCGCGCCACATCGTCCCCAACACGCTCGCGCCGATCACCGTCCAGTCCACCCTGAACTTCGGGCTCGCAATCATCGACATCGCGGCCCTGTCGTTCCTGGGTTTCGGCGCGCAAGCGGGCACCCCCTCGTGGGGGCTGATGCTCGCAAACGGCGTCGAGAACGGGCTCCAGACCGGCAAGTGGTGGATGTCCTTCTTCCCCGGCCTGTTCCTCGCGCTGACCGTCCTCGGGTTCAATCTTCTCGGTGACGGGATGCGCGACGCCTTGGACCCGCGGATGCAGGACGCCGTTGACTGATCGGCCATGGAGGAGCGCTCGGCCCCCGAGGTGGCCCGTGCGTACCTCCTTCCACGAGTGCGGCTCGTCGGCGGTGCGGTACTGGTGGGTGGTGGCGGCGGGCTCGTCCTCTTTGCCGTGTTTTCGCTCACGAGCCGATCGATCGTCAGCGCAGCACGCGTCGCGTTCGTTATCGGCTCGCTGGCGCTCGGGTTCGGGCTACTCGGGTGGTCGGGCTCCGCGTTGGCTGGCCGTGGGTTCGAGGCGATGCAGGACCACCTAGACATGGGAATCGACTGGACGGAGGCAGACTCCCGCCGCGCGATGGCCCGTATCGGGGGATTCGGCGCCGGCACGATGGCCGTAACGGGCGTCGCGGAGCTGCTGGCGCTCACCGTCTGAGTTCGCCGCCCCGCCAGGGTGATTGCTCCACACCAGTAGCCGCTCGTGACGCGTTATGACTGTCCACGCAGACAGCATCAGCCGGTGTCAACCCATCCGATCGCAATAACTGCCACAGCGTAGCTCGTGAACCCCTCGTGGTGACCGCCGCGGTCGTCCGTCCTACGAACGAAAACAGCTGGTCGCCGTCCTGCGTGACGGCTTTCTTTTCGGACATGTACTCCTGTGTCACTTCGTCGCCGGCCCGGTCACTGTCGGGGCGGTATGGGACGCCACGAGCGCGTCGGTGGCGTTTCTCGTCGCCGCGGGCTGTATCGTGGTGGCGACGCTGGCGTTCGTCCTGCTGTACGGCGCCGGAACGGGCGCGAGCGGCCGGCGGTCAGCGTGATCGCCCGGTCGAGGCTGACCGCCTCGATGCCGACCGGACTCGGCGTCTCCCCCGCGGGCGGGTCCGCGTCGGCCGGGGTCATCTGACCGCCGGTGGCGACACGGGCGGTCCGCTCGGTATCCGTGTCGTTGCGGACGACCCGATCGATTGGATGGTCCGACGCGGGCGTCAGTATGCAGCCGGCTCCGAGCGTGCTCTCCCCGGCCAGCAGCCCCAGAACGGTCCGGCGTCGTATCACGAGGCGATCTCGCGTGGCTCGGTAAACGTCTTGTGAGGCCCCATCGTGGTCGAGAGCGGCCATGTCACGCTGGCAGTCGGGCGCTCGTTCTCGCCACGTTGGAGTGCAAGCACCCGTGATATCCACCGGCGCCGACTATACCCTCGGACCGGTGAGCGACCGCAGGGAGCGCCGCACGCCCGGACTGGTCGGTGGCGAGCGAGCGGGAGGGCCCCAGCGCCGAGCGCGAGGAACCCCGAGACACACCGAGAATCCAGCGTCGTCGCCGGGTTTCACTTCCACCGTGGCTGGACCACGCCTATATATGCGAGTGCGGTAGCCCCGGGTGCGGGCCACACGCCCGCCAGATGTTCCCCCAACGAGGTCGATTCCCCCATGGCAACCTACGCCGCCTCTCTCGGCCGCTGTCCGGACTGCGGGGCGACGGTTCCGGCCGGCGTGCTGCTGATCGAGTACGAACGCGACGACGGCCCGGCCTGTTACGCCGAGTGCCCGGACTGCGAGACGGTAGTTCGACCGCGCCCGAGGAAGAGGTGATAGCATGTCTGCTCCCGACTCGGACTTCGACATCGAGCCCGAGACGATCCGCGTGTTCCCGATGGACGAGGAGTACTGGTTCAGCCACTACTTCGACCGCCAGGACCTCTTTCAGCGGCTGAGCGAGTACTACAACGAGGACGACTACCGCTTCGAGATACCAGCCGAGGAGTTCG
>CAZCXJ010000080.1:0-10187 GCA_964502585.1 uncultured Candidatus Halobonum sp.
AGATCAGCGTCTCGAAGGCCGGAATCAACGCCACGCTCAAAGCCCGGTGTTCGCTGCTCGGGGCGGCCAACCCGAAATACGGCCGGTTCGACCAGTACGAACCGATCGGCGAGCAGATCGACCTGGACCCGGCGCTGATCTCCCGGTTCGACCTGATCTTCACGGTGACCGACCAGCCGGATCCCGAGGAGGACGCCCGGCTGGCGGAGCACATCCTCGACACGAACTACGCGGGGGAACTCCGGACCCAGCGGGACGAACTGACGACGGCGGAAGCGACCGCCGCGGAAGTGGAGGCGGCGACCGAGGAGGTCCAGCCGGCGATCGAACCCGACCTGTTCCGGAAATACATCGCGTACGCGAAGCGGAACTGCTTCCCGCGGATGACCGACGAGGCGCGGGCGACCATCCGGGACTTCTACGTCGACATGCGCTCCGAGGGACTCGACGAGGACTCACCGGTCCCGATCACCGCCCGGAAGATCGAGGCGCTGATCCGGCTCGCGGAGGCGTCCGCGCGCGTCCGACTCTCCGACACCGTCGACCAGGAGGACGCCGAACGCGTCATCGACATCGTCCAGTCATCCCTGGAGACGATCGGCGTCGACCCCGAGACCGGCCAGTTCGACGCGGACGTGATCGAGACCGGGACCTCGAAGAGCCAACGTGACCGGATCCGGAACCTGAAGGAGTTGATCGCGGAGATCGAAGACGAGTACGAGGAAGGGGCCCCCGTCGAGGAGGTCATCGAACGGGCCGACGAGGCCGGCGTCGACCCCGGGAAAGCCGAGGACGAGATCCAGAACCTCCGGACGCGCGGGGAGATCTACGAACCGCAGACGGGGTATCTCCGGACGACCTGACCGATTCACGTCTTCCGGTCCAGCGGCCAGGACCACGCGGTCCCGGCTTCTCAGGGGCCGAGGGAAACACTTTTCATCGAGTCTGGCGCATATATTTCACTACCGCGAGGATCTACTGTGACCGCAAAAACACAACGGGAGGCGGTCCGATCGCGGCTGGAGGGTGTGTCTAGCGTCCTGCTGCTCGCGCCGTCGCTGTCCGACCACGAGGACGACGTCTGTGCGGACCTCCTGGAGCCGGAGGCCGACCGGGCGACCAACGCACTGTGGGTGTCGTACACGAAACCCCCCGACGCGCAGCTCCGACGCTGGCGGGCTGCCGGCGGTGGGACGCCTGCGGAGGTGGGCATCGTGAGCGTCGACGAGGCGAGCAGGTCGGTGAGCGCGACGACTGGCACGGATAGCGGTCCCGGCTTCCCCTCACAGCCGACGGAGACCGTGACCAGCCCGAACGACCTGACCGGCCTCGGTATCACTATTACCGAACACCTGACCGAGTGGAACGGGAACGGCAATCGGACGGTGATGTGTTTCGACTCGCTGACCGGGATGCTGCAGTACGTTGACCTCGACACCGCCTACGAGTTCCTCCACGTCATCCTCGGGCGCATCCAGGCGGTCGACGCTGTCGCCCACTTCCACATGGACCCGGGCGCTCACGACCAGCAGACGGTAGCGACGATCACTTCGCTGTTCGACGCTGCCGTCGAACCCACGGACGACGGTCACACCATCCGGCGCCGGTAGGTCCGGCGGGCGAGCGCCCGTGGTCGGTGTGTCACGTTCCTGCCGTCCAGCCGCACGTCGGGGGACCCCCGGTGGTGGACGGAGCCCGGCCCAGAGCGCTGCACGTATGAGTCAGGCGGCCCCAACTGGAGTCGTGACGGAGCCGATCGGGCTCGCGGACGCGTTTACCGCCCAGGGCTTTCATGCCGTTGAACAGCACCCGGTTTCCGCCGACGCCGTCTCCCCAGCCGGACTAACCGCCACCAACGGCGATCGGCACGCAGTCCAGTTCCGTATCGTCCGGCCGTGCCCCATGGACGCGAGCGTACGGACGACAAAGTCGGCCGTCATCGTCTCCGCCGATGGGACGTTTCTCGAGGCACTGCTCCGCTTTCCGCGGGTGTATAACGGGGCCATTTCGCTGGACAGGTACCGGGCAGCGCTCGACCGGGCGGAAACGCAGGTCCCCGGCGAGATTGAGGCGACCAAACGGATCGGCGGCCACCCGCCGCACGAGATCGATGCCCACCTTTTGCTTGAACCCCACGACGGCGCTACGATCTCCGGGACCGCACTTCCCCGAGTCTGCGCCCGCTGTGTCGAGACGGTTGCCCGGACGGTGACGTGAGCGGTTCAGGCCCTCGTCTCCGTCCCGTCAGCGTGCCCGCACGACCGGGCTCCTTTCGGACTCCGAGGAGTGCGGCGGACGCCCGATAGACCCCGCACCCCACGGCGATGAACGACCCGAACTTGAGCGACCGGAACCCGACAATGACCTGAATCCTCCAACACGACACCCTCGTTGCGCCCACCGTCCACTCAGTTGGTTTCCTCGATCTGAATCTTCCCGCTCAGGTCGCGCTGGGAGGCCGGACTGATCGCGGATCCCGGCCCGTTCGAGTCGCTCCTTTAGGGCCTGTGCGAACGCCGACCGGGTCCCCAGCCCGTCGGTCTGCCGCGTCTTTCCTGCGGACCATCGAGCTAGTGATGCATCCGAACGACGACGGCATCGCTCCCAAGCCCGTCGATCCCGACAACATTGCGACGATCATGACTCACAGGCGGGTACACCGGGCGACGGCCTCCTGTAGCGTCGGGTCGTTGCGGTTCCGCCGCGCCACGAGTCTAGCTATCGCCGGTTCCACAAGGAACCAGCCGACGAGGAACACCACGGCGGCGTTGACGACGACCCCGATCGCCCGGAGCAGGACCGTCACGACGGCGGGTAAAGTGAACGGAAGGGGATCGGGAGCGGTAGTCTGCGCGAGGATAGTACCTGTCACCGGCAGTATACGCCCGACCAGGGGGACCGAACACAAGGGCTCTCGGTCCGGCGGTTGCCCTCGTCAGGCCACGGGTCGGGACCCGAAGGCCGACCGGTATCTCAGGCCCCACGATCGGACAATCTCGAACCCGTCGTTTGTGTTCGACGGTGTGAGATGGATATTTTCCGGATGAACGTTCACTTTTATTTCGTGTTCAAAAACATACAAGTACCTTAAACGCATATAATTACGTTGAACAGAACTCTTATGCCCGGATATATGTACGATTGGGTTGGAATGGTATCAAAGCACTACTCAGGTGTCCGATCCATCGCCGGGTCGTTCCGGGATCGCACTCGGATGCGCGGTGACGGCCCTGCCACGGGGACGACACGCTGCACGGTCGGAGGGGGGGTGGTCGCCCAGGCCGCTGGATCGTAATCGACTCGTCACCTCATCCAGTCCTCGCCTGCAACTGGGTGTTAGAAGAGTCATGTCCCGTGTCCTGCCACCATGGGAAATCCTTCTGCAGGCCGCCACATGCTGACTGTCATGGCCGACGGCGCGCGCTTCGGCGCGCCATCCGTCTTCCGAACGCCTTGCGTATCCTGCCGATCAAACCGCCGTTCTCCCAGTTATACCAGCGTCGTTATCTCCGCCTGCCAGCCGACAGTGACAACCCTGGTCCGCCGGAATCGGCGGCGAGCTCCGTACATCACTAGGATTACTGGGGACCGGACTCAGTCCGCTGCGATGGCGGCGGCGATGTCGTCCAGTGTGTCGTCCGAGAGGGTCGGACGGCGGCCGAATGCCGCGTGGATCGGACCGCCACCGTCATCTTCGAACCGGGGGACGACGTGAACGTGGAGGTGCGGTACCTCCTGTCCCGCTACCGACCCGTTGTTGATCGCGACGTTGGAGGCGGGAGCATCGACGGCCGTCTCGATGTGTGGCGTCAGGTTCCGAACGGTCTCGAACACGTCCGCCGCCAGGTCGGTCGGCGTGTCGGCCAGCGTCTCGTGGTGGTCCTTCGGAACGACGAGCGTGTGTCCTCGAGCGAGCGGGTTCGCGTCGAGAAACGCCATCGTCGTCTCGGTTTCATGGACTACTCGGCCGGGGATGTCACCGGCAATGATGCTACAGAACACGCAGTCCTGACTCATGTGTGAGGGGTCGGCAGGCGTCTGCAAGAAAGTTTCCCGGGGGCCGGCGACCCCCGACAAATCGGCGACCGGAGCAGGCCGGCCGACTGATCGACCTCCAAGGTCCCCACTGTCCGTCCACAGGTTGTAGGGCGGACACGACCCTTATCCGGCATCGCGGCGAAGCGGCCCCGTGGGACGCGATCCAACTGCGGACCAGTGGTCGCGGGGACCGGCCCTGCATGTCAGATACGCGGGGGATGACGACCCTGAGAAGTGTACCGCCCGCAAGTTGGCCCGATTCGACCTCGTCACGCTCCACCGGTCGGATCGGTCGACACCTCGGGGGGTCGTTCTGAATCCGCATGCCGAACGGGCCCTGTCGCCGGCTGATACGGCCATCGTTGAGAAGACCGGCGCCCTGATTGCGCTGGACTGTTCCTGGGAGGCGGCAGGCGAGGCGCGCTTCTCGCTTCCCGGGCCGCACCGGGCGTTGCCGTACTTGGTGGCTGCGAACCCCGTCAATTTCGGGAGACCGTTCCGACTCACGACCGTCGAAGCCCTGGCGGCGGCTCTGACCATCCTCGGTGAACCGGAGCGCGCCGACACGCTGCTGTCAAAGTTCACCTGGGGAGAGACGTTCCGAGAACTCAACGCCGAACCACTGCGCCGGTACGCGGCCTGTCAGGATTCCGAGGAGGTCGTGGCTGTCCAGCGGGAGTATCTTGATCGGGCACCACGGGACACCCCCACCGAAGACCCCTAGTTAGACTCCTCAGCTCCGAGCGCGCCGAGGGCCCCGCCGATCGCCGAATCCACGGCCAGGAGGACGGTGACAAGCAGCCCGAGGAGCAGGATACCAGCCCCCGCCAGCACACCGCCGAACAATCCCTGGGCGGGGCCACGGCCGGTGCCCATGGAAAGAAATCCGATCAGTCCCCCGAACAGGGCGATGATGAGGGTGAACACCATCCCGGTCACCGAGCCCGCTAGGAGGCCGTGCCAGGCACCCCGACCGAGACCGCCCCCGGCCAGGTATCCGGCGACGGCCCCTCCGGCTAGTCCCGCGATCAGTTGGCCGATACCGGGGACCGCCGACCCGACGAGCGACACCGCGAGCAGTACAAGAAACCCGATACCAACCGCACGCCAGTCCGTCGCCATGACACGGCAGTCGGTAACCGGCGACTTAAATCGACCCGCGGCGCGGGGACGCGTCGGCTGCGCCCCGCCTACGTGACAAACTTCAGCAAGTCGTCGCGGTTCGCCTCATGGAACCGGGTCCGTAACGCTTCCAGCAACGGATCGATACGGCCTTGCTTGGCCGAGATCGGGGTGATCGTGTCGGACCACTGCTGCCACGGGGGGAACAGTCCTAACCGGTCACACAGGTCGTTCAGCCGTGGGTCCCGGTCGTCGACCTTGTCCATCTTGTTGACCGCGACTACTGGGGGAATGTCGACGTCCTGTAAGAACCGAAAGAGCTCCACGTCGTGCGGGAGCTCGTCCCGGCTCGCGTGGCGGTCGATGATCTCGACGACGCTCTTGCCATCCACGACCTGGATCCCGGCGAGGATAGACTCGGCGTTTGTCTCCACGTACCGGACCAGATCCGTCTTGATCGCTTCCCGCTGGTCCTCCTCCACCCCGGACATAAACCCGAACCCGGGGAGGTCGGTGAACATGAAGTCCTCACTCGCCCAGTCGTAATGAAACGGCTCACGCGTGACGCCCGGCTTCCGGCCGACGGGTACGTCATGCCCCGTCAATTCCCGCATCAGCGTCGACTTCCCCACGTTCGACCGTCCTACGAGGACGACTTCTGCGTCGCGGTCCGGCCGTCCCTCGAAGGTCATGTTTGGCGGTTGTTCGGCCTCGCGGATAAGCGGCCCGCTAAGGCAACGCGGTCGTCGTGTCTCCCGAGGGTAAGTCGATCCGCCGGAAAAAATGGTCCTCGCGCACTTCGGGAGGGGAGGTAGTTTCACGAGTCGATGCGGTGGATGGATTCACCCGGTCGAAGGGGGGTACACTAGTACCGGGAACGGGAAGCGGTAGTATGGAAAAACAGGCAGTCCGAGAACGAGTCTGGGATCGGTTGGAAAAGAGCGACCAAGCCCGGTTTCCGTTTCCACCCCAGGGCCGGATCCCGAATTACGCGGGGGCGGATAAAGCGGCTGCCCGGCTCACGGAGCTTGATGCGTGGCGAGAGGCGGACGTGATCAAATCCAACCCCGATTCGCCACAACTCCCCGTCCGTCGGGCAGCCTTGCGTGCCGACAAGACCCTATACATGGCCGTTCCGCGACTCCGCGACGAGAAGTGTTTCCTTCTCCTGGATCCGAACGATATCACGGACATCGATCATGCCACGACGGTCGGCGGGTCGGCGGAGGTGGGCGTCCAAGTCGGTCCGGAGGATATGCCCACAGTCGACCTCATCGTTTCCGGAAGCGTCGCCGTAACCCACCGCGGCGCACGAGTCGGCAAAGGTGAAGGGTATAGTGATTTGGAATTCGCTATCCTCCACGAATTCGGATTGGTCGATGACGAAACACAGGTCGCGACGACGGTCCACGAACTCCAGGTCGTCCAAGACGAGATCCCGACGACGCCGCTGGACGTTCCGATCGACATCGTCTGTACCCCCGAACGGACGTTCCGCCCGCCCGCCGGCGACAGACCGACCGGGATCGATTGGGAGGCGCTCCCGGTGGACCGGCTGGAGGAGATCCCAGTGCTACGTCGGCTCCGGCCGGAGTGACACCCGCCGCCAGGTGAATGGCGGGGAGTCCCCGTCGAGAGGGTATGCCCTTCTGGTCGTCGGCAGTGGGAGATGGGTTCCGCTCCTGAGCGATCACGCGACCCCCGGTTCAGGGGACGTACCAGATGCCACGGTCAGTATCGAACACCGACCCGACGAGGATGTGTGGAAGGGCGATGATGCTGATGGCGACGCTCCAGAATGCAACGGCCCCCGGCAGGATGCCCACTCCGGCAAACGGCTGAGGGAACAGCCAGTAGACCACGGCCAGCACGGCGAAGGTCCCCAGAGCGCCGGCGATCAAGATTCCCCAGGCGCGGATTGCGGCAGTCGAGGGGTCGGTGCCGACGAGGTCGTGTTCCGGATCGTCAACGGGCGCCGCGTCGACAGCTGCGGTCCGGGCGACCTGACGGGCGGAGTACCAGAACGGGAAGTACAGGCCAACGGCCACGAGGACGGGGACGGCCGTGAAATAGGCCGTCAAGAGGATCGACCCCCCGGCGTCGACGAGCCAGGACCGCCCGCTCCTACGGACGTACGCCAGTCCGATGTGCGTCACCAGCGCCAGGCCGTAAGCTCCGCCGATGAGCGGGCGAGTCACATCGAAATAGGGGGCGTAGGCAGCCAGCGCGCCAGGTTCCACCAGCCCAACCATCAGGGCGCTGAACATATGGAAGGTATCCGGCCAGGCGACGACCGGAACGAGCATAACCGCCCCACCCCGAACGCCGGCGGCCAGCAGACGCTGTGGCCGGGTCCTGAGATGCTCCGATCCCGTCGTCGCGTCCATGACGTGGAGACCGCCCAGGCCACCCTTCGCCATGGCGACACAGAGCGCGAGCACCAGTCCCACGACCGGTGCGACTAGGAACAAGCCGACGAACCCCGCGATGATGACGAGATACGCCGCGACGTATCGCCACCGGAAGGACGGCCGCCGCCGGCGGAGGTTCTCGAAGTGCTCGTATCCTCCGTGAGGAAGGTTCAGCCCGACCATACCGACCAGATACACCACCATCTGTGCCTCGAGGGGGACCTCGACTCCGCCCACGCCGGCCAGGCCGAACGCGACGACGAGCAACAGCAACGCGCCACGCGACGCCAGGAGCGATGGGTGGGTGTCAGTCCACCGATACCACCGCCTGCCGAGACTCGGTAGTGACGTACTCATCGTTCCCCAGATATACCAGTAGTTCACAAAAACACGGGTCCGATTCCAGCGCGGTGAAAATCGGCGGTTGCGCTCGTCCGAGAGGGGACCGATCCCGGGGGGCAAGTCGCCGCTTGGCTGGACCGCAGTCGATAGCGGAGTTGGGACTGGAAGGATCGATGCCTCCCGGCGAGTCGGCCCGTCGGCGGCCGGGGCCGGACCCGGAGCTATTTCCGCGTCCCGGCTGAGCCTTCCTCCGTGCGACTCGTTCAGGTCATGATCCCGGCCGGCAAACGGGAGGCAGTCCTTGGGGTACTGGACGAGGAGAAGATCGATTATGCCCTGACTGACGAGGTCAGCGGCCGGGAGTACACTGCCCTGGTTACGTTCCCGGTGCCGACGGGTGCCGTGGAACCGGTCCTGGAGCAACTCCGCGAAGTCGGCATCGAACGGGACGCCTACACGGTCGTCCTCAGCGCCGAGACCGTTGTTTCGAAGCGGTTCGAGCAGCTGACCGAACGGTATGCTGCCCAGGAAGACAGCGATGACCGGATCGCCAGGGAGGAACTGAAAACACGCGCCGAGGAGATGGCCCCCCGATGGACTCCGTTCGTGGTCCTGACCGTCATCAGTGCCGTCGTCGCCACCGCCGGGCTCCTCCTGGATTCCCCGGCGGTCGTCGTCGGATCGATGGTGATCGCCCCGCTGATCGGGCCGGCGATGGCGACCAGCGTCGGGACCGTCCTTGACGAGGCCGAGATGTTCCGCCGGGGTGTCCGTCTGCAGGTCGCTGGTGGGCTGCTCGCGGTCGCCAGCGCTGCTGGCTTCGCGTTCGCGCTCCGATACACCCAGACCGTCCCCCTGGCGCCTGGAGAGGTGTTCGCTATCGGTGAGATTCGCGAACGGCTCGTCCCTGACGTGCTCTCGTTGCCTATCGCGCTCGGAGCCGGAGTGGCAGGCGCGCTGTCGCTCTCGTCGGGCGTCTCGTCCGCGCTGGTGGGCGTCATGATCGCCGCGGCGCTCGTCCCCCCGACAGCCGTCGTTGGGATCGGGCTGGCATGGGGCGCGCCACAGACCGTGGTCGGGGCTGTGGTGCTGGTGATCGTGAACTTCCTCTCGATCAACTTCGCTGCGCTCGCGACCCTCTGGTACGAGGGCTATCGCCCGGAACGGTTCTTTCGGCTGGACGAGGCGCGAACGGCGACGATCACCCGGGTCGTCGTCTTGGGAGCAGCGATTCTGGTTGCTACCACTTTCCTCGTCGGGGTGACGTTCGCCAGTTTCCAGACGGCAACGTTCGAGGATACTGCCCGGACGGAGGTCGAGGCGGTGCTGGCCGACACGCCCTTCATCAGTCTTGACGTCGATGTCCTCTACTCCGGGTTCCCCCTCCGGAAACCGGAACGGGTCGTGGTCACCGTCGGCCATCCGCCGGGTCTTGACCCGCCCCCCCTGGCTGAGCAGTTCGCTGCCCGACTCGGCCCCGAAGCCCGTGCTCCCTACGGGATCGGCGGGGCGAGCGAGATCACGGTCGAGGTCCGGTTCGTCGCCATCCAGACCGCGGACACCTGACCGTCCCACACGACCTACCGTCCCAGGAACGGCCCGGCGGCTTGGTCGCCTGGAATTCCCCCGCTTGAAAGCTCGTGGTCCGTGACGCCCGATCAGTTCGACTGTCGGGAGGGCGGAAGGTCGGGATCGAATCCGACTGCCTCCACTGCCAGGTCCAGGACCGCGTCGACGCCCTGGCCCTCGACGACGCTCATGTACGCGTCCGCCTCGACGTCCCGAGACCGATCGCTTTTGTTACATATCGTCAGGACGGGGACGTCGAACCGACCGGCGGTGGCGTCCCGGAGGGCGAGTTGAACGTCCACCGGATAGCCGCACGCGCCGGAAGCGTCGACCAGAAACAGCACCACATCCGCGAGGTGGGTCAGCGCGGACACTGCCTGTCGCTCGATGTCGTTCCGGTCCTCTTCGGGCCTGTCGAGAAGTCCCGGTGTGTCGACCACCTGGTACCGGATACGGTCCCGCTCGAAGTGCCCGACCCGGACAGTCGTGGTCGTGAACGGGTACTCGGCGATCTCGTTGTCGGCTCGGGTGACCGCATTCACGAACGAGGACTTGCCGACGTTCGGGTATCCCGCGACGACGATCGCCGGTTCATCCGGCCGGATGTCCGGCAGGTCACGCAGGGCATCACGCGCCTCACCGACCGTTCGGAGATCGTCTTCAATCTCGTCGAGCACGTCCGCGATGCGCGCGAACGCCTGTTTG
>CAZCXJ010000081.1:0-10119 GCA_964502585.1 uncultured Candidatus Halobonum sp.
CCTCTATGACGAGTTCAAGGAGCGGTTCGTCGACATCGCCGAGGACGTGGCCGCGGGCGACCCGCTGGCCGAGGACACATTCATGGGACCGCTCATCGAGGAGGACCACGTTGAGAAAGTCTCGCGATACAACCAACTCGCGAAGGACGAAGGTGTGAACGTGCTCGTCGACCGGGAGGAGTTGGACGCCGACGAGATTCCCGAGGGGCACGAAGACGGCCACTGGGTCGGGCCGTTCGTTTACGAGGCGGACGCGCACGCTGACCTCCGCTGTACCCACGAGGAGGTGTTCGGCCCGCACGTCGCACTCCTGGAGTACTCCGGGGGGATCGAGGAAGCGACGGAGATTCACAACGACACCGACTACGGCCTCGCTGGTGCGGTCATCTCCGAGGATTACCGGCAGATCAACTACTACCGCGACCACGCCGAGGTGGGTCTAGCGTACGCGAACCTCCCATGCATCGGTGCGGAGGTCCAACTCCCGTTCGGCGGGGTTAAAAAGTCCGGCAACGGGTACCCCAGTGCCCGGGAGGTGATCGAGGCAGTCACTGAGCGAACCGCGTGGACGATCAACAACTCGAAAGAGATCGAGATGGCCCAAGGGCTGTCGGCCGACATCAAGACACGCGACGACTGAGCCTTCGACCACGGATCGCCCGTGCGAAACTGGTCCGACGGGTCGCTGACCATCGCTTTCCGTTGACTGTGCCCCTGTTAGCTGGAGCTCGAGAGTGATTCAACGGAACCCGACCAGGTCGTCGCAACGCCCGACAGGCGGGAAGACCCCTCGGAAGATCTCGCCCCGGCCCGAGAGAAGGATGACACGGCGACGGTGGGGCGAGAGGTGGGGTGCGTAGCGTCGGTGGAACGGCGGTGGTGTGGTGGTGTGGTGTGGTTGCGTCCCGGTGCTGGGTGTGCCGCGTGTGCCCGCACCGCCGGCCGGGTCGGACTGTGACGTCCGCCCGCGGGCGGGCCTGGGTGGTGGGCCCGTCCCGCGCCCCGGCCGGCGGGCGAGCGAGCGCCCGCGAAGGGGTTCCCGCGACCCGCGGTCGACCCGATTCCGACCGGACGCGCCCGGCGGGAACTCGCCCGGCCGGACTCCCGTCGTGGTGGGTCGTCCCGCGGCAGTTCACGGGTGGACCGATACCGGGTTTAATTTTATGCACCAGTATTCATTTCTGATAACAAACCTCCCGGCACGGGTTTTTGTACCGGCGTCACGAGACCCCCGACATGGACCCGACCGGAGCGCTGGCTCCCGACGGACTCGATGCACGGGATTGGGATGATGGGACCGACGCTACCCTCCGGATGGCGGTCGTCGGTTGTGGTGGCTACACACGTAACGTGTCGCTGCCCGCCATCGCGGTTGCGGACTACGCTGAGCCAGGGGTGGTCGTCAGCGGGACTCCCGAGACTCGCGACGCCCTAACTACCGAGTACGACGTCAGAGCCCTCGATTACGATGCGTACGCGGCGCACGCGGCCACGGACGCGTACGACGCTGTATACGTTGCTACCCCAAACGGGCTCCATCTCCCACACGTCAAGACGGCCGCCGAGGCGGGGAAGGCCGTGATCTGTGAAAAGCCACTCGAGGCGACGGTCGACCGGGCCGAACAACTAGTCGACGCCTGTCGTGAGTCAAACGTTCCCCTGATGACTGCCTACCGGATGCAGACCGATCCAGTGATTCGCCGGCTCAGGGCCTTTCTCGAGGCCGGCGGGATTGGCGACGTAACCCGTGTCGGGGGCGATTTCACCTTCCCGGTGCTCGGCTCCCGTGGCCCCGACCAGTGGCGGCTCGATCCGGAACTCGCTGGTGGAGGCGCACTCTTCGACGTCGGCGTGTATCCGCTCAATACAAGCCGATTCCTTCTCGGCGCCGATCCCGTGGCGGTCTCGGCGACTGTCCGGTCATCACCGCCGATCGCCGCCGTGGACGAACACACCGACTTCCGCGTCGAGTTCGACCAAGGTACAGTCGGGAACTTCTCGGCGTCGTTCAGCGGACATCCGAACACGGAATTGACGATCCTGGGCGAGGACGGTCGGGTAACGGTCCGCTCGGCGTTCGAACCCGGCCGTGACCGGACAGTGGTTGTCGAGACCGATACGGGCCGGGTCGAACTGGACGGCCTGGGCGCCGACGAAACCCGCGAGGAGTTCGACTACTTTGCTCATGCCGTCCTGACCGATCGCACCATAGAACCCGACGGCACGGACGGACTGATCGACATGCGTACCATGGCAGCGGCTCTCGAATCGGCCAAGCAGGGCGAGCGAGTGGCAGTTCCGCTTTCGGAGGACGCGTAGCGGGTCCGGGCCACGCCGCGGACCCCGACGCGGCGTGGAGCGCGGGCGAGTGGCGACGCGGCGGTCGTACGCCGACTCGCGACGAGAAAAGCGTCGCTGCGTCGGCGACTGACGTTTGCATGGTTCCGCTGTTAAACCCACCGACCGGGCGTTGACCTCGGAATCCTCCGGGTGATCAGGACGCCGCCAAGCCGAGCTCCGCCCGCATTGCGCGTTCCAAGTTGTCCATCTCGTCGTCCAAGTTCCGCTTGAAAAAGGTCTCCACCCCGGGTAGGCGACCGTCGACGATGAACTCGTTGACCAGACGTGTGTTCCCCTCGCGCGCCTCGACCGTGTGCTTCCCGGTGACGGTAAACGCCCGGGATCGTCCAACGAACTTCACGTACCGCGGCGGGTCCCGTTCCACCTCGCGCGTCTCGACAGCGATGGTCGAACGGACGAGTGGAATCGGGAGTCGGACGTGCCAGGTCGTTCGGCTCTCGTCGTTGACTTCGTACTCGTCGACGACGCTGATCGCTCCCGCCCGCTTGGCTGCATCCGAAATAAACGCCCATACTTCTTCCGGCGACGCATCGAATTCCAACGAACGCCTGACGCGGACGGTCATCACTCAGTCATTCGGTTGTCCCAATCAAAAATCCCCTGTCCTTCCTCGGACTTCGACCGGGTCCCCGCCGACCCGCCGGGTGAGACTCAGGATGGGTCGCTCCGCTCGACCCGCCAGGTCGTCGACCGCGCCCGTCCCCACTTCTCGATCTCGACTTCCTCGGACTTTTCAGCCAACTGGGGAAGTCGCGAGCCCACCTGTTTCGCGGAGAGGCCGATCGCCTCGGCGATGTTCTTCGCCCGGAAGTAGCGCTCGCCCCGCGAGACGCTGTCCCGCAGGTACGCGAGAATCCGCCTCTCCTCGTCGGTGTACTCTCCATCCTCCATTCCTAATTGATGCTAAGGCCTGGGATGGTTTAACCGTTATCCGGTCGCCCCCGCGACAGCCCCGCTCATCCGGCGTACGCTTGGACCGCCACCACCGCCAGCGTGGCGGCAACCACCGCTCCCGCGAATCCCCACGCTTTCACACTCTGGGACCCTCCGACCAGCATCACGCCCGCCCCGACCAGCGTCAGCGCCGCCAAAACGAGTCCGAGTCCGAGTCCCATGTCCGTCGCCGGTGCGTCCTCGACCATGAAGATGGGTCTGGCCGGCCCGATTTATAAATACTGCATCCGCGTGAGCCCCGACCACAGGTCCGGCCCCAACACCGCTCTGACGACAGGACCGCTCTCCACCTCCCGGTCAGGGCTCCCCGAACGGTCCGACTGCGGTCACCACCGGCAGTTTCACGCACGATAGTCGGTCCGGAAACTATATGGAGCGGTCCCGGCGAACTCAACCCGATGGACGAACGGATCGTCGAGACGGTGACTGGATGGGACTCCGACCCGTTCGACGGGGGATACGACGGGCTTCGGAGCCTCGCCGATCGCGAATTCTCGGGGGCGGTCACCCAGGGTACTGCCTGGCTTTTCATGCTCAACGGTCGTGTCGTCGGTATCGTCGACGGGGACATGGAGGCGTTCGAAGGGACTGACGGGACGACGTACACTGCACCCGACCCGTCGCTTCCGATGTTGTTCGCGATGCAGTCGACAGGGGGCGACATCCAGGGGAAGTACTACTCCGAGGACACGCCCATGTCGGAGGTCGACGCGACGCTCTCGTCCGGGTCCTTTACCGGATATATCGAACTCTCGGAAAACGTCCTTTCCGGGGATTACTACGTGGTCTACTACGGGGGGCGACGGATGCCGTGCGCGTTCGTCGGCAACAGTCGCCGCTTGCTTACCGAGGAGGAGGCGTTCGAGCGGGCGGACGACGAGGTCGGGATCTACAAAGTCCATGACGTCGACATCGACGTGCTCGAGATCCCCGATGACAGCGAGGAGACGGAGGATGCGGGAACGGCCGCCGGCTCCGATGATCAGCCGGACGCTCCGGACGCTGCCGACCCCGGCACGGACACCGGCGTTGATCGGGGCGACGACGTGGACGAGAATACCGATTCCGGCGATGGTGTCGGCTCCCGGGCATCCGAGCCAGGGGCCGTCACCCCCGATCGGGGGGACGGCCAGACTGTAAGCAGCGAACAGTCGGATGCCCGACCCGCGTCGGCCGGCGCCGAGGCGAGCACAAAGGCTCGGGACGCGGCCCCGACCGAGACGGACTCGGACGGCAATCAGTTCGCACGCGAGGAGCAGTGGCGCGAGACCCGGGCCATCCCATCGCTTGATCCCGAAGAATCCGGCGCGGTGATCGACGATGGACGCAACGGAGCGGCAAGCGCGGTCGGACCCGGGGGGGTGGAGTCCCAGCCTGGCGGGGATGCGGCGGTTTCGAGCGACCCCGGGACCACGGCTGCTCAGGACCCGGAAAAACTCCGCGGTCAACTTCGCAAGGTCGAACAGGCTCGGGACGAGGCACAGCGGCAACTCCAGCAGGCACGGGCCCGTGTCGAAGATCTCGAGTCGGAACGGGAAGACCTCCAGGAACGGAATGCGGAACTGAAACAGCGTGTCGCTGACCTCGAATCTCGGGTCGAAGAGCTTCGCGGGAAACTCGCGGAGTCGGGGGATCCGGTCGGCGGATCGGCAGAGAGGAACCTGACTCCAACGGAGGCCATCGACGGGACCAATCTGTTCGTCCGCTACGCCTCGAAAAGCGGGGGCACTCTGGAGAAGGCCCAGGAGGGGACCATCAACCGCGAGGAGGTAAACGAAAACCTACGGCTGGAACACCACACCGAGTTCGAAGCCAGCACCACGACCGTGGACGGCCGTTCGTTCGAGGAGTTCCTCACCGACACCACGGAGTACCGGTTCGTCGAGTGGGCGGTCCGTGAGTTGCCGTTCGAGATCAGCGAGACCGCCAGCGAGGCGGCTCTGGGCGACCTCTACGAGGCGCTCCCGGACGTAGACAGGGCGGAGCTGCATGGGACTGTCGCCGTGGACACCGAGGAGGGCCCGGTCCAGCGGGAGTTCGACGTGGTGCTCCGGGACAGACTGGGGGATCCGCTCGTCGTCGCGGACGTCAACGATTCTCGGGAGGCGACGACCGCAACCGCCCTCGACGGGCTCGTCGAGGATGCAAGCACCGTCGCGGGCGCCGGGGAGCCGCTTGCGGCTGCCGTCTCGGTGACCGCAGCCTACTTCGAGCCGGAGGCGCTCGAGGCGGCCGCCGATGCGACCGGTGGCGGCCTGTTGAGTCGGGACAAGCGCAAGAGCTTCGTACGGCTCTCACGCAAGCGTGGCTTCCATCTCTGTCTCGTCGAAACGCGAGGCGGCGGGTTCCATATCAACGTCCCCGACCTCTGAGTAGAAATCGACTAGGCCGGTCTGTCAGGATGGCTATCGCTCTGGGGGACATCTGCCTGCCAGCGGACCGTCACCGGCCGTTCAGGTTTCCAGTTCAGGGACCTCGTCGATTCGCATCTCGCCGATCTTGTCGACGATGTCGTCGAGTTTCCCGTCGAGGTCTTCGACGAACTCCGCAGTGTGTTCCGTCGTGATAGCACCCTGGCTCGAGGGCTCGATGAGGTCCTCCTCCTCGAGTACCCGGAGGGAATACCGAACTTTGTGATGGGGATAGCCCGTCTCGTTGGACATCTTCACAATCCCGATCGGCTCGTTCTCGATCACCATCCGGAGGACCTGGAGGTGTCGTTCCAACATGTCCACCTCTTTCTCAAGTCGATCTATCATGCCACATGTTAACTCGTCGGTCCACAATTTAAAAGTTGGCGTCAGAGGACCCGGGTTCGGGTTCGATAATAAACCCGCAGGTCACATATCCGTTCGGCCCCCGGCAGTGGTCCTCGCGGACCGGAGCTCGGCTCCCTGGCGGACCGTAACCGATTTTGGAGGGGCAACGGAATGACTGGCCGGTATGACTGTGACGGTCGTCGGCGCCCAGTTCGGAGACGAGGGCAAAGGCGCCCTCGTTGACGTGTGGGGAGGCAACGCCGACGTGGTCGTCCGGTATCAGGGCGGCGACAACGCTGGACACACCGTGGTGGAGAACGGCGAGGAGTACGCTCTCTCGCTCGTCCCCTCCGGGGCTGTCCGGGGGACAGTGGGCGTCCTCGGAAACGGCTGTGTGATCAATCCGCGGACCTTGTTCGATGAACTCGACACGCTTCGGGATCGGGGCTTGAACCCCGACGTCCGTGTCGCACGCCGGGCACACGTCATCTTCCCGTACCACCGTCGACTGGACGGGATCGAGGAGGAAGCCAAGACTGACGCGGACATGGAGGTTGGCACGACCGGCCGCGGCATCGGTCCGACCTACGAGGACAAGGTGGGTCGGCGCGGCATCCGGGTCGGCGATCTCTTGGACCCCGAGACGCTGCGGGCCCGCCTGGAGTACACTGTCTCACAGAAGCGTGCCCTGATCGAGGAGGTCTACGGTCTCGAGGCGGGCCGGGAGTGTGACGTCGACGCGCTTCACGAGGAATACGCCGGGTACGGGCGCCGGCTGCGGGAGGAGGGAATGACCGTCCACTGCGGGGAGTACCTCCGCGACCGCCACGCTGACGGCGCCCGGCTGCTCTTCGAGGGCGCACAAGGGACGGGGATCGATATCGACCACGGCAACTACCCGTACGTCACCTCGTCGAACCCGTCGGCCGGCGGTGCGGCCGTCGGTGCCGGCGTCGGTCCGACGGTGGTCGGTCGGGGGGAGGTGGTCGGGATCGTGAAGGCATACCTCTCGCGGGTGGGGGAGGGACCCTTGCCGACGGAACTGACTGGTGACCAGGCGCCGCTGGCTGACGAAATCCGGGAACGCGGCGGCGAGTTCGGCACCGTCACGGGCCGCCCGAGACGCATCGGCTGGCTCGACATCCCGATGCTCCGTCACGCGGCTCGTGTGAACGGACTGACGGGCCTGGCCGTAAACCATCTCGATACGCTCGCCGGACTCGACGAACTCAACGTCGCACACGCCTACGAACTGGACGGCGAGCGGTTGTTGACGGTCCCGTCCACGACGGAGGAGTGGGAGCGCTGCGATCCCGTCCTGCGGTCTTTCGAGCCTTGGCCGGACGTCGACTGGGAGGCTACTGCCGGTGACGGATACGACGCACTGCCGTCCGCTGCCCGCTCGTATCTCGGGTACCTCGAAGACCAGCTCGACACGCCGGTGTACGCCGTCGGAGTCGGTCCCGATCGGTCTCAGACCATCGTCCGGACCACCCCGTGGGACCAGCTCTGACCCGCTCGTGCCAGCGGGGCGGTCTGTCCACCAACCCGGGGGTCCGGCTCGCCCCGGCCCTCGGTCGAAACCCGAAAACCTACTACTGAGGCGGCGACAGCCCGGATATGGCCGCCCGTCGGGACCGCGTCGTCCTCGCCGTTCTCGTGTTCGTCGTGCTCGCCTTCGGGGCCCGACTTGTCGGGCTCGGGAGTCGTCCCTTCTCCTGGAGCGAAGGGCGTATCGGTTACTGGACGCTCCGGTACCTCGATACCGGGGCGTACTACTACCGCCCAGTCGCGGGCGGGCCGTTACTCTATATCCTCGGACGGCACGTCCTCGCTCTCACCGGCGTCACCGATACGACCGCTCGGCTCGTCCCGGCGCTCATCGGCGGTGCCCTCCCGGCGACAGCGCTCCTCTTCCGCGAGCGGCTCGAGCCCGACGAGACCGTCCTCTTGGCCGCCATCCTCGCCGTTTCCCCGCTGTTGATTTACTACTCCCGAGTCCTCCGCGGGGATCTGCCCGCTGCCGCGTTGGGCTTTCTCGTCCTGGCTGGAGTGGTCCGGTTCCGCGACACCGGGGCCAGCCGGTGGCTGTACGTCGCCGCCGGGGCGCTTGCAGCGGCAATGGCCGCCTCCGCGTTCACGGTCGCATACGTGGCTACCTGGCTCGTGGCCGGGGGTCTCACCATCGACAGGTACCGGGTTCGTGGCGACCCTGCCGCGATCCGCGACCGGCTGACCAGCGCCCGGGACTGGTTGGCCGCCGAGGCCACCCCGCTTGCGCGAGCGCTTTTCGTGTTTCTCGCCGTCATCGTCTTCTTTTTCGCCCCACGGGCGGGCGGGGCCGGTCCCGGGCTGTTCAACCCGTCGACGTTCCCGACGGTCCTGGAACAGGCCACCTTCGGTGCCGCCGACTCGTTCCTCGGCGTTCATGTCGGGTACCGCACGGCGCTGTCCCGCCGATACGGGACCCCGCTATTGCCGTTCGTGACCGACGTCCTGAACACGCTCGTCCGGACCACGCTCCCGACGGTTCTGCTTGCGTTGGGTGGGTTCCTCCACGAACGGTACCGGGACGGAACGCGACCCCTCGTCGCCTTTGCCGGGTTCGCCGCCGGCGCGGCCGTTTTGTTCATTCCCATCGCGGCGCCGATCACCGGACCATGGAACGCCGTCCACATAGTGCCGCTGCTGGCGATTCCGGCGGCTATCGGAGCCGCGCGGCTGGTCCAGGCGGGACGGACCGCCACGCGGGCCGGTGACACTGCTCGAAGCCTTGCCGGTATCGTCCTCGTCGCGGCGCTGTTGCTACAGGCTGGCGGGGCCGCTGCGACGGCGTACGAGTCCCCCCAGCGCGGATCACCGTACGCAGGCTATGCCCAGCCCGCCGATGACCTCGACCCCATGTTCGCGGCCGCCGAGCGCGCACTCCGGGACAACCAGGGGGTCGACGTCCTGTACGTGGGGACCGACCTCGCAACCCGCCAGGAGTACGACCGTCCCCCGGTCGCGGATTCGGACAGGTCCTCGTGGGCTCGGCGCTTACCCCTCCAGTGGTACTTCGAGCGACTGAACGCGGCGGTCGATAGTGTCCCAGCGGCGAACGTCGTTCCTCAGGACCCGCCGCCGGTGGTGGTTACCACTCCCGCTCAACAGGCCGCCGTGAGCACTCAACTCGACGGCTACCAGGCGTTCGAGTTGCGGCTTGGGTTGTTCGACCGGGCGGTAGTCGTTTTCGTCGAAGAGCGGTGACGCCGGTCCTGTGGGCATACGGTCGGGCCGGTCGCGGAGCTCGGTGACGGAATCAGCTGGCGGAAGAAACGGGCCCGAAGCCCGGGGATCAGCGGAAGCCCATCGCTTCGATCTGTTCCTGATACCGGTTCCGGATGGTGACCTCGGTCACCTGGGCCACGTCGGCAACCTCGCGCTGTGTTTTCTTTTCATTGCAGAGTAACGAGGCGGCGTAGATGGCTGCCGCGGCGAAACCGGTGGGCGATTTGCCCGACAGTAGGCCCTGTTCGGCCGAAACGTCGATGATTTCCGTCGCCTTCGCCTGCGTTTCCTCGCTTAATCCGAGCGCGGACGCGAAGCGCGGGACGAACTGTTTTGGGTCGACCGGTTTCAATTCCAGTCCGAGTTCCTGTGAGATGTAGCGGTACGTGCGCCCGATCTCCTTCTGCTCGACCCGCGAGACCTCCGCCACCTCATCGAGCGACCGCGGAATCCCCTCCTGTCTGCATGCGGCGTACAACGCGGCCGTCGCGACGCCCTCGATCGAGCGGCCGCGAATGAGGTCCTCCTTTAGTGCCCGCCTGTAGATGACTGATGCCACCTCCCGAACCGACCGTGGAACCCCGAGGGCGGATGCCATCCGGTCGATCTCGGACAGGGCAAACTGGAGGTTGCGCTCGCCGGCGTCCTTCGTCCGGATCCGCTCCTGCCACTTCCGGAGTCGGTGCATCTGGGATCGCTTTTCGGAGGACAACGACCGTCCGTACGCGTCCTTGTCCTTCCAGTCGATCGTGGTAGTCAGCCCCTTGTCGTGCAT
>CAZCXJ010000082.1:0-9814 GCA_964502585.1 uncultured Candidatus Halobonum sp.
GGCATGAACAGCGCGCTGAACGGCAGGACCATCGCGCCGGGCGAGTTGAACAGCTCGACTCCCGGGATGACGTTCCCAGTGAACAGCTGGAACAGCGGCAGGAAGAACGCCGCCGGCGGGAAGTAGCTGATCGCGAGGACCGTCAGCATCAGGATGCTCTTGCCGGGGAAGTCCAGCCGGCCGAACACGTACCCCGCCAGGCTCGCCAGCACCAGGACGATGACGGTCGTCACGACTGCCATGAAGATGCTGTTGAACATGAACCGGGCGAACGGCACCTTGGTGAACACCTCGATGAAGACGGCCACATTGATGTTCGCGACCGCCGGCGGGAGCAGTCCCGGCGCGACGCCGTCGGGCGTTAACGCCAGCAACAGCAGCCAGTAGAACGGGAACAGCGTCGTGACCAGGAAGAAGATCGTCGCGACGTAGAACATCGCACGATAGGCCCGCTCCGGGTCGTCGATCGTCTTGTTAACCCACCGTTGGAACGGGCCGCGTTTCAGCTCCGCCTCCGTGGTCGGGGCGGCAGCGGTCGACGCCGAACTCATTTCCGTCTCGGGTTCGCTTGCCATTATACCTCCTCCCGGGCGTAGCCCACAATGTATACCGCGACGACGATGGCGATGATTCCGGCCGTAATGAACGCCACCGTCGCGGCCGTCCCGACGAGGCGGGTCCCGCCGAAGAAGGAGGTCACCACGAGACACGACAGCGACGGGACGGTGGTACAGCCGGAGACCGTTTCGATGATTCCGTACACCCGCATCGCCTGGATCGTCCGGAACAGCATCGCGATCAGGACCGTCGGCAGGATGATCGGCATCGTGATGTAGCGGAACCGCTGCCAGGGAGACGCCCCCGCGACCTTCGCGACGTCGTACAGATCCCGGTTGATGCTCTGCATCCCGGCCAGGATCAGCAATGCCATGAACGCCGTGGTCTTCCAGACGTCGGCTACGATGATGATCGCCGTCGCTTCACCCACGTTGGCCAACGGGGTCAGCGAGAGCAGTCCCCAGTCCTGCAGGAACGTCGGGTTGTCCTGCGTGCCCACGAACAGGCCGATCCCTGGCTGGAACAGCAGGTAGAAGATCATCCCCTGGATGACGATCGGGACCGCCCACGGGATGATGATCGCCACCCGCACCCACCGACGCCCGCTGAAGTCCTGGTCGAGCACGAGCGCCTGGCCAAAGCCGATGATGGTCTCGAAGAACACGCTCACAATCGTGAAGATGAGCGTCACCGTTAGCGCGCTGTTGAACAGGGCGCTCACAGTGAGTTCCGGCGGGATCAAGGGTGCCGGCATCAGCGAGTTCTTTTCGCCGGTCAGCACCGCAACGTAGTTGTCGAGGAAGACGAACTCCCCCACGGTCGCCCCGCCGGTGATGGCGTCGGCGAACAGCGACAGCCTAAACGTGGCCAGCAGCGGCCAGAGCGCGATCGCTGCTAGCAGGAGCGCGGCGGGGGTCAGCAGGAAGTACGCGAACTGCGTCTCGGTCAGGTTTTCCATCCACCGGACCAGGCGGATGTACGGTCCCGTTCGACCACTATCCCGTATCACCTCCGGTTCCTCAGTCGCCATGCGTATTGTCACCAGTTAGCATCGTGCTTAATCGTTGGGACGAGGGCCATCAGGCCTGTGCTTCGATGTCCTCGAGCGCACCCGCCAGGTCGGACATCGCCTTCTGCGGCGTCTTGTCCTGCTTGATGGCCGCATTGACCTCTTTCGACACCTGGGTTGACTGCTGGGGCCAGATCGCCGTCACCGGTCGCGGCACTGCGTTCTGTCCAGCGACCGCCAGCGTGTCGACGTACCGGCCGATGACGTCGAGTTCCTTCGCGGCGTCCGAGTTGATCAGGTCGGCCGCTGGCGGGATCCAGCCGCCGATCTCGAACAGGTCGAGCTTGACCTGGTCGCTCGTCGCCAGGGTTTTCATCACCTGGAAGGCGGCCCGTTTATCCAGCTCGGGCGCATTGGGGTTGAGCGTGACGTGCCAGCCACCGAGCGCCGACGGGATGCCCCCGATTTCCGGACCGTACTTCGATTCCTCGGCCGTGACCTCGTAGGGGATCGGCATCACGCCGAGGTCCTCGCCGTACACATCATCGGCAGCGTTGATGAGGATCGAGTACGGCCAATTTCGATGGGCGACCACCTCGCCGTTCGTGAACGGCTTGCGGGACGTCTCCTCCTTGTACTGGACGACCGCCTCGGGCGAGATCTCGGCGTACCCCTCCAGGGCTTCAGAGTCGTCCTGTCCGTGGATGAACGTCCGCATCATCCGGACGGCGTTGACGACCTGTTCTTCATCCACCGTGATCGGGCGGTCCCCGACCGGCCCGAACAGGTTGTCGAACCCGCCGAAGTACGCCCCTCCCCACGAGGACATGAATTCGACGAAGTCGCAACAGGCCAGGCCGACGTACGAGGCACCCTGCCAGGTGAACCCCTGCTTGCCCGTCTCGTCCATCGCCGCGCGCACGACCTCCGAGAACTCCTGCCAGGTCATCGACTCCGTGGCCCATGTCTCGAAGTCAGAATCCGAATATCCTGCCTCCCGGAGCAGGTCCTTCCGGTACTGGATCGTCGGGAAGTCGGCGAACAGGGGAATCCCGTAGAGATCGCCGTCCATCGACGCCGTTGCGACCATGGAATCGAGGTAGGTGTCCTTCACCTCGCTCACGATATTGTCGGGGAACGCCTGGCTCAGGTTCGTGATCGACTCACGGGCGATGAACGGGATCGTCCACCCGTTGTCCATCATCATTATGGTCGGCTGCTCCTGGCCCGCGTTCAGCGCCTGCTGGTACTTCGACTGCCGGTCGCCGGAGTCGAACGACCCGGCGAGCATCTCGACCGTGATGTTCTCGGGCATCCCGGCGTCGTACAGCGCTTGGTTGATGGCGTCCTGCTTCCCTTTGAAGTTCGAGTCGGACGCGAACTGGACCGACACCTCCTCGCTGGGGGCCTCGGTATTGATGACGTCAGACCCACCACCGCCGCCACCGCCGCCACCGAAGCCGAGACACCCGGCGACGCCGACCGCGACCCCTGATGCGCCGGCCGCCTCGACGAATCGCCGTCTCGATACGCCACGCCTGTGACTGTCCTTGTCTGGCCGTGACATCGATTCGCACGTTAGGAATAATGAAGTATAACAGCTATGTTTTACAACCGGAGTTAGAACGCTTCTCAGAGGTCGAACGGAACCTCGCTCGCCTCATACGTAGGCGTCCCGTCTTCCGATTCGAGCGTCTGCAGTACGATCCGCGTCGCTTCGACCTGTTCGACCATCGCTCCGAATCCCCCGACGGTAATCCGTCCATCGTCCGTTTCCAACACGACCGAAACCTGCCCGGCGAGGTTCACCGCACCGGCCTCGTCAGTCCCCTCCGGCGACACGAGGTCCACAACGTACCCCTCGAGTTCGCGCGACCCCCCCGAGTCGACGTCGTATCCCTCCACCCGGAGCTTGACCCGGATCCCCTCGGACAGTAACGGTTCGATGTCCCGGACGAGATACCGCACGTCGACGTACTCCACTGGAAGTTCGTCGTCAAGGGCCGAGAACACCGGCTCCCACGGATCCCAGAGACACGTGAGGAAGTACCACCGGAAGACGAACGTGTGCACGCGGTCGTTGACGAGCATTCCGTACTGATCGTGTGCCTCGGGGTGATGGGCGAAGCAGGTCTTCCGGCGGTCCACCAGGATGACCTGCGGCGCCGGGACCGTACGCCCCCGGACCTCCACACACACGTCTTCGAAGGCCTCGACCGGGGGGAGTTCCTCCGGGTCCCGCGCGTAGACTGACGCCCGGACGGAGACGCCCCGGTCGTGTGCCGCCGCCAGTGCCGGCTGTAACTCCCTGTAGTGGTCGGGCGTCACCGACACGAGCACCTGCGTGTTGGCGCGCTCGATGAACCGTTCGGCACGTTCTATCACCGTCCGGAGCCGCTTCACGACGCTCGGATGCTCGCTTTCCAGGGCGGGTTGTTCCCACCGGTCCTCGACCTCGTCGGCCGCCGTCTCCATCCGCTCGGCCCGTTCCCGCAGGTCCGCCAGGACGTCCGCGGGGCTGTGGGCCCGAGCCCGGAGCGTGTCCTGCTCGTACGTCTCCACATACCCCCGGTTCTCCAACGAGCGGAGCACGTCGTATACCCGTGGTGCGGGGATTTCCCCCGCTTCCGCGACCTCCGTCGCCGAGGCCGCCCCCAGTTCTAAAAGGCCGACGTATGCCTCCGCCTCGTATGGGGACAGCCCGGCTTCTTCGAGGGTTCCAACCAGTTTCTCCGTCTCCATACTCCGAGGCCTGCGCCCTGATGTGGTAAACCCTTGGCCCGGTAGGACCGGGTTCACGCCCGTTTCGGGCCCTTTTGCTTCCGGGTCCGTGTTCCGACCGGCCGACCGAGGCCACCCGTGACACGGGAGTCCGGTCGACTCAGGTGGTCATGTACAACGAGTAGGTGATCGTCGCGAACCCAACGAGTGTCAGCGTGCTCTGGACCAGCACGCCTACGAGGAGGTCGACCGATAAGAGCAGGTCGAAGACGCCGCCGACGACGGCGCCGAGGGTCACGATTCCGAACCCGATTGACAGCGCCCGGAGCGGCCGCGACCCGGTTCGCCCGTACGCCTGGGCGGACAGCAGCGTAATCAGCGCCCCCAGGCCGAGGGTCAGCGTCTTCACGACCGCGATGGTGGTTTCGATATGCACCATGGCTAGGCCTCCTTGCGTACCTCCGCCCACATCGAGGCGATCCGGTCCTCGGCGTCCCGTGCAGGTCGACTGACTTCCACGTCTAGCGTCCGGTCGTCCGTCAACCGGACTCGGACCTCCTCGAAGTCGATCCGATAGACGCTGGCGTGATGGCCGTCCCGCCTGATCTCGGTTCCTTCGTCGACCAGCGAGGCCTCCTCGAGCAAGTCCAGTTTGCGGTAGGTGGTCGAACTCGGCACACCGGTTTCTTCGGACAGCTCCGTCGCAGTCATCGGCTCCTCCAGGTGACGGATAAGCCGACGACAGTCCTCGTCGTCCAGCGCATCGAGTACTGACTGGAGCCCGGGGGTCTCGTCCTTCCCGGGTGGCGCCCGTCCACGGAGGCCGTCACGGGCCATGCCCTCCCTTTTCGGAGCCGTCACTTATGCGCCCCGCTTTCGCACTCCCGTCTTGATACGCTTCTCACACCCGTGTCCGCGGGCATCCGGCCGTGCCGGCCGTCCAGGCTGAGCCACCTGCCGTGCCGGCTGGCGATTCCCGCCGATTGGGAACGGGACTAACGGTTCATATCTCATCGGCGTTCACCTACACGTGTGAGGTGACCGAGATGGCGACACGAACCCTCGAAACGGAACTGTTCGGCCAACCGGTATCGTTCCAGTACTCCGAACGCTGGGTCGGCTACTCCCTGGTCAGTCTGCGAGTGATCATGGGCTGGGTGTTCTTTTACGCCGGTATCACCAAGGTGCTGGACCCGGCCTGGTCGGCGAAGGGATTCCTCCTGAACGCGATTCCCGAGGGGAACCCCTTCACCGGCCTTTGGGCTATGCTGGCGAACGATTGGCTGTGGCTCATCGATCCGCTGAACGCGTGGGGCTTGACGCTGGTCGGGCTCGCGCTGATGTTCGGCGCCTTCGTCCGCTGGTCGGCGTTCTGGGGCGCCGTGATGATGCTGTTCTACTGGGCGGCGAGCCTCCCGCTCGCGCACGGAATCCTCATCGACGACCACATCGTGTACGCTCTCCTCCTGTTCGGCCTCGGAGCGTTCGGAGCCGGTCGGATCCTCGGTCTCGATTCGATCATCGAGGACTTCGAACTCTTCCAGCAACGGCCGGCGCTCCAGCTTCTGACCGGGTAACCGCCACTCGACGGCTTCGTTTTCCCGGCCGAACGCTTCAGCAACCCCGGCGACAGAAAACTGCTCCGTCGGGGATTCGAACCCCGGTCCTTGCCTCGAGAGGGCAAGATGATTGGCCGGACTACACCAACGGAGCGCACAGGAGCCTACTTCCGAAGTGCCTAAAACCGTTCCGTTTTCCGGACACGGCCGGGGGATTACCACCGTCACTCCCCGTTGCTGTCCTCCTGATCCCTGTCGGAATCCTCGAAGGGCGAGTCCGCCGCCCCAGGCTCCTCCCCCGGCAAGGCGATAACGTTCTCCCGCCCGATCCGGAGTTTCGAGACTTGCCCTTCCTCTTCCATCTCCGAGAGCACCATGCTCACCTTCGATTTCGACCAATCGGTTTCCTCGACGATCGCCGACTGGCGCATCCGCCCCCCCTCCTGCTCGAGGAGTCGCTCCACGCGATCCTCATCGGACAACAGTTCCTCCGGCGGCACCGGCTCGGGTTGCCCCTCGGGGGGCTCGCTCGGCTCGGATTTGGAGACTGCCCGGTCGGACGGTGGCGTCCCCCACCGCCGATACCACGCGACAGCGGCTGCAACGACAACGATGCCAACGATCGGAACCACCAACCAGGCGGGCATTCCTCCGCCGCGTTCCGGGTCGGTCGGTGTGGGCGTTACGGATGGTCCCCCGCCCGGGCCCGTCCCGTCGGTGGTTCGCGTCGAACCTCCCGTGGCCGTGGAGCTGAACACGACCCGAGGCCGCTCGTCGGTGAAGCTCCGCTCGCCTTCCCAGGTGACCGAATCGCTCCTGCGTGGGGCTTCCGGATCGGAGAACGTGCCGTTGGGAGTGACCGACTCGAACGCCAGATCCGGCCCGGGCCGGACGACCAACGTTTGATCGGGCCCCACGTAGAACCCGCCCTCGAACACGTCTCCCACGACGACGCGACCTCCATTCGCCTCGGCAAAGCTCGTCCAGAGGAAAGATAATTCCACGACTCCGAACTGGTTGTCGAGGGACTCGTCGACGAACGCCCGCTTCCGGAACCCCGTCGCGTCCATCTCGCGGCCGGTGGTGTTGGCTCCTTCCCTGGTGAGAGCCTGAGCGTCGCGCCGGAAGTCCCTGAACCGCTGGGTCTCGTTCGCGTTGAAATCCGCGGCGAACGCCTCGAAGGACGCCCGTTCCGAGTCATTCTCCAGTACGGTTCGATATCGGAGCGTCCATCGGGCCGATCGGTTCGCATAAACCGTCACTTCGATGATCGTTCGGTCCGCGGCCGTCTGGCTCGTCACGTCCTGACTCGGGACTGCCTGCTCACCGGCCGGCCCGTCAAAGGTGGCCCCCGCCAGTCCGGCCGGGCCTGCGGCTCCTCCCGCCCCGACTATCGTGGCTACGACGACTATAGCCAGCGGTACACGGAGCCGCCCGGACCCGACCATCGCTCGAAGCCTCAACGTCGGAACCCAAATGGATTGCGTCCGCGAGTCGGTGGTCCCCGTCCGTCCGCCGGTGCGGTTGCAGGCCCTTCGTCAGTGCCGGTCTCAGGAGCGAGGCCGCGGCGACGCGGGACGCGTTCAGTCGACCCGTTTCAACCCATCGCCGATCCCCGAGGCGTCACACTCGGCGGCCGGACATTCGTAGTACCAGCCGTCGGTCGTTCCTCGGCCCTCCGCGAATTCAGTACCGCATTTTCGGCAGCGCAGGAGATCTCGTCCCGTCTCCCGCTGCAAGAGTTCGGCCATGTTTCGGAGTAATGATTTCCTCCGGTATCAAGATATCGATGTTTTACGGGGTGAATGCCGTCATCGGGGGTACCTACGGAGCGCTGTCCCGCTCGACCCCCTCCCACGGCTGACGCCGTTGGCTTCCACGCGCGGTGGGCAGCCCGGTGGTGTCCCAGCCGGTTGTAAGTCTCTCCCGTGTAGGGACTCCGGTTCGCCGCATGCCTGTTCGGCCCGATACGAGGTCTGGTATGTTTTGCCCCTCGCCAGATGGGAACGGTCCGATAGCGTCTCGTCCGGCGGGCGGACGGCAACCCGCTCACCGCTGTTCGCCGTCTTGCGAACCTCTATATCCGGAACTCGGTCGAATAAGCGTTTGCGGGAGTGGCCGGACACGGAGGGTGGATGGCGGGGCTGTGGTGTTGCTTGTGCCCACCCTCCAGGCGTGGACCTCCGCTCGCTTCCTGTCAGCCTTGCTCGAGGATGCCACGGTGGGTCATCCGCTCCGGGTCGAGTACCTCCTCGGCTTCCTCCGGCGTAAGGTACCCCTTCTCGACCACCACTTCGTGGATTGTCCGGCCGGATTCGAGCGCCTCCTTCGCCACCTCGCTGGCCCGATCGTATCCGATGGACGGATTGAGGGCCGTTGCAAGCGCCATCGACCGTTCGACCTGATCACGGCAGTGCCCCGCGTTGGCTTCCAGGTTCGCGATGAACTTCTCGGCGAAGGTTTCGCTAGCGTTCGCCAGGAGGGCCGTCGATTGGAGGAAGTTGTACGCGAGCACCGGTTTGAAGAGGTTCAGATCCAGTTGGCCTCCCGCTGCTCCGGTCGAAACGGCGGCATCGTTGCCGACCACCTGCGCGTACACCTGGTTGACCGCTTCCGCAACGACCGGGTTCACCTTCCCGGGCATGATTGACGATCCGGGCTGATTCTCGGGCTGCTCAAGTTCGCCCAGCCCGTTTCTCGGTCCCGACGCCAGGAGACGGAGGTCGTTGGCGATCTTGTGAAGCGAGCCGGCGACCGTCCTGAGCGCCCCGTGTGCCTCCCCCATCGCGTCGTGCGCCGCCTGCGCTTCGAAGTGGTCCTCCGCCTCCCGGAACTGGAGCCCGGTTTCCTCCGAGATGTACGCAACCGCGCGTCCGGGGAAGTCCGGATGGGTGTTCAGTCCCGTCCCGACCGCGGTCCCTCCGAGGGCGAGCTCCCGCAGGTGGGCCCCGGCGTTCTCGACCCGGTCGATCCCCTTCGCTATCTGCGTTCGATACCCGCCGAACTCCTGTCCCAACCGGACCGGGGTCGCGTCCTGAAGATGGGTCCGCCCGGTTTTGACGACGCCGTCGAACGCGGTCTCCTTTCGTTCCAACTCGGTATGCAGAGTCTCCAACGCCGGAACGAGGTCCTTCTCGACCGCTTCCAGGGCCGCGACGTGCATCGCTGTAGGGATGACGTCGTTGCTCGACTGGCCGAAGTTGACGTGGTCGTTCGGATGAACCACCCGTTCCCCCATGGCCTCACCCATGATCTCGGCAGCACGGTTGGCGATCACCTCGTTCGCGTTCATGTTCGAGGAGGTCCCCGACCCGGTCTGGAAGACATCGACCGGAAACTGATCGTCGTGGTCGCCTTCGATCACCTCGTCGGCAGCCGCGATCACGGCCTCAGCGACGTCCGTCTCGACGAGTCCGAGGTCGCGGTTTGCTCGCGCCGCCGACTTCTTGACGATTCCGAGCGCGCGAACAAACCGACGTCCGAAGGTCTCTCCGGAGATGGGAAAGTTTTCGACGGCCCGCTGGGTTTGCGCGCCCCAGTACGCGTCGGCGGGCACACGAACTTCGCCGAGGCTATCACGCTCGACACGGTATTCGGGTCGGTCTTTGGATCCCTCTGTCATGCCCGGAAGGTTGTACTGCCGTGGCGTAAAACGACCCGGTTCGATCCGTCGGCTGGTCCACCGCGTTTCGGGTTCCCGGTCGGCCCCAGGACTGTGGACCCTGCCGCGGCCCGTCACAGCGGTACAGCGCGCAAGCTCACGGCGTCACCCGTGGGAGCAAGCGCGGACGCTCCGTGAAACACGCCACCGACGATGGCATGGCTGCCTCCCGAACGTCCTAAAAACAAACGCACCTCAATGTGACGTGTATGGCGTGGGAAATCACACGCACCGTCAGAGTGCGTCTCGACGTGCCCGACGGCCGCAAGAGTGATCTCCACGCCACCAACGACCTCTTCCAACACT
>CAZCXJ010000083.1:0-2365 GCA_964502585.1 uncultured Candidatus Halobonum sp.
ATCCCGTCGGCTGATTTCGTGTCGATCAGCGGCCGGACGTGGAGAACGCCGGGACCTGCATGAGCGTAGAAGGAGGCGAAGGTCCCGTTGTCGTCCAGGATCTCTTGGAACCGGGTGACGAACTCCGGGAGTTGCTCCGGCGGGACTGCACAGTCTTCGATGAAGGAGATATGTTTCGCGTCGGAGGTTCGGGAGAGGAGGATCGGGAGTCCGGACTTCCGCATCTTCCAGAACCGGGCTCGCTCGGCAGGTTCGTACGCCTCCAATCCGGCCCGAGCCCGGGGGGGGTCGTCGTTCCTCCCTGGGCCCCCAGTAGGTACGTCCTCGTCGTCGTCTTCGACACGGTCGGCCAGTAGCCCCTCGACTTTCTCTCGTCCCTCCCCGGCCGACTCGGCATAGAACTCCACCAGCAGGACCGAGTCAGTGCCGTCCGGGAGGAGCCCGACCACGTCCGCGAATTCCGGCGTGTCTCGCGCCAGGTCCAAGAGGACGTTGTCCATGACCTCGATCGCCGCGGGGTCGTGGCGAAGGATCGGGGTCACGTCCGCCATCGCATCCTCGAGCGAGCCGTAAGTGAGAAGTCCAACTGCCTTGGTCTCCGGAACCGGTTCCAGCGACACCGTTGCTTCCGTCACGATGGCCAGCGTCCCCTCCGAGCCCGCCAACAATCGAGCGAGGTTCACGACCCCGGGTTCGCCGTGGTCACCCTCGGCTTCTGCCAAGAGACGATCGAGATTGTACCCCGAGACGTTCCGTTTCAGCGTCGGGTATCGGTCCCGGATCGCGTCCCTCGCCTCATCGAGAACCTCGACAACGCCTGCGTAGATACGGTCAAGGAGCGGTCCGTCAGGATCAGCCCGCTGACGGAGCCTCTCGACGGTCACGCTTCCGAAGGTCTCCACGCTCCCGTCTGCCAGGACGACCTCACATGTCTCGATGTAAGCGTCCGTCTTGCCGTATTTCAGCGAGTGAGCGCCGGTCGAATTGTTCCCGATAGCGCCGCCGAGTGCCGACTTATCGGCCCACGCAGGGTCCGGAGCGAATTTCAGTCCGTGTGGTTCAAGCCGTTCGTTGAGGTCCCCGAGAAGACAACCAGGCTGCGCTCGGGCGATCCGATCGGTCGGATCGACCTCCCGGATCCCGTCCATGTATCGTGTGAAGTCGAGCACCACCGCCTCGTTTACCGCTTGCCCCGCGAGTGAGGTCCCTCCTCCACGGGGCAAAACCGGTATCCCATGCTCGGCACAGTACGAAACGACCCCGGCGACGTCGGCAGTCGACTCCGGGAGGACTACCCCAATCGGGGTGACTTCGTAAGCCGACGCGTCGGTCGCGTACATCTGACGTGAGTAGCTGTCGAAACGGACGTCGCCGTCCACCCGGCTTTCGAGGTCCGCGAGGAGGTCCGGCCGCTTCACGTCGCCGCTCGTGAAGTCGTAATCGGCCCCCGGAAGTTCCGGATCCCCTGACGGCGGTCCCGGTGTATCTGACGCCATCGATAGGTCTCCCTATGGCCCGGAAGGGAAAAACGGTCGGTCGCGAAAGGACGTGCGGATCCGACGGCGAACCTGGAACTGTCCTTCGAGGCCCCGTCCACGCTGGGGCTGTTCGTCCGGGCCCGGACCTCCTGGTCGGAGTCGGGCACCACGGCCGTTGCGACCGAAGCCTACCGGTCTATCGGCGGCACTCCGATACCCTGTCGGACGGTCGACCGGATCTTGGGAAGCGCACTCGTGTCGATCGAAAACGGCCCGGACCCCGTGACGAGCAGTGCCGACGTGAGCCCGAACAGGCTGATATGGGCCAGCACCGGGTCGTCTGGGAGCCCCAATAACGTCGTCGTCAGGAGTAGGAATGCGATTCCTGCCACGCCGCGAGTGAACACGCCCCCGAGTAACAGCAATCCAACCCCCAGTTCTACCAGTCCGGCACCGAACACCCACAGTTCGGGATCGACCGGCACAACGGCGGTGAGGTTGTACTTCTCGACGACGGCCAGCGCGCGCCCCGGATTCAGCCATTTCTGTGTGACGCCGAGGAACGCGAAGTTGAATCCCAGGAACACTCTGATGAACACCGGCGCCAAACTCCGGTCCGGAATCACGTGTCTGAGCCCACGGATCGGTCCACCGATTCGGGCGTCGATCGCTGCAGCGATCGTCCCGTCCGTGACGACGAGGCGCCGGAACAGCATGTCCGCGCTTGGCTGTCCCGGCCCTACCACGATGATAGCCAGGAATCCAGCCACGTATTCGCTTGCCAATAGGAGGCCAGGGTACTGTGCGAGACCCACGATGTAGGCTCCCAGTCCAAGGACTGCTACCGCACGGGTCGCCAGACCGAACAGGAGACAAAACCCGACGAT
>CAZCXJ010000083.1:2465-3992 GCA_964502585.1 uncultured Candidatus Halobonum sp.
ATAATCCCGGCGCGACTGCCGTCACCGGTTCACATATGAGACGTCAACACAACACACAAACACTCCCGACCGTAACCCCGTGTCATGGGTTCCGACACCGTCGTGACCTTTCGCGAGGGCTTGGAGCGACACGACGCGACGCTTCACAGGGCGACCCCGGATACCGCCGGGCGTCTCATCGGTGATCTGCTTGACCCACCGGCCGTGGGCGTACCCCTGACGGGGGTCGAGCTTCCGGACTCGGTCAAGGTCGGACCCACGCCGGCGGAACTCGAGGCCGCTCGGACCGGAATCACCTCCGCCGAGCTGGGGATCGCGGAGTACGGAAGCGTGATGCTTGAGGCTGATCCTGTCGGAACGGAGGAGGTGAGTCTCTTCGTGGACCGGCATATTGCCGTCCTCCGTCGCCGCGACCTCCATCCCGGACTGGCCGAGGCGCTCGAAACGCTCGCGCCTCGATTGCGTCAGGGCCGTAGTGCCGTGATTGCCACCGGTCCGAGCGCGACGGCCGACATGGGGGAACTGGTGCTAGGCGCCCACGGTCCTCGCGACGTTGACGTCGTCCTTCTCGATCCCGAAACTACGGACGGTGATCCCGGTAGGTCGGGTTCTCGACGGGAGGGGGAGTGACGTGGGTAGCGATTCGCGAGAGACGACGGCCGCCGAGATTCGTGAACTCTTGGAAACGGAAGGGGACGCAGTCGCCGCGAACACCCGCCTGTTCAACCGTGCCCGGCAGGAAGCGACGGCACAACTGGACGATTACGAGTCGACCCGAGCCGAGGCCCGAGCGATCAAAGAGGACGCGATCGAGCGCCTTCCGGCCTTGATTGACACGCTCCGGGGATCGGTCGAAGCTAACGGCGGGACGGTCTATGTCGCTGACGACGCTGCTGACGCACGGCAATATGTCCGGTCTGTGTGTACAGACCAGAACGCAGAACGTGTGGTCAAGAGCAAGTCGATGACGACCGAAGAGATCGAGCTCAACGAGGGTCTCGAACGTGCCGGGATGGAGGTCACTGAGACAGACCTGGGAGAGTGGGTGATCCAGTTGGCCGACGAGGCGCCCTCTCACATCGTCGGTCCCGCGATCCACAAAACGCGGGAATCTATTGCGCAGTTGTTCGCTGCTCACTTCGACCCGGAAGATCCCCCCGAGACGGCCGAGGAACTGACACGATTCGCCAGCGAGAAACTGCTGGAACGGATCAGAGAGGCGGACGTGGGAGTGACCGGCGCGAATTTCGTGACCGCGGACTCAGGAACCATAGCCTTAGTGACGAGTGAGGGCAATGCCCGGAAGACGGTTGTCGTTCCCGACACTCACGTTGCCATCACCGGAATCGAAAAAGTGGTCCCGACGGTCGAGGACCTCCGGCCCTTCGCAGAACTGATCGGTCGGTCTGGGACAGGACAGGACCTCACCTCCTACTTGTCTCTGTTTACTCCGCCGGTCGCCTCTCCACCCGTCGACTATTCGAAGCCCGAGGTCCCGATCGCGGCCGACCCGACCTCCGAGGCGTC
>CAZCXJ010000083.1:4092-9671 GCA_964502585.1 uncultured Candidatus Halobonum sp.
ATCGATATCCCCTGGATCAATACGGTGGTCAGGGACCGGATCACGCGGGAGGGGGACCCCAGCCGATTCGATCCGCTCGTCGAAGGACTCACCCCGGACTCCGAACCGGGTGGGCTGGCCCCCTCCAAGCGGGTGTTCGGGAACTTCGAGACCCTGGCCCGCATCGGAAGTCGAACGGCTCCGATTACGAACAGGCTCCTGGAAACGGCCCCCATCCGAACCGTACTCGACAAGGCGGTCGGGATCGCGCCCGACCGTCCGCTCCCGACGTTTGCCCGCACTTCGCTTGTGGAATGGTTCGAACGCCGAGGCGGGCCTCGAGTGACCGGAGCCCAAGCTGAGCGTGAAGCCGTCCTTTATCCGGACCTCTACACCAACTACGTCGACCCTGCTCGGGGGAAAGCCGCGGTTCGGGCCCTGGAGGCGCTCGACGTGCGTGTCCGGGTCCCTCCGGTCGGAGGCAGCGGTCGGGCCCCACTCTCCCAGGGAATGGTCCGGACGGCACGAGCCAAAGCGGCGGCCGTTCGTGATGCGCTGTTGCCGGAGGTCCAGGCCGACCGTGATATCGTCGTCGTCGAACCGAGTACCCTCGCCCTGTTCCGGCGGGAATACGACCGACTTCTCCCCGAAGATGATGCCACCCGGTTGGCGGGAGCCAGTTACGACGTCCTCGAGTATATCTATGGTCGTCTGGAAAACGGCGCGGACCCGGGACGGTTGCGAGGCGTCGACCCGTCTGATCCAGATGCCGCTCTCGCGTACCACCCGCATTGTCAGGGCCGGACCGTCGGGGCGTCCGAGTATACGGTAGCCGTGCTTGACCGACTCGGGTACGATATCGCTGTTTCCGATACTGAGTGCTGCGGGATGGCCGGCTCCTTCGGTTACAAAAGCGAGTACTACGACCTCTCGATGGACGTTGGAGAGCCACTCGCCGACCAGTTCGGAGGCACCGATCGGCGGGTCATCGCTCCAGGAACCTCCTGCGCGGAGCAGTTGACCGATCTACTCGACCGGCCAGTCGCCCACCCCGTGGAACTACTCGTGCCCTCAAACTGACCGGTCCGGGGTCGTCTCGATCGGCCCCCGCTGTTTGCAGCGTCAGACGCACGTCCGCCGTCGGGGCCGAGTTTTAAGACCTGACACCTCATGCTCGCGTGTATGAACCTTGAGGGAGGATCGGACGAGATCACCAGTCTCATCGGCCGGGAGGTATACTCGAACAACGGCGTATTCGTCGGCGAGGTCGAAGACGTCCGCCTTGACCTCGAACGCCAGGAAGTAACCGGGCTGGCGTTGGGAGAACTGAACGACGATCTGTTTGCAGCCCGGGTCGGGCCGGGGCAGGGTGTCATGATCCCCTACCGATGGGTCCAATCCGTTGGCGACGTTGTCCTGATCAACGACGTGGTTGAGCGGCTGAAAGAGCCGGGCGAGGCTCAGGAAGCGGCCGTCTGACCGGGCGACAAAACTCGGAAATCGGAAATAGGGGACGGTCCTCGGAGGAACCCCGTTCAGGACCCGTTCGTCGACTCGCCGCCCTCGACACCCAGCGCGTCAAACAGTTTCCGTCGGACAGCCTCCTCGGTCAGCGAGAGGAGCGTGTCTCTGTTTTCGTCCGTGGCTTGGATACCGGTGAACAGCCCGAGCGGAACCTCGACGTGCGCCTGGGTCGAATGCCCGGCTGTCTCCCCGATCTCCGCGAAGGCGTCAGCCAACACGTTACCGATATCGATCCGGACGTCCTTCGAACGGGCCGCTAGGTGGATGGTATCGTCCGCGATGCCGAACACCGCCGACGTGGTGATCCCTTCCAACGAGAGCAACTGCTGGGCAGCCTGTGCGAGCGCGTCCCGGTCCCTGACGAACCCCGCGTTCGAGATCAGATGGCTTCCCTGGACCTCCCGGTTGTGGATAGCCTCCGCGAGGACGTCCAGCGTTTCCGGGCTCATTGACGGGGACTCGACCTGTTCCAGCGTGTCGTGGTTCGCGAACGGGTGAAGATAGGCTGCCGCCGTCAGGTCAGCAGGTGTCGTATCCCGCCTGAAGTCCAGGGTCTCCGCGCGAATCCCGTACAGAAGTGCGGTCGCGACCGTCTCGTCAGGGGAGAGATCGAACTCCTGGAGGTACTTCGTGAGGACGGTCGAGGCGGCAGACACGTTCGGGCGGACGTCGGTGTACCTCGCTTCGAGTCCCTCAGCCGGTTCCGTGTGATCGATATAGATATCGACCTCGACGCCCAGGTCACTTCCGTCGGCGCCTGTGTACCCGACCAGCGCAACACCGCCGTACTGGTCGAGGGCCGGTGCCTCCGCCCGAGGGGTTAGGTCGATCCCGATCGTGTTGACGAACGCGCGGTTCTCCTGATGACCGATCTCACCATCGTAGAGCACGTCGGCTTCAACGTCTTGTGCACCCGCGACCGCCCGGAGTGCTACCGCCGCTGCGATCGAGTCCGGGTCCGGATCGTCGTGGGCGATGATGGCCAGTTTCCCGTCGATGCCTCCGAGCAACTCAACCAGTTGTCGTGCTTTGTACTCCAGTTCACCGGACTCCAGGGCACGCAGGGCCGAGTCAGCGATCACGGTCGAGGGGTTGATGACCACGTCCGCCCCCAGCTCCCCGAGTTCTTCCTCGCTGACCGGGTCGGAGGCCCGAACGATGATGTAGGGGTTATTCCTAGCTGCGCGGATCGCTTGGACTGCCGCCTTGTTGGCCCCGATATCCGACGAGAGGATCAGGACGACCTCACGGTCGGAAACAGTCTCGGCCACGCTCTCGTCAGCGATGTCCTGCACGTGTGCGTCGAGGTCCTGGTCCCGAAGTGCCTGTACGCGCGACTGGTCCTTGTCGAGAATGATCACATCGTTCCCTCGACTGGCGAGTTCGTCGGCGACTGCATGGCCAACGCTTCCACACCCCAGAATCGCGTACCGCGACATGGTGGACGCCGTGACGTCTGTGAGGGCGGAGTCGCCGACGCTCATGTCTGCGGTTTCCAGGAGCGGAGACTTAACGCCGTCCATTCGGCGTCCGGCGGCGGTCCGACATCGGACCAATGGAACGGAAACCCTTTGACCCCGACGACATTATCCGTGCTCGCGGGCCGGTAGCTCAGTTAGGCAGAGCGACGGACTCTTAATCCGTCGGTCGGGGGTTCAAATCCCTCCCGGCCCGGTCTGCGTACCTCCAACACCGGCTTCTCTTGGAGAGGACATCTTCACCCGTTCTCGACGGCTCGTGCCTCCTTGCGGAGTCGTTCGCACCGCTCCGACTCCACCCTGAGTTCGGGCACTTCAGTCGGACGGTTCTCTTCGTCAACGGCGACGAACACGAAATGCGAGTCGGTCGTCTGTTCTCGGTCGCCCGTCCGGGGCTCTTCGCGGAACGCGCGGAGTCGGACGCGTACGCTCGTTCGCCCCGCGTCGTAGGCGTACGATTCAATGACACAGACATCTCCACGCGGGATCGGACGCTCGAAACTGAGTTGGTTGATTCGCGCCGTTACGCACGTTTCCCCGGCATGTCGCATCGCCGACATCGCTCCGACCTCGTCCATCCACTTGACGACGTTTCCGCCGTGGGCCGAATCGTAGTTGTTGGTGTCATTCGGTTGAACCCGAACCCTGTTCTCGATGTAGGTGTCCGACACGGTCGGCATACGCTGCGTAGTCGTTGAACCCGTATCAAACCTCTACCCTCACGGATGAGCGTAGTAGACGACGGCCTCCTCGCCGCTTCCCGTCTCACTAGGAGCGTCAACCCGAACGAACCCCACCCGTTCGAACTGAACGAGTGTCCCCGACTGGTATTCGGCGAACCCCGGCTCTGCCTGTCCGGCAACATCCCCATCCATCGTCCGCATGCGCACCCCGACGGTGTCATCCGCCGGGACCCAGTGGACCACCGGTACGCCCTCTTCCCGAACAGCCGTGAGGTCCTCGCCGAGGTATTCGAATGCGTCGCGGGTGTGCTGGACGCACCCATACCCTTTCAACCAGACTCGGTCGCCGTTGGGCGGGACGTCGTCCGGTTCTATCAGGACACCGCTTTCGACCGGTATCTGTCGGCGCCCTCGCTCCTCGTGGTCGGGATGTAACGGCGGAGTCCCCGCGTCCGGACCGCCAACCACCCGCTTTTCAACCCCGTCTCGAACAAGGAACCGTCGGTCGGTTTGGTCGTCGATAAGTTCCCTATTATGTGCATAGATCGTCGACATGGCGAGGTCGACATCGCTGGTCGACAGCCCCAGATCGACCATCGCTTCGACGATTGCCTCGCCACTGATCCCCCGACGCCGGAGGCTTGCGACCGTGGGGGCCCGTGGGTCGTCCCAGCCAGTGAGGTCCCCGGCCTCGACTTTCTCCTTGATGCTCGACGTCGAGAGTTGGATGTCGTACTCTTCCAGTTGTACGTGCCCCCAGTGGAGAACCTCGGGATAATCCCAATCGAAGTAGTCGTAGACGAACCGCTGCCGCTTTGCGGAGTCCTGGAGGTCGATCCCGCGGATGATGTGGGTGATCCCCGTCAACTGGTCGTCAATCCCGGACTGGAAGTCGAGCATCGGCCAGCACCGGTACTCGGCCGCCTCAGGCCGGGGATGTGGGGTATCGACCATCCGGAACGCGACCCAGTCTCGTAGGGCGGGGTTCTTGTGCCCGATGTCGGTTCGGACACGGAGCACCATTTCCCCCGCATCATATTCTCCTTGAACCATTCCGTCGAACTCCGCTCGCACCGTCCCCGGGCTCTTGTCGCGGTGGTCGCAAGGCTCCCCGTCGGCTTTGAGACCCCGGAAGTGCTCGGCCGGACACGAACACGTGTATGCACCGCCTCGGTCGATGAGTCGGCGGGCATACTCGTAGTACGTCTCCAACCGATCGGATGCCCGTAGAACCTCATCTGGTTCGAAGCCGAGATACGCGATCGCGTCAAGGATCGATTCATACGCGTCAAGCTGCGGGCGCTTGGTTTCGGGATCAGTATCGTCGAACCGACAAAGCATCCAGCCGTCGTAGAGCCGTTTGTAGGTCCCGATGACTGACGGCATCCGTGCGTTCCCGAGATGCCACGGACCGTTCGGATTCGGGGCCAACCGCATCCGGATCTGGTCGTACGCGTCCGCCCGGGGTAACTCCGGGAGAGGCCACTCGTCGGTCTCGTCTTCCGCCTCCAGCTCCGCGACCATTTCCGGCGCGATTGACTCCAACCGCTCGCGTCTCTCTTCGGGCGGGAGTCCGGCCACCTCTTCGACGACCGGGGCCACGACGTCCGGGATTTCGTCCCCGTACTCCCGGAACGCGGGGTTGTCACCCATCAGCGGCCCCATGATCGCCCCTACCTCCGGGCTCGCGTCGTGTTTCAGGGCGTTGAACAACGCGTGTTTTTCCGCCTCGTGGCGGATCCGCTCACGGATCTCCTCGTCCATTGCGTCCGGTTACCGGCGGCCCGGTCAAAAAGGGCGTGAATCGGAAGGCACACCCGGGTAGGGGCATCCTACTTTCGAGCCGACGGAGTCTTGAGCCTATCGACGTTTCATGAACTGTTGGTTCGTGTGAAACACCACCCGGGAGCGGGAC